>CAJASX010000041.1 GCA_903944725.1 uncultured beta proteobacterium
CTTCTAGTGGAGCTAGTGCCGTAAGTGCTGCTGCTCCATCAACAACTGATGCCACGACTACTGCATCAACTCCTACTGAACCCAAGGTTAATGGTCAGATTGATGAGCGTACTGGGGTAGCACCTGTGGTGGCACAGGCAACGATTGCGCCTAGTATTAGTAACGGTAATACCACTCGCTCGGTAACAATTGTCAATAATTCATTCGAGAATCCAAACATTTGTATTTTTCAAACTGGCCAAGGCGCCCAGCCCTTGGCCTCACTGGTGTGGATGTCGCGTTATGTCAGCCCAATGGGGAGTACTTCCATGAGTTGGGATGAGAGTACCTATTCTTTCGAATGGGGCGGGCTAACCTCGGTTTCTCCTGGACGCAACTTTAACAGGGCTCAGAGTGTTCTGGCTACTGGTATGAGCAGTCAGAACCAAATCAGTTTTGACTGCGGTGGATATGGCTGCTCTTTTCAGAGTCAGACCAATGGTCCAGTAGGCACTCTTATTATTTCCGAGAACTCATCTGTTCCACCTTCGATGTTCGCCGTCGGTTTTGGTATGTCTGGCAGTCCAGCTCTTATTGTGCAGGCTAGTAACAATCAGCAAGTCAATTTGATTGGGACGCCTACTTATTGGATTACTGCAAGTTCTATGTGTGGTTATGGGCAAGGGGTAGTGTTAGATTCAGCAACTATTTCAAATGGTACTAAACTCCTGTTTCCTGCTGGTGTCAATTCGCTCACGGCGACGCTAAACAATGGGGGATCTTGGAGCATTGCTGGTGGTCATACCCTTGGTAATTGAACCCCCTCTTGATATGAGTTAAAAAGAGGTTTGGTGAAAACCGCCCTTTGCAGCAAATGATGATCCGCCTAAAGGAAGAGATTGCTTTTAACTGTCAGCCTGTATTGAGCAGATGCTGGGTCAATATTTGATGCAAATTAAGGCATTAATTGGATCAGTTTTGGATGTAAATTAACAGATTGTTGGTTTCAAGTAAATACGCTCACGGAACTTTTAATGCTGTAGGCGAAGTACTCGGCTGTTTCAAGGTTGAATAATCAGTTGAACAGTCTGTGAGTGAGCCATAGAACAGTGAGTTCGGGGTAGGAGCAGTAGTATTGCTGTTACAGCTGGCCACTTGCATAATATTTAGATGACCAGGGGCCGTGTAGGTGCCTGAAGAAGCGCCGACCGACAAGCCATATAAAACTCCTCCGTATCCAGGGGTAATCATCCACTCTTGTGATGTTGCACCGGTATTGGCCGATTGCGCTAGTGTGCGACCAGTTGCCTGATCTACCATCAAGACACTTTCCTGATAATTATAAGTACTCCAATCTGCGTTCACGAATGGATTACTAGGATTAGTTTGATTAATGTATTGCGAGATCAGCACACGGCTACTTGCCGGCCCAATCGACTGAATGTAATCGGAAATCTTCCAATCAGGCCTACTCCACACCATTGTTAATGCGCCGGTAGTTTGATTGAGATTAATAGCAGTCACTCCTCCAAGCAACATGTCATACATAAAAATCATGCTGTTATAAGGATCAGCTGAAAAATTTGCTGAAGATAAACTAGCATATAGTGGATTTGGTGTTGGGTTGGCAGCATTGAGGACTGCGAGTGAATTGATTCCGCCCCAAGGGCAGATATAAGTACTGATTTTTTGGTCAGCTTGACTAACCAAAGTTGCACAGGTGGGGGTTGCATAGGAATTGCCACCATTTGCAGTGAACATAATCCAATTTCCTATCACTATAGGAGCAGGTCCTTGTAGCTGCCCAGTCAATACATATGTTGGTGTCCAAATTGGATCTTGAGCCAGAGTGTTCTTACTCGGATCCCAAATAACCCTTACCCCTGTTGTTGGACCAGCCATATACATATAGGTAATACCATTGAAGTTTGTGACTACAGGTCTTGCAGCAATATTTAAAGGGGCGCCCGAAGCAGTCTTTAATGTAATCGCCGCCAGGTTACTTAAATTAGTTGAGCTAGCGGCAATGACCGTAGTTGCAGGAAGGTTTGCTGGCGCTCCAGGGCAGTTCTGTGCGGCATAATTTCCTTCTACTGTGCAGCCGTTTGATCGATTTTGAGTTTTCATCAGAATTGATGCGTCTGAACTAGGTGAAAGCATGAACCCGTCTAGATTCGCATCGACGATATTTCCACCGCCCAATACAGGTTGTTGAACTTGGTAAGTAATCATTCCTGTATTGGGATCAAGTTTATAAAGAGTTGCTCCAATGGCTGCTACCACGGAGCCATCAGCAATGACTCCCATGCTTGGAGCAACAACCCACTGCCCCGTTTGAATTGGTAGTGGCGTGAGCCATAATTGTGCTCCAGTCAAGGGATTAAAACGAGCGACGTAAGGCCCTCCTGCATAAGAGGCGGCTGAACCAGGAGACCCACCAATCAAGAACGCAGCATTCGGTCCTCCTTGAACAACTATTTGTATACCGCCAGGGTATTGCGTGGGCGACTGGTACAAAGCAACCTGATTATTACCCTTCATGCTGCCAGTAAACGTAGCACAGGGTTGTAAGCCACTATGAACATTATCAGTTACTTCAGCAGCACCAATAGCGGCTACATAGTTCATAAAGTGATTTTCAGGATTAGCAGCATACTGCTTAATACAGGCGACTTCAGCGGCAACAATTGCTGGATCAACAGAAATTCCGCTTGAAGTGGTTGAGTTACTACCATCACTACAGCCATGTATTAAGGTTGCAGTAAGCATTGCAATGGCTAAAAAGAAAATTGCTCTCATGCTCACACTCCCATTTTCATCTGCTCTGCTAATTGCTCTGCTAATTGCTCTGCCTGCTTGGTAATGGCGCTAGCAGCTACCACATCTCCTAAACTCCCCATTGTGGCTGGCCCAATTAACCACAAGTTTTCCCATGCTTTTTGATTCGAGTCAAGCACTCTGAGATTGCCGTCTACTGCAATCGATTGTTGGAGCGCATCAGGTATGACAAGTCGGCTACTAATCAGATTGCTAAGCAAAGGATCGACCCTAACACCAGTGCAATTGATTATTCTCTCACCTACTGCCTCGCCGCCATTATTTAACAGCACTCTAATATTAGGTTCCGTACAGATAATTTGCTTAGCCCGTCCCAAGACGAAATGAATCTGATTATTTTCTCTTAATTGCTTATAGCTAGCAATAGTTTGTGGTGATGCCCGAAATCGGTATAAAGACCAAATCCAACCTACCCGTTTCAATAAAATAAGGCGCTGAGAAGAAGAAAATTGCTGCCAAATAGTATTTAAATTAACTCTTAATTCCTCCCAAGCACCCTGCCATTCTGAACTAGCTACATCAGCAGACGGGAGATACTCACGAATAAAACGAATCAAGCCTCTCGGGCTTAACTTCTTCGGCCATTTAGGCTCCCGCTGTCTTTGCCAAGAAGCTTGAACTGGGGGAAAGATTTTTCGTGGGCTAATCACATAAATCATTCCGAGATGACCTTGCTCTACAAGAGCGTTTATCGCATCAAGCGCTGTTAATCCACCGCCGAGCAGAATAATGTCTTCATCAGCTCCAATTTCTGGTAGATAATCACCGGCCCATGGATTTTCAACTAGATGAGTATGAAGCCAAACTGGGGAAACAAGCTTTGTGCTTACATTACAAGGCCAGATGGGTGGGGCATTCCCTGTAGCAATAATGAGCTTTTTTGCGATGCTAATATTATTGTTGTCTAGACTCAGAATCCAATCATCTCCTTTGCGAAGAATTTGGGTGACCTTGGTGGGAATATGATTCAGTTGCCGCGAACCTAATTCATTAGTTACTAGTTCAGAGACATAATGGCCAAAATCATTGCGCCTATAAAAATTTCCTGCTTCAGTCTTTGCTTTTGGGTCATCAATATGGTTCTGTGCCCACCTTGCAAAATGCGAGGGATCATCTGAAAAAGTAATGAGCAGATCCTCGCGAACATTAAGTCGATATGATTGGCTCGAACAGCAGTAGGCATTTCCCTGTCCGATTACACCTGATCCAATAAGAGTAATAGATGCAGCAGGAACTCCCTTGCGTAAAAGATGGATTAACATGATAGCCGCTGAAAATCCATCTCCTACAATGACAATTTCATTTGAATTGCGCAATAGCTTTTTTTCTAATTTATTTCAGACGGTATTTGTTGCTTTTAAGAGTCGATTTTCTGAAATATGATCGATTTAGCACCAAAACCAAAGAGACTTTTCTATAGTAAATCATTGCTGTAAAGTGGGCTGCAATAATCAATAGAACAGCAACAAACGAAAACAAGAGGACGCTTTTAATATTTAGTTCCATGAGTCTGCCTCTATAAAATTAGCCGCTCACCAACGCTAATTTGCCCCTAATGAACATTTTTTATTCATTTGCGTGCAAATTTTTAGAATTGCATTTGCTGCAGCTGAGGTGCTTGATGCATCTCCGTCGGCAGAGGCACTCGCAGAAATCATGATTTCAGAAGATTGATCGTTTAATGGGACAACTTTTAAAGCAACACTTTTATTATTTTCTGACACTTTAAGTTTTAAATTTGTAGCATCTTGGGAGACTATAGTAATAGCTTGGTTTTGCTTAGCTAGATTAATTGCTGTTGCATAAACTTTGCTTGCTGGGACATTTAAAACAACCGTAGCCATTTGAGCGGTAGGTTTTCCATTTTGATCGTCTTGAGTTAGCTGATTGATCCGACCTTCAATATGCTTAGCAGCAAAAATCCATTGAGCTGATACTGGCTCACTAACTAACAATAATGAGCCAAGTAATAATCCTACTGTTGCAATTCGTAACCCTAGATCTTTGATAGCCATAGTTCCCCCTAATTAGCGTTTCATTATGACATCTACTTGATATCATTCTCAAGAATAAGCGTTAATTTCAGTACCAAAAAAATATCACCCCTCAATTTAGCTGCTTTTCCATTAATTGCAAATATTTTTCTTAGGCCTCTGTTAGAATTTTCGAATTAACAATTGTTTGCTATTCAAATACCTACTATGACATCAATTACCCTAGAACTTGCTATCTTAATATCCGATAAAGCATTAGAAAAAGCTCAGTCAATGGGTTTTCAACCACAAACTGTGGCTATTTTAGATATTGGCGGTCACATTAAAGTTATTAAACGCTCTGATGGGGCCAGCATATTACGCCCTGAAATAGCCATTGGAAAAGCCTGGGGAGTTTTAGGAATGGGATTTGGTGGTCGCGACCTAGCTAGGCGTGCAGAGGCAGCTCCTGCTTTCTTTAATTCATTGATGGCAATTTCAAATGGTCGTATGGTTCCTGTGGCAGGCGGTGTACTAATCAGAAATTCGCGTAAGGAAATTATTGGTTCAATTGGAATTAGTGGAGATACCTCCGATAATGATGAAATCTGCGCTGTTGCTGGGGTAGAGGCTGCCGGATTAATTGCCGATACTGGCGCATAGTTGTTGATTTGCACCTAAATCTAACCCGCCCTTTGCAGTAAATTATGATCCGCATAAGAGATTAGATTACCCTTGGCTTTCAGCCCCCCTACGAAGCGGTTTTTTATTTGGTCAACTTCCTATTTTCAAGAATAAATACTTATGTTAGGATTTAGTGTTGGATTTTAATATTTTATGAAAATATTAATTAAAGGACAAATCATGCGTACCTATTTAACTTTTTCGATGTTGCTTAGCTTGGTTACACTAGCATCCTGTGGTGGCGGTAATGATGTGGCCTCTAGTGGAGCTAGTGCAATCAGTGCTACTGCTCTTAGTTCATCAACTACTACTGACTTAACACCTGCTACCGCTGCAACTGCTGAGCCTAAGCTGAATGGTCAGATTGATGAGCGAACTGGTGTGGCTGCGGTGGCGGCGCAGGCAAATATTTGGAGCCCATATTCGAATGGCGGATGCGCACAAAGTAAGTCTCTTAGTAATGGTGGGGGTATTTTATTAACTACCCCACAGATTGATGCCTGCCTCACTGCTTTGGCAGCTGCCACTTCCCAGGCTCAGTGTAGTGCTTTGGGGGGTTATTGGTTTTACTATGGTGGGTGTACAAATTAATATAGTCAGCTCTTTGCAGATTTATCATCAACTAGTCAAAGGCAACTTTAAGCTAGATAACTTGACGATTTTAGCTATTGTAATTTAGGCACGTCAAAAATAACTGGCAAGCTTACTGTAGCACCCGTAAGCTTAGTTGCTAATTCGTTTCTCGCATTTGCAGCGTCAGCTAAATTAGAAAATGTGGCTGAGACAATCTTTAGGTTGTCATAAACCTTGAC
>CAJASX010000042.1 GCA_903944725.1 uncultured beta proteobacterium
ACAAGTAGAAGAATTAATTCGCGTGCTCGCAAAAGAAAAAACTGGTGTGATTTTCTCTTCACATCAACTAGCGCAAGTGCAGCGGCTGGCCAACTACATTATTTTTATGGCCGATGGAAAGATTATTGAATGTGGAACCCCAGCAGATTTTTTTAATAATCCTCAAACTACTGCAGCTAAACAGTTTTTAAAATTCAGCGCCGGTTTATTGGTTTAGGTGGATTAATTTAGCTTTATTAGCTTAAGTATTTTGCACCACAATATTAGGAAACTTGCTACTCATATCTTTTGCCAAGGTACCTACTCGAATGGCAATTTGGCGAGCCATATTTTTATAAATTGCACTAATTGGTCCATCTGGATTGGCGATAACCGTAGGCATGCCTGCATCGGCATCTTCACGTATAGACAAATTCAAAGGTAAAGCACCGAGAAAATCGACCTTGTAATCGCTACACATTTTTTGTCCGCCGCCTGTACCAAAAACATGCTCTTCATTACCGCACTTAGGGCAAATATAGGTGCTCATATTTTCAATCACACCAACAATGGGAATGCTGACCTTCTCAAACATTTTCAGACCCTTGCGTGCATCTAGCAAGGCGATGTCTTGCGGGGTGGTAATAATAACGGCGCCAGTAACTGGCACTTTTTGTGCCAGCGTTAGTTGAATGTCGCCAGTACCTGGTGGCATATCGACGATTAAATAATCGAGGTCGCGCCAACGGGTTTGATTTAACAATTGCTCTAGTGCTGAAGTAACCATGGGGCCACGCCACACCATGGGGTTATCGGCATCAATTAAAAAGCCAATTGAGCTAGCTTGAATACCATGACCCATCATGGGTTCAATGGTATTTGCCTCAAGCGATTCTGGGCGCCCCTGAATGCCCAATAACATTGGCTGGCTAGGGCCATAAATATCAGCATCTAAAATGCCCACTTGGGCACCCTCGGCGGCTAAGGCTAAGGCTAAGTTAACTGCCGTAGTCGACTTACCTACCCCACCCTTACCGCTTGCAATGGCAATGATATTTTTTACCCCAGGCAAAAGCTTTACGCCGCGCTGCACCGCATGCGCAACAATATTGCTAGTAATGGTGATGTTTACTTTAGTCACCCCAGGTATCGTGCTGACCGCGCGCATCGCCAACCCACGTATTAAATCGAACTGACTTTTGGCTGGATAAGCCAAGACGATATCAAAACTCACATTACCCGCACTAACCAGTAAATTACGAATGCATTTGCCAGCAACCAAATCAATATGTGTATTTGGGTCAATAACCTGCTTCAATGCCTCTTGAACTACTTCTACGGTAACAGCCAAAGGATTCTCCAGATAATTAGATTAATGCATGCTGGCACATTCTAAAGGAAATTGCTTCGCTTTTAATAAAGTCAATTGCCGGCTATTTTAAGGCTTAGTGCTCTTGCGCACTATCTCGATATCGCCATAAAATGCTTTGACTTCCGAACGGGTGTTGTCAGTATCAGTCAATATTCCTACGCCAATCAAATTACCTGGGGCTTCGCCGTAGGCTGCAATGTAGTCTGCTGACAGGTTCCGCTCATGCTTGCGCCATTCGCCGATCCCAGTCCAGCCAGAATCGACTACTACCATTTTGATGCGCGCTGAATTGGCATTGGGAATAATGGTATCGACTGCTCCTTTGCCGGCCCAGATATACATTAATGTTGCATAGGGCATGTCTTGCCCACTAATTAAGCTGGCCATCTCAAATGCCAGCCGATCTTTTATGGGGAGCTTCGACTTATTGCCGTCAAACGCAATTAGGATGCGAAGGGGGGCATCATCGGTTGCGCGCTCGGCATTATCAGCGCTAGGAATCGAACCTACAGCCTTCCACTCCCATTGCAACCAGGCATTTTTGGGTGATTGTGGTTTGAGCTTTACGGCCAAACCCGAAGCTGCAGACTGGGCATTAGCGCTTAACACTGTGCGGCCTTGATAATTTTCTAAACGGTAGACGGTATTTTTTTTATAAGGCGCTAAACGATAAAACTGCCAGCCCTTAGGAAGCCCAGTTTGTGTACTTTGGGATGAAAATTTCATGACTGCATCTTGGGCTTCTGTCAGATCTAGGCTTGAGACTTTGTCTGCTTGACCATCTGTGGAGACCAAAATAGGCCCGCTGCAGGCGGTTAGATGAGTCACGGCTGTAGCGATGACCAGGTGGTAAAAAAGAGGGCTTAACTTCATCAACTGGAATTGTCCCAGAGATTCTTGGCAGACCAGTCTAAAATCACCTTTTCAT
>CAJASX010000043.1 GCA_903944725.1 uncultured beta proteobacterium
CCGTGCTGCAACCAAAGTACTTGAGTGCGATCGCGTAAGTTTTCTAAGGTACGCACCTGTAATTGCTGGCGCCACATTAAGCTAGCCATCAACACCACTGAAACGCCAACCACAATGAGCGCAGTAATTGTCGCCGAGCCGGTTTGCGTGCTTACGCCAGGTCGAGCAAGTACATCATTTGTCGGTTTTACATTTTTCATCTTATAAACTAGTTCCCGCTAAACAAGATCTAGTAATAGGAAAGGGCATATTTTTAAGGCCCCAGCTCATAGTAATACCATTTAATAATTCGTTTTTTTCTGCTGGGTCAGTTGATGTAGTTTGGGTGCCTGGTGGAGTAGCAGTTGTTGGCGAACCAGACCCACCGGGTGTAGTTGGTGTCGCTGGAGTGGCTGGTGCTCCTTGATTTCCTTGTCCCGCTTGAGTGGCACTTGGGTCACTAGTTAAGACTTGGGCTTGCTGACTAACTACTTCTGGTATCTCAAGACTTACTTTCATTTCGCTTGAAAGTAAATCGGGATCACGCAAAATAGCTTGCCATACCGTAAGCGCATCTGCTCTGCCATTCAGAGGTCTACTAGTCCAGCGCTGTAAACCCGCTGGTGTCATACCAAAACCTACGATCATCCATGCATCAATATTATCGAGACGATAGCGGCGCACCCACCAAATATTTTTTGTGCCTGCTGCATATGGCTTAACACCCAATTCTGAATTTGCTAACATTTCTTGGCAATCACGCTCAAACTGCCGAACCAATTGCACATAGCCAGCATCTTGAGTAGATCGACGATCAATGGTCTCGCGTCCGCGAATCATGGCATCCATACCGCGCCATGCCATTAAACCTACGACGGCCATAATGATCAGCGCCACCAACACTTCTACCAGCGTAAAACCAGCGTCATCAGGGTGAAATTTCACAAGACACCGCCAGTCGGATTGGCCACTACCGTTACCAACCAAGCTAAGCGTGGACCATTGGGCTCAGTATTGCTACCTTGGCTAGCTAAATAAACCGTAATTTCAACCCGTCGAAATGCTGGATTGGGGGTTACTAACACTTTCCGCTGACAAACCAAGATCGTCGAAACCTGTGGACAGCTAAACATACTCGTACCCAATTCAGGCCAAATTTTTTTCATGCGAATTTCATTTAATGCATCATCAGCACTCCATAAGGCCATGGTACGTTGTGAAATTGCCAATTGAGTATCAGCACTGTATGCCACTGCTCGTAAGGCTGCAATTAAGGCGACGCTTAAAATAATTAAGCCTACCAATACTTCAACTAATACAAAGCCATTTTGCTTAGATGAACTTTGATAGCTCATGGCGACTCCCAACTAAAGCGCCCATTACTAGCACGCACTAGGGTTGCAAAACGCTTATCTTGTTGAATCGGAATACGCATCGTCGTGGTTATAGACTCGGCACCCAAAGTCAGCTGCATTGGACTGACAATTACTGCTTTAGCCCAAACCTTCGCCTTATAGGCATCAGGAATAAATGTGGCAGGAGTATTAGCTTCAGCCATTGGATTTAGATTCAGTGGTCGACTAAAACGCCAACCTGCTTCATCAATTTGCGCTAACATGGAAGACCCACTCATCAGGCTTTCATCCTGAGCTGCATTCAGTGAGGCCACTAATTGATCGAGGTTATCGCGCCAATAACGTTCATCATGATTCGGAATTGTCAGCACTGCAATTCCCAACATCACCGCCACAATTGTGAGGGCTAGCAATAGCTCGATTAAAGTGAATCCACTTTCAGCAGAAGAACACTTAATTAAGCCATTACTTTTTTTACCAATTCCCAATATCCGCATCGGTTCCGGTTCCGCCCGGCTTGTTATCTGCCCCATAACTCAAGATATCAATCTCACCTTTAGTGCCAGGGTTGCCGTACTGATAAGGATGTCCCCAAGGATCATTTGGCAATAAATCTAAATAGCCGCCCGTTTTCCAATTTTGTGGCACTGGCTCAGCACTAGGGCGAGTAACCAGCGCCTTTAAACCCTGCTCAGTAGTTGGGTAGCGACCAATATCTAAGCGATATAGCTTTAGGGCTTGAGATAAGGTGCCAATATCGTGCTTAGCTGCAGTCACGCGCGCCTCGTCGGGGCGCCCCATAATGCGGGGCACAATTAAAGTAGCCAAAATACCAATAATGGCTATAACAACCATAATTTCAATTAAAGTAAAGCCAGCCTCGCGCCTATTGAATTTAGTATGCGCCTTGCTGAGATTAGGGTTGACCAGCGCTGTAGGTAGTTTAAGTAGGTATTTCAAATGGGGCTCTCAATCAATTAAACTGAAAGAATATTATAAGGATTAATTCTAATTTGAGCGAATTTCTGCATCGTTTTCAGGAGCGTCTAAAAAAGCGCTCTGCCAGCACTACTGATAGCTCTGGTAAGGGGCGCTCGCCCTTGTCTTGGGCAGAGCGTTGGGCGTCTTTTAATCACTGCGCCCAGCAAATGCTGACCGCAAGCAAACAATCTCTTACTAAAAATAGTTTTAATTCTGACTTAAATAAATCTAGCATTATTTTGCAGCTAAATCTGTTTGCTAAAAATTATCTTAAACCAAGCCCGGTAATCCAAAGTCTTACTTATCTGGGAATGTTAATTACCATCGCTGCGGTTACTTATTGGCTGATGCGTTTATCACAAATTCCCAGCCCGCCCGAGGCTCTTAGCAAAAATGCTAAAGGGGCTGTACTTTATAGCAACCAAGGTAGTACCGAGAGTTATTCACTATTTGGTAGCAAACCCATAGCTACCGAAAATATCATCTTACGCGGTGTGGTTGTAACCGATAAAAATAAAGATGGTTTACTGCAAGGCTTTGCACTCTTTGAAGTTGATGGCAAACCAACTGGGGCTATTGCAGTTGGTGAAAGTATGGGCAAAGGACTGATGTTGCAAACTATCACCACCGAAACTGCGACTTTGCTCTATCAAGGCAAGCGGCTTAACTTTAGTCTGAATAAATCAAATAAAGATAAACAAGTAAATAATAAGGTTGGCGGATCTAACAACGCAACAACCTCACCGCAGGTTCGCGCTGAACCCAATGCCACTCCAAAACTTGAATTATCAAAATAGCTTAATTACATAATGGGCTTTCTACGCTTATTACGCCTAACCGTATGTATTATCGCCACCCTACTAGGGCTATTTATTAGTAAAGTTGGTTATGCGCAATCTGATAGTGTCATTGGCCTATTAGAGCCAAGTGCGAAAAACGAATTATGGCTTAACCCGGGTATGGTCACTTACCACTTTCAAACTGATCAAAACCTCAACGGGTCTAACTGGGGTGCGGGAGCTGAGTATCGCTTCTCTAGCGTCTCCTCGCTCACCGCTGGCCGTTTTTATAATAGTAATAATGCTTACTCTAATTACGCTGGTATCTACTACCAACCCCTTGCAATTGGCCCCATTAAAGTTGGTGCTGTTATTGGTGGCTTTAGTGGTTATTCTTCAATGAACAATGGTGGCTGGTTCGCAGCAGCAATACCAGCACTGACATGGGAGGGTGACTGGGTTGGAGCAAATGTTTTTATTATTCCCACTATTGGTGATCGGGTGCATGGCGGCATATCTCTGCAACTCAAATTTAAGGTCTTTGGTTAGTCTGACCCCTTAGCTTTACCAAATAAAGCAACCCCAAATTCACAAGCGTATTTTTTATGCTCTGCTGAACCCGCAATCGGATCATTTTCTAAAAATGGGGCGCGTAATACGGCTTGAAATGCCCTTAGTGCTAAGCGACATTCATTTTCATTCATTAGTCTGCAGGTATTCGTTACATTATCTTGCGCAAACTGAAGAAGCGCAGGAACAACGGAATCCATCACCTTATTTAATTCTTCAGGTTTTTGAGATACTTTCAATAAAAGTCGCATTAAAATTTTATATTTTTTGCCTGTATGCTTTTTTTTCTGCAGACGTTTAAAAATTGTGTCAACAATAGCAGTCATGACTGTGCTCACCTCGTCATGCGGAGTAAATTGGCGAATTAATTCTTCAGCATGTAGTGCCATCTTACGCAAATGGCGATCAATAAAAATAAAAGCAAATAGTGAATTGAGTGCGCCAAAATAACGATAGAAGGTGCCAATGGAGTATCCCGATTTGGTGGCAAGCTCTCTTGCAGTAGGCAAATCACCATCTTCTTTTTGCATCAAGTCATCAGTGGCTTGAGTAATATCGATAAAGGTTTTTTCAGCTCGTAACTGCAGTGATTTTTTATACTCAAATTCTTGGATTTCTTTCATATTGAGCCATCATAACCAAAATTGTTAATAACTGAAAATGAACATCCTGCAGATTAGTTCAAAGTAAGTCTGAGAACTATATATCTATGGGCTCTAAGCTTGGTATAAAAAAAGTTAAAGTGAACAAGAAATACCCTGAAAAGCACAGAATTTTGAGTAAATTCGAGGCTAGCATCAATTTTCCAAGGAAAAAATCATGAAAAAAATAATCGGTCTTTTGGTATCTTTAGGCGCCTCGATACTACTAGTTGCCTGCGGCGGTGGTGATGTGGGTTCGGCATCAACAGGTAGTTCTGCAGTACCTACCTCAGTTTCAGCAGTTTCTGCAGCTGCAAGTAATAGCTGTCTAAGTATTACAGCCCCAAGCACAAATCTAGGTCAATGGTGGACCAGTGGCTCTTTTAACGTCACCAATACTTGCACAACTATCCAAAGCGCTAGTGGTTTACAAATTCAAATTGCTAGCAGTGGAACTGCTTTAGTAGGCTCTAGGTTTCAACTGAATTCCATCAATGGCTTATACTTTCCGCCACCCATCTATTGGGCCCAATCTACAGGGACATTTATTACCAATAGTGTAGCCGGCAGTAAAGATAGGGTCACTTTAACCTTAAACACGACTGGGTTGATTCAACCCAATACTTCCGCCACCGTATTTTATGGCTACAACCCCAATGGCACTACACCAGGCACAATCAGCTATACCGTAAACGGTGGAAGTACCCCTGTTACACCTACTGGTGGATCAATTGCCTTTAGTATTGATGCCACAGCATTAAAAACGGTTTGCGTGAGTGGTACAACCTGCAATATTCCAGTGGTGCTTAGCGGCCCCAATAGCTATACATCAACTGTGGCAACCATTGATAACAATAATGCTGGCACTGTCATTACGAATAATAATTTCACTCGACTTGCTACAGGCGCATACACCTTAACTGTTGCTAGTAGCGCTTTGCCGGCTAATGTCAGCTTTAGTGCTCCCGCAATTAACGTAACCGACAATAATACGGTGAATGAAGCAGCCCTCTTTACGGTTGCTAGTACACCCGTAGTTGGCGGCCCGTATAGTGTGGGAGGTACGCTAAGTGGCTTGAATGCAGGTCTAACAGTAGGACTCAATAACAATGGCGCTAATTTATTGAGTCTCGGCTCCAATGGTTCATTTAAGTTTAGTACGCTAATTGCTGCTAATGGCAACTATGCTGTAACCGTCAGTACCCAACCTAGCGGCCAGACTTGTACTATTTCAAATGGTGCAGGTAAAGTAACTGCTAATATCACTACCGTTACGGTTTCCTGTACGACCAATTCATCGGGTTCTACCGGCGCGATTAAATACCGTGGTGTTAATTTAGCTGGCGCTGATTTTGGTGAAAGTAATTTACCTGGCACCTATGGTGTGGATTACACCTATCCAACTAATGCTGAAGCGACTTACTTTAAAAGTAAAGGGATGAATGTCATTCGCTTGCCATTCCGGTGGGAGCGTTTACAGCCTACCTTAAATGCAGCTCTTAATCCAACTGAGTTAAATAGGTTACAAACTTTTGTTAACCAAGCAATTGCCGCAGGCCATACAGTTGTTTTAGATCCGCATAACTATGCGCGCTATAAAAACAATATTATTGGCGCCAGCTCGATTACAAATGCTAACTTTGCTGATTTTTGGGGTCGTTTAGCAACAGTGTATAAAAATAATCCAGCTGTCTTATTTGGTCTAATGAATGAGCCTAGCGAAATGTCAAGTGAAACTTGGGTGGCAGCCGCCAATGCAGCGATTGTTGCAATTCGTAATGTTGGGGCTAATAATGTGATTTTGGTTCCTGGTAATGGCTGGAGTGGTGCCCATAGTTGGGCCCAAAATTGGTATGGCACAGCAAATGCAGTAGCAATGCTGTCGATCAAAGACTCTGCCAATAACTTGATGTTTGAGGCCCATCAATACCTTGACTCGAATAGCTCGGGAAATTCAGATATTTGTGTTAGTCCCACCATTGGAGCCGAGCGCTTAGTCACCTTTACCAATTGGTTACGTACCAATGGCAAAAAAGGCTTTTTAGGAGAATTTGCTGGCGGGAATAATGCTACCTGCAATCAAGGCATTGCCAATATGCTCGCTTATATGGAAGCAAATGCTGATGTCTGGGCTGGCTGGACTTGGTGGGCGGCTGGGCCATGGTGGGGTGGCTATAAATTCACTATCGAACCTAGCAATGGTGTAGATGACCCTAAATTAACCAATTTATTGCCGTATTTGAAATAAGTTTTCAATTCAGCATAAAATCTTAGCCTGAGGTCCCAGCCTTAGGCTAAGATTAGTTTTTATCTCATTTTGAAGTAATCTCATGAAAATTATACAAACTACTTTATTTACTATTTTGAGTATTTTTCTTTTAGCTTTACCCCTAGCATCTCAAGCAGAATTAGGTGGTAATCTTGCCAGCATTAATCAAGAACAAAAAACTTTTGGCTCAACTCTTAGCTCCTCGCCACAGACTGGTTTCACCATTTATACCCAAGCCATTAGTCCAGGTTTAGTCCTCAAAGAATATCTAACCACCAATGCGAATGTTTTTGCAATTACTTGGAAAGGTCCAAGCTTACCTAATTTTCAGGTGGTGTTAGGGGCTTATTATTCAAATTACCTTACTGCACTACAAAATAATCCTCGAGCAATTTTTTTTCAAGATGACAACATCGTGATTGAATCGGGTGGAGTCATGGGGGGATATGTGGGGCGTGCTTATTTACCTAAGCAATTTCCTGCTGGCATGACACCTGCAAATCTCCAGTAGATCATTGGCGGTATGATTTTCTTAGGGCAATTCTTAATGGTATTCTTGCGTGGTTTAGTGATCGCTTTTTTTACCGTCATCTTGGTAGCTTGCGGTGGAGGTAGCTCAAGCAGCTCGTCTTCGAGCAATGATCAAAGCTCACTGCCTAGCATTAACTTGGCAGCTAATTCGATTAGTATTAATGTTGGTGCCGGCACCGCTAGAAACGTTAATACGCCCTATGTCAGCGTAACTATTTGTCAGCCTGGTACAAACATTTGCAAGACAGTTGATAACATTTTGCTTGATACTGGCTCAACTGGTCTAAGAGTTTTAGCTTCCACCATCACCTCATTACAGTTACCCCAAGTTGTCGTTAACTATGCGCCTATTCTGGAGTGCGCTTCATTTATTAGTGGCACAGCATGGGGGCCAGTTAAATTAGCTGATGTCAAAATGAGTGCTGAAGTAGCTAGCTCAATTCCGATTCAAATTCTGGCAGACCCAGCTTACAGAACTATTCCAAGCGCTTGCGGTGGCTCACAGGATACGCAAATTTCTAATACACTAAAAACCAATGGGATTTTAGGGGTTGGTTTATTTATTAATGACGATCAAAATTACTTTAACTGTGTGCCCACGACTTTTAGTAATTGCCGTATTAGCCTCAGCTTAACCCCCAATTTACAGGTACAAAACCCCGTTGCCGCCTTCCCCGTGAATAACAATGGGCTTATTGTTAAACTTCCCACTGTTGGTGCTTCAGGAGCAAACCTGATCACCGGCTCACTCACTTTTGGCATTGACACTCAAACTAATAATTCTTCAGCTGGGTCCTATGTCATTCCCACTAATAGTAGCGGCCTATTTACCACTATCTTTAATAACACCACCTTTAACAGTAGTTTTATCGATAGCGGTTCAAATGGGCTCTATTTTCCATCTGGTAGTTTAAGTTCTGTCTTGGTTAACTGTTCATCTTTCTCATTGTCGGGGTTTTATTGTCCCGCTGTCACTCAATCGTATATGGCCTCTCTAACTTTAAAGAATAATGTTTTCGGTAATGTGAGTTTTTCTGCCGCCAATGCTAAAACTTTAGTCGCTAATGGCAACTATGCTTACAACAATATTACCGGTCAAATTGGGGGCAATTTATTTGACTGGGGTCTACCCTTTTTCTTTGGCAAAAGTGTATTTATCGGCATTACTGGGCGAACGAGTAGTGCTGGTATAGGACCTTATTACGCTTATACGAATTAATATTATCAGTAGAAATTCCTTACCTGTCCTTAATTAATTCCTAGTCATTACCTGTAATCGCTAATTCTTGTGCAGCAAATGGTTCAACTAAAGATCTGCTAGGATTCTGTTTTTTCTTTGTTCCTGGCATTAGCTCAAAGTCAGGAGAGAAAATGGTTATTGTGCTACGGAGTTCATCGAATGGCTTACGATCGCCAATAAACTGGGCGGTGCCCTGAGCCAATAATTGCTCAAAACTAGCCTTACCGCCCATTACTAGCTCTAGATCACTGCGATTAACGACGATAGTCAATTGGGGATTTTTGGCTTGCTGACCTTTGATATTAGTTAAGGCAGAATTGCTCATTTCTATGGCAAATTTTTCACCGTTATCGGGTGTATTTAGATTAATTACAAAATTCATATCCTTAGCTTTCTTGCTATCTATACTAATGGCCAATGCATTTAGCCAAAGCTCGGTTGTCATTGCTTTAATCATATCGGGGCCATTTGATTTGGGTGGTACCCCTGCAGGCATGCCATGCCTTAATTCATAGGCTGCAGCTAGAAAACTATTACGCACACTTGGACTTTCTTTTTGATAACCAATTTGCTCGAAAACATTAGCTAGTAAATCTTTAGCTGCTGTGTTATTGGGTTGCGCATACACTAATTTATTAAGAATCTCCATTGCTTCACGATATTTCCCTTGGCGATAGAGCTTTTTGCCTTTAGCCAAAATTTTGTTCGAGCCGCCCATCATTTCCACATATAACGGCGCAGAATCCCTTGGTGATAATGGCGCCAAGGTAGCGGGGTTTGCATCCCAATAGCCTAAATATCGATTGATTACAGCTCGGCTATTGTGCTCTTCAGAGCCATGGTAGCTATGGGCGGCCCAATGTGCTTTAAGTGTTTCAGGTAATTGATACACATTTTGAACTTCATTAATCGTCACCCCCTGATTAGCCAAATGAAGCACTTCATTATTTAAATGCGCATAGGTATCTCTTTGGGTGCGCATCACCTCTCGAATACGCGCATTACCCCAGCGCGGCCAAGTATGCGATGCAAACATTACTTCTGCCTGATCGCCATAGCGATAAAGGGCTGTATTAATGTGTTTTGACCAAGCCAAGGGATCGCGAACTAAAGCGCCACGCAAGGTATAAATATTATGAATTGTTCCGGTAATATTTTCTGCCGCCCAAAATGTTTTAAATTGCGGAAAATAAGTATTCATTTCTGACGGCGCTTCAGTGCCCGGAGTATTTTGAAACTCCATTGTGATTCCATCGATCGTGAGTGTTTCGAAATCTTTGATAATGTATTTTGTGGGCTCAATTAAACCTAAATTACCAGCAGCAGTATTTTTACCAATTGATTGATCAACATGACCAAATGGACTGCGCGGTAATAAAACCCCATACTGAAAGAACATTCGACGAGTCATCGCATTGCCAGCATAAACATTCTCAGCTACTGCATGTTCCATAAAACCACTAGGCGCAATAATCGGCACCTTACCACTCTTCACATCGGCCTCATCAACTACCCCCCTAACCCCGCCAAAATGGTCAGCATGTGAATGAGAATAAATTACGGCTACAACGGGGCGCTTGCCAAGCTTGTCGTTAATTAAATTTAAGGCCGCCTGTGCTGTTTCTTTGGCTGTTAGCGGGTCAAATACGATCCAGCCAGTTTCACCCTTAATAAAACTTATATTCGCTAAATCAAAGCCGCGCACTTGATAAATTTTATCGGGCACAACTTCATATAGGCCATAAGCCATGTTAAGTATGGCTTGACGCTGTAATGACGGATGCACACTGTCAAAATCTTTACCCTGCAAGAGAAAATCATAACTGCCCATATCCCAAGCAACATTACCCGCATCAGCCATAATTTTTTTAAATGGTGGGGCAGCGATAAAGCCCTTTTGGGCCTCCTCAAAATCACGTTTATCGGCAAAGGGAAGGGTTTTACGTAAACCATTTTGTAATTCAATCGTAAATTGAGTAGGCTTTTGCCCCTTAACATCAAAATGCTTCCCCTGCAGCGCACCGGGATCAGCAATAATTGCACCAGCACCCGCGGCAAGCACAAATTGTGTATAGACTAGCATTAGCGTAATACTAGTAAGCTGCATCAATCGCAAATAAGACATTTATTTTCCTTAAATAAGCTCACTTTTTAATGACCTTTTTGTGATTTTAATATAGAAATTAGAGAAAATAATTAGTACTCATTAACCCCCGCCCCTACGGGTATATAAATCAAATTTAGCCATCACTTGTGCTACTTGCTCATCGTTAAAAGCAATTATTGCAAATGAAAAATTAACCTCTAAAAAAGGAATTTTCAGCAAAGCAATTTGTTGGGGATTTTTTGTGTGGCCACTGATAATTAATATGGAATTTGAACCTTGATAATAGGTTTTATCATCGATTACTACTGAAGTTGATTGCAGTAATTCTCCCAAAGCATCTGGTAGCCAGCGAATTAAATCTTCTGCTGAACAACCCATCACTCGCTGCACTCGAATTAAGCTCACCCTAAAAATTAACCGCCCGCAACTGGGGGGCAAATAGCTAGGGCATCATTTTCTTTTAAGACTGAGCTCAATCGATCATGTGGTGGAATATATTTACCATTAATCATTACCAAATGCGCTTGTGGATGTGGGATATGATGAAGATCCATGATTTGACTTACGGTAGCACCAGTAGGCACTTCAATAATAGCTTCAATCGTATTGATTTTATCGGCAGGTAAGTAGCGGTTGAGACTGGCAAAAAGCTTGAGGGTAACTTGCATAAACAGAGCTTAATTCATTCAAGCAGATTGTGCTTGCCCTCTAGCTAAATATGCCTCTACAAGCTGGGTGGGATCTTGCAGCAATGTTTCTTTCCAGGAGCCTAATGCAATTTTCGTTTGTATCAAGCCACGTAAAATTCCTACATGTTCAGTAAAACCTAAGCTAGTGGCTCCAATCAAAACATCACCTAAAAATTCTAAACGCAGGTATTTAAAACGTTTAGAGTCACAAATTTCAACGTGATCACCGCCTTTCGCCCCTGACCATAAGCCAAATGAAGAGGCAATTAAACCTAGGGTATCTAACACATTTACTTGCAAGGTGCCAATACTTTGCACCATCCCACCAGTCATATTGATCGCAGCAACCCCGGCTTGCTCAGCAGCATTAGGTTGAATTGCATTAATCATGCGCTCACCAGTAAGAAAATCGACGCTTTCAGTTACATCACCTGCTGCATAAATATCAGCAACCGAACTTTGCATCTGCTCATTGACTAAAATTCCTGTTTTGATGTCTAGGCCCGAGTCTTTCAAAAAAGCAATATTAGGGCGCACTCCTGCTGCAGAGATCACTAAATCAACCTCGAGTGTTTGACCATTTGATAATTTCACTGCTAAACCTGATTTTCCTTGGGAAATTGCTTCAACTTTAGTATCTGTAAAAACGGTAATACCTTTAGCTTGTACCCACTCTTTAATTAAGCCGCCTGCCTTTTCAGTCATCATGCGTGGCACCATGCGATTACCCATTTCAACTACAGTTAGCTCCACTCCTCTGCTTGCTAAGGCCTCAAGAATGATGCAGCCAATAAAGCCCGCCCCCATTTGCAAAACACGTGCACCTGACTTAGCGAGGGCATGAATCGCCCGAGCATCGTCTAGGGTCCAACAATGATGTACTCCTGGTAAATCAATTCCGGGAATGGGGGGTTGCACAGGTACCGACCCTGTGGCAATAAGTAACTTATCGAAATTGATTTTTTGTTGTTTTTTGTTGCCATCTTCAACTTGCAGTGCTTTATTTTTGGCGTCGAGTGAAAGCACCTTACCCTGAAGTTGTTGAATTTTTAGTTGCTCGAAATGATTGGCAGTTTTCCGCAAATAAGTTCCCGATTCGTCAATATTGCCAACCAATAAATAAGGTATTGCCATGCGCGAGTATGGTGGCGAGAGCTCATCGCCAATTAGTACAATCTCATCTACTGGGCAGCGCTTGCGAATGGTCTCAGCTGCAATAACGCCCGCTGGCCCATTGCCAATAATGACATGCTTCATAGCGGTATTTAAAGACCTAAACGCTTGCGGGTATCGGCATTAATTTGCCCGTCACTATCCCAGCCGCGAATCTTGTAATACTGGGGCAACATCTTACCTAAGCCAGACACCGTGCCTTTGCCAGGTCCTGTTTTTGCAGCTTCAGTCATTAAGCGCTTTGGCAACTTATCGTCTTTGCTAGTAAAGCCAGCGCGATTATTAAAGTCGCGCTCCATATTCCAAATACGCTCGCCAATTAAAGTTAAATTTTCGACTGTGAATTCGTCTCCACAAGCGGCTTGCAGTTGGGGCGCAACGTCGGCTAGCGTCCACGCAAAGCTAGTGAAAATACACAAGCCAGCAGAATCAAAGGCGGCGGTAGCATCTTGAAAGGCTTTTACCAATTCAGGCTTACCATCAGTATCAGCGGGCTCTGTTTTAACCGGAATACCTAATACTTCCGAAGCGATGGTGTATCCCCGTAAATGACAGGCGCCACGATTCGATGTAGCATAGGCCAAGCCAATACCCTGAATAACTCGCCCATCGTAAGCAGGAAATTCTTGCCCTTTAACGCTCATTGATAAATCGGGCTGCCCATATTTCGCTGTCAACCGAGCAGAACCTAAGGCAATTTCTTTACCAAAGCCAATTCCTTGAGCAGTAATTTCAGCAAAGTGGCAAAGTGCTTTTACCGATCCAAAAGGTGCTTCAATGCCAAGCTGCTCTTTTGTTAAAACTCCCATTTCATACATTTCCATTACAGCACCAACCGTAGCACCAAAAGTAATCGGATCAAAACCATCTTCGTTACAAATCATATTGGCATACTGCAATGCTTCCAGATCATTAACCCCGTTAGCTGCGCCTAAAGCCCAGGCAGCCTCATACTCAAGACCACCCGAGGTATTTTTATATTGGGGCTTATTTTCAATCGTGAAATGCGACTCATCAATTTGTGAAATGCGACCACAGGCAATCGTGCATGCAAAGCAAGCTTGGGTGGTTACTAAATGGGATTTACCATCAGCACGCTCAACTGCCATCGCCTCAGCAGAAATATCTTTTGCACCTTCAAATTGCACATCCTGGTGATTGCGAGTAGGTAATGCTCCAACTTCATTAATTACGTTCATTAATACTTGAGTGCCATAGGTTGGTAAACCTTGGCCCGTTACAGCATGCCCAGCCAAAACCGCTTTGCCAGCATTTACAGCTGCCATAAAGGCTTTAGGATTTTTGATATTACCAACGCCTTTGGTGCCACGTACTGCCAGGGCTTTCAAATTCTTACTACCCATCACCGCACCAACACCAGAGCGGCCCGCAGCACGATGTAAGTCGTTTACGATAGCAGCAAAATAGACTTGATTTTCACCAGCGCGGCCAATGCAAGACACCCGAATTTGGGGATCTTGATGTTTTATTTTGATCGCAGGCTCGGTTTCCCATACTGTCTTACCCCATAAGTCACTAGCATCTACTAACTCAGCACGATCATCTTCAATATATAGGTAGACAGGCTTAGGAGACTTACCTTCAAAAATAACCATATCCCAACCGGCCATTTTTAATTCAGCACCTAAATAGCCGCCTGAATTAGAACAAGCGATTGCACCGGTTAAAGGGCCCTTGGTGACCACCGTAAAACGTCCACCAGTCGAGGCCATAGTGCCTGTTAACGGGCCAGTTGCCCAAATAATTTTATTTTCTGCTGATAAAGGATCAACCTTTGGATCGACCTCATCAACAAAATATTTGGTAGCTAAGCCCCGCGAGCCCAAATAGGTTTTAGCCCACTCCATATTCAAAGGCTCAGACTTGCATGTGCCTTTAGTTAAATTAACGCGCAGTAGTTTCCCGGCCCAAGACATAGTATTTTCCTATTCAATAATTAGTTAGTACTGGCTTGATTACCAAGCTTATCGGCCCATGCGCGCATGCGATCGAGCCCTGTCCAATCGGCATCTACAAAAGTAATCGCTTCGGTTGGACACGCGGTTGCGCAAGCTGGATCACCAGAACACAAGTCACACTTTTGCACCTTACCAGTATCTTGCACATAATTAATCGTGCCAAAAGGACAAGCAATTGTGCAAACTTTGCAGCCCACACAGGTATCTTCAGAGACTATTTTTGCTCCTGTCACTAGGTCAATTGAAATCGCATCAACCGGACAAGCCTTTAAGCACCAGGCTTCATCACATTGTGTACAGGTATAAGGCACCTTTACTCCCGTATTGTGAAAATCAAAGACTCGAATACGGGATTTAGAGGGATTAAAAATTCCATAATGTTCGTAACTACAGGCCATTTCACACTGCAGGCAACCAGTGCACTTATCGGCATTAATCAGTAAAGACTTTTGCATTTCTAATCCCTTGTTAATTTGAAAAATAAGCTTATATATGCAATCTTCTGCCAATATAAAACAAATAGAAAGCTAGTAGTAACCCTAGTAAAACAAGACCCCCCTCATTTGACCTAAATCAAATGGCTTACCTAGTAAGTTATTTACATTTAAGGCTTATCCCCCTTATTTTGCCGAGACATATATGCAAACTGTAAAAGAAATTCAATCGGCAGCTGACGCCGCCCGTAGGGCAGAGGTGAATAACCTAATTAGCCCTCGGTTTTATAAGACCGACTATGCTTATATGGATAAACTCAATATCGAACCTGTTCGAGCAGAGTGGGACATAATGATGAAAGAGTACGAAGGTGACAACAATCAAGATCACTTTCAGCGCGATGCACAGTTTGCCGTCGAAGTTGCTCAATTAGTGCCGCAGCTTAGCCCCGAATTAAGGCGTGAATTTCTGGATTTCCTAGTAACTTCCCTAACCTCAGAATTTTCAGGATGCGTGCTCTATAACGAAATTCGTAATCATGTTGATAACCCTGATATTAAGCAACTGATGGCGTATTTAGTTCGCGATGAATCGCGTCATGCAAGTTTTATCAATTCATCACTTAAAGATTTTGATTTAGGTGTCAATCTAAGCGAATTAAAGAAAAATAAAGTCTATACCTACTTTAAGCCAAAATATATTTTGTACGCGACTTACCTATCTGAAAAAATAGGTTATGCGCGTTACATTACTATCTTTAGACAATTAGAAAAAAATCCAGATAAACGTTTTCACCCTATTTTTCGTTGGTTTGAACGGTGGTGTAATGATGAATTTCGTCATGGCGAATCATTTGCCCTCATCATGCGGGCTGATCCAAAATTATTACAAGGGACTAATTTATTATTTATCCGCTTTTTTTTATTAGCGGTATATGCCACCATGTATGTACGCGATCACACGCGCCCTGCCCTAAAACATGCAATGGGGCTTGATCCCACTCAGTACGATTACGAGGTATTTCGAATTACCAGTGAAATTTCCAAACAAGTATTTCCAATCTCGCTAGATATTGAAAGCCCCGCCTTTCGCCAAGGCATGAATCGACTTTTTCGCATTGCTGAAAAATATTATGCAGCGCGTGAAAAAGGGGGTTTAATGGGGTTTATTCAGCTGGGTGGATATGGTTTAACGGGCTTTATGACCTTCGTTAGGATGTATTTTATTCCCCTTAAACATCACCATTTACCCGATCAAATTCGGATGGCAGCAGCCTGGTAGCCTTAGACTACTTTTGAATAATTCCCCCTGGTAAGTGATTCACGCAAATGGCGATCAAACGCCATCGCCACACGCCTTACTAATAAGCGCCCACTCATTGGCACAGTTAAAGAATTACCATGCCACTCAATTAAGCCTGAATCTTTTAAGTGATTTAGTTCAGGCTCTTCATTTGCAAAATATTCATCGAACTCAATCCCATGTTTTTGCGAAAATTGGGTAGCATTTACCTTAAAGTGGCACATGAGTTGACCGATTAAATCGCGTCGCACTATATCATCAGCTGATAAACGCATTCCCCGCAAAGTAGGCAGGCGATGCTGATCAAGCAAAGCATAATAATCATCTAAAGTTCTTACGCTTTGCACATAGCAATCATCGATTTTACCAATAGCAGTTACACCAAATGCCAACATATTACACTCTGCCTGGGTTGAATAGCCCTGAAAATTACGATGCAAGCGACCTTCCTTTTGCGCGATGGCTAACTCATCATTCGGTTTAGCGAAATGATCCATACCAATGAAAACATAACCAGCCTCAACCAACTGATTAATTGTGTTCGACAAAATACTAAGCTTATCACTTGTATTTGGTAAATCACTTTCTACAATCCGTCGTTGTGGTTTAAAAATGTGTGGTAAATGAGCGTAGCTATAAACCGATAAACGATCTGGATTCATCTCAATCACAGCTTGCACTGTGGCTGCAAAGCTTGTCGGCGTTTGTTTCGGCAGACCATAAA
>CAJASX010000044.1 GCA_903944725.1 uncultured beta proteobacterium
CAGTAGTTTTTACTGCTGGGCAATAACGATACTGAAACTTTGCTAAGGCCCCGGTACCAAGTCCTAGTTGGGCCACCTGTAGCCCGGGGCGAGTTTCCAAAAATAATAACCAAGCCATCATTTGTTGGTTGTAATCTAAATAAATTTCATCCGGATCATTTAAACGCATGGCACCTTGAATTAAATCACTACCAAAATGCAAATACCTAATTCCGCCTGATTCTGAAAAAGTTACCGGCTCTATCGCTAAGCTACGTAATTTTGATAACGCCATCCAGATTAGCCTTGCTAATTAACCCAATACCGCGCGTTACGGAATAAACGCATCCATGGGCTTGCGCCATCGGCAATGGCCTGCCAAGCAGGAGGCGACCAACTTAGCTGAGCGGTACGAAAAACCCGTTCTGGATGTGGCATCATAATCGTGAAGCGGCCATCCGGAGTAGTCACACCAGTTAAGCCACCCGCCGAACCATTGGGGTTTAAAGGATAGGTTTCGGTAGCTTCACCACGGTGGTTAATAAAGCGTAAAGTCGCTAAGTTATCAGCCTGTAATTGCTGGGCGTTACCTTGACGACTAAAGTTGATAAGACCTTCGCCGTGCGAAACTGCAATTGGTAGGTGGCTTCCTGCCATACCTTGGGTAAAAATCGAGGGTGATGGCAAGACCTCTACCATCGCTAAGCGGGCTTCAAATTGCTCTGATTGATTACGAGTAAATTGTGGCCACGATTCGGCGCCAGGAATAATTTGCGCTAAATTACTCATCATTTGACAGCCATTACAAATCCCCAAAGCAAAACTATTTGCTTGCGCAAAAAATTGGGCAAATTGATCACGCAATTGCGCATTAAATAGAATCGTCTTAGCCCAACCCCCACCGGCACCCAAAACATCCCCATAACTAAATCCTCCGCAGGCAACAAGACCTCGAAAGCTACTTAAGCGCTTCCGACCCGCAAGTAAATCTGACATATGTACATCATAAGTATCAAAACCGGCCCAATGCATGGCATAGGCCATTTCGACATGGGAATTAACACCCTGTTCGCGCAAAATTGCTACGGGAGGACGAAGCCCCTTTTGGATAAAAGGGGCGGCAATATCTAGGTTGGCATCGAAGGTCACAATTGGTCTCATGCCCGGATCACTAAGGTCATCTAGTAAAGCGAACTCACTATCGGCACAACTAGGATTATCACGCCCACGAGCAATTTGCCAACTGGTGTTTTGCCAGAATTTTTGTAAGGATTCGCGACTAGCACTATAAATCTGCTTAGCATCACGCCAAATGTCAAACGTACCGGTAGTATTGGGCTTGCCAATCACATGACTGCAGGAGCTTAAATTGAAGCGCCGTAAAATAGCGAAAACGGTATCGCGTTGGCTACGTCGAATTTGTATTACTACTCCAAGCTCTTCGTTAAATAAAGCGCGCATGGTGAGATCGTGGCGTTTACCAGAAATTTGTTGTGCCCAATTTTTGGCATCACCATAATCAGCTTCATGCTCTGGATCAACTGCCAGCATATCGACATTGAGCGATATGCCACAATGCGTCGCAAAAGCCATTTCAGCAATACAGGCTAATAAACCGCCATCAGAGCGATCGTGATACGCTAAGATTAACTGGTGCTGACGTAATTCAATAACTACTGCAGCCAAGGCTTTGAGGTCGTTTGCCGAGTCTACATCAGGCGTTAAGCGCCCCGTTTGATTTAATACTTGCGCCAAAATACTGCCAGCAAGCCGATTTTTACCATGGCCTAAGTCAATTAAAACTAATTCAGTATCACTGAGTGAGTGACTAGTATCAGCAGCTTGTAAAACAGGCGTAAAAGTTTGACGTACATCTTGCACTGGAGCAAAAGCAGAAATAATTAATGAGACTGGTGCAATCACTTGCTTTGAGACGCCATATTCTTGCCAAGTGGTGGCCATCGATAAAGAATCTTTACCCACCGGAATAGAAATGCCTAAAGCTGGACACAATTCCATGCCCAGCGTTTTAACCGATTCAAATAACAAGGCATCTTCACCCGCTTCTCCACAAGCTGCCATCCAATTAGCAGATAACTTTATATCCTCTAATGCACGTATATCGGCAGCGAACAGATTAGTTAATGCTTCACCAACTGCCATCCGGGCTGCAGCAGGCGCATTAATTACTGCTAACGGGGTACGTTCGCCCATCGCCATGGCCTCGCCCTGATAGCCATTAAAGCCCATTAGGGTGACGGCACAGTCGGCAACTGGTACTTGCCAAGGCCCAACCAATTGGTCTCGAGCAATTAATCCGCCCACTGTTCGGTCGCTGATCGTAATTAAAAAACCTTTACTAGCCACTGTCGGCTGTTGCAAGACCCAAGTAATACAGGTGGATAAATCAGTGTCATTCAGATTGATATCGGCAAAGGAAGTCTGTAAATGCTCGACCGTACGATGCATCCGTGGGGGCTTGCCTAATAACACCTCCATTGGCATATCGATTGGCCAAGCTGTTGAAGAAGCTAGATTTTGCTGAGCATCTTGTAAGCGTAATTGGCGCTCTATAGTGGCGCTACCAACTATAGCTAACGGGCAACGCTCACGCTCACAAATTTGTTGAAAGAGTTCAAGACTCTCGCTAGCAATAGCTAACACATAACGTTCTTGTGATTCATTACACCAAATTTCAGCGGGGCTCATACCACTTTCTTCAAGAGGAATCTGGCGCAATTGAAAATCGGCGCCTAAGCTAGCGCCATCGACTAGCTCGGGAAAGGCATTAGATAAACCCCCTGCCCCAACATCATGAATCGAAATAATCGGATTATTTTCAGCCAAATAACAACATGCATTAATGACCTCTTGCGCCCGCCTTTCCATTTCAGGATTACCGCGTTGCACTGAATTAAAATCAAGATCTGCGCTGTTGGTACCAGTGTTCACCGAACTGCCAGTAGCGCCCCCCATGCCTATGCGCATTCCAGGGCCGCCTAATTGAATTAATAAGTGACCTGCCTTAATTGGCTTTTTAGCAGTATGGTTAGCAGCAATATTACCGATTCCCCCAGCAATCATGATAGGTTTGTGATAACCCCTACGCACCCCATTAATGGTTTGCTCAAAAACCCGAAAGTATCCGCCTACATTAGCTCGTCCAAATTCGTTATTAAAAGCTGCGCCCCCCAGTGGGCCATCGATCATAATTTGTAACGGTGAGGCAATCCGCTCTGGCTTACCGTATGGGGCACTTTCCCAGGGTAATTGAGTGCCTGGTAGATGTAAATTGGATACTGAAAAACCGGTTAAACCTGCTTTAGGGCGGCCACCAATACCAGTAGCACCCTCATCACGGATCTCTCCGCCAGCGCCAGTAGAAGCCCCAGGGAAAGGTGCAATGCCAGTAGGGTGATTATGCGTTTCCACTTTCATTAGGGTATGCATTAAGCGCATCTCTTTTTGATATTGATGCGCTTTACCTTGTGGAGCCCATGTTTCTACATCACACCCCGCCATCACAGCAGAGTTATCCGCGTAGGCTACGATGGTGCCCTGTGGTTGCAAGCGATGGGTATTGCGAATCATTGCAAAAAGCGACTGATCTTGGTCAGCCCCATCAATAGTCCAAGTGGCGTTAAAAATTTTATGCCGGCAATGCTCACTATTAGCTTGGGCAAACATAATTAATTCCACATCGCTTGGATCGCGCTGCAGACGCTGAAAACTTTCAGCTAAATAACTAATTTCATCAGTAGATAAAGCTAATCCTAAGGCTATATTGGCTTGATTTAAGGCCTCTTCGCCCTCAGCTAAGACTGCAATTCGCTTTAAAGGAGTATCAGCTAAAGATTGATACAGGCCCTCTACTTGGGCTGGCTCGACAACCACCTCTTCAGTCATACGATCATGAATTGCACTAAAGATAAATTGTTGCTCAAGCGCAGTTAATGATTTAGCACAACCCCAGGTAAATTGAATGCCACGTTCAATGCGCAATATATCAAGGCCACATTGCCGAGCAATTTCGGTGGCTTTGCTTGCCCAAGGCGAAACGGTACCAAAACGAGGAATGGTGATGGCTTGATGATTTAGCTTGGTGGGTGCAGCAGATGCCTGTGCAAAAGCCTTAAACGGCTCACCATAGCTTAATAAGGCCTCTAAAACCTGAATTTGCTTAGCATCTAAAGCATTCTTTGCCCAAACAAAGTGCAGATATTGCCCTGAAATCCAATCAAGTACTATTCCTTGCTTAGCAAGATCAGCTAAAAGCCGTTGCTGGCGAAAGGATGAGAGGGCATTGGCCCCAGGCATACAGCAGAAAAAAGGCATCCTTAGATTATAAGAGTTGTCTTCATTCAGGTAGTAGTCTGCCGCCCTGCAAGTGCAGTTGTCGACCGCAACGCTTTGCTAGAGCCGTATCGTGGGTAACCAAAATTAAGGTTGAACGGTTATCGTGATTTAAAGAAAATAAAAGCTCAATTATTTTTGCACCACTGTGCTCATCAAGACTGCCCGTAGGCTCATCGGCAAACAACATGGCAGGTTTGCCAATAAAGGCTCGCGCCAAGGCTACCCGTTGCTGCTCACCGCCCGATAAAGTTTTAGGAAAATGTTCTAAACGCTCTTCTAAGCCAACCTTACCAAGCCAGATCATAGCCTGTGCTCTAGCCGTTGCAAGCTCAATGCCACGTAACTCTAGGGGTAACATCACATTTTCGAGGGCAGTTAAGTGCGGAATTAATTGAAATGACTGAAATACAAAACCGACAGTCTTACCGCGAATTCGGGCTCGTTGATCTTCGTCTAATTGGCTATAGGGTGAGCCCATCAATTCGATCGAACCCATACTTGGTGTATCAAGACCCGCTAGTAAACTGAGTAAAGTACTTTTTCCCGAGCCAGAAGCGCCCACAATAGAGACACTCTCGCCTGCTAAAACAGTAAAGTTAATATCTTCTAAAATTGTTAATGGGCCATCACTCGTATCGACCACCTTACCAATTTGCTGAACCCTTAAAGCGAGCTTGGTGTGTTCTTGTACAGGTAAATCAACGGACTGAAGCATAAAATAGGGACAAGATTCTTTGGTGGTTCTTTTTAATGGGGGCAATTTGTATCGCAACAAATTACTAATAGTGCTTATCTTACTCGTGCTCGGGTTTTTCGTGTCCACGCACGCAAGACCCAGTCAAGCAAATCCAAGCAAACAGGCTAGCCAGACTAACCTACCGGTTATGCTAGTGCTTGGCGATAGCCTTTCAGCTGAGTATGGTATTAGTCGAGGCGAAGGATGGGTTAGTTTGCTTGAGCGCCAACTCAATGACAAAGCGCCCACTTGGCAAGTCTTTAATGCTAGCATTAGCGGTGAAACTACCGCGGGGGGCTTAAGCCGTTTACCCGATCTACTGCTGCAACAAAAACCCCAATTGGTCATTATTGAGTTAGGGGCAAATGATGCTTTAAGGGGCCTAGCATTAAGTAGCACAGAGAAGAATCTACGTACTATGGTGCAGCTAAGTCGTAAAGCAAAAGCTAAAGTTCTATTACTAGGAATGCGCATTCCAGTAAATTATGGGGCTACCTATAGCAAGCAATTTGCAGCTATGTACCCTGCTATTGCCTCAGCAGAGCGCGTTAGTGTTGTCCCATTTTTTCTCAAGGGTGTGGCAGAAAAACCAGAGTTATTTCAAGCCGATCGCTTACACCCAAGAGCAGAAGCGCAAAGCATTTTATTGCAAAATGTATTGGGCAAGTTAACGCCCATGCTTTAACTGCCAGCAGCTGAATTAGTGCTAGCCTGCTTTAGTGGATTAATTATTTTTACATCTGCACTGTCACGCCAATGCATCATAAAGCTAGCAAAATCTGCTTGCGCCGCCAGTTGCACAATTTGTTGCGCCTGCGCCTGTTGTACCTTTGGATCAAGCGCAGATGCTGCTCGCACTTCTGTCACTACATAAAGCGTAGTTCCGATACCGGTATTTGCCATCGATAAAGCAATGGGTAATTTAGCTACATTGGCCGACATCACCGCTTCTAATGCCTCGGCAGTTAAATTAGCCGGTTTATTACGCGAGATCCATGCGGCAGCTGTAAAACCAGCTGTAATTTTCAGATCTTTTTGCAATAGTACTAAGCGCTCAGCTGCTGCTGCCGTAGCTAACTTTTCAGCCAATTGCAGGCTCACCTGTCGCTTTACTTCAGCAACCACGTCTTTCAAAGGCAAAGTACTTGCAGGATAAAGCTCTGTTACCCGAGCTGATACAAAAACCCCTGGGCTAATTTGTACTGCCTCAATATTGCGTTTATTTTTAATCGCATCATCACGAAATAAGGCCTGTAAAACTTTGGTATTGCCAAGTGGGCTACCCTTAGGTAAATTGCTAGCGCCAGTGCGCGATAAACCTTTTTGACTCTGTATTGTGAGTTTTAATTTATCTGCTGCAGGCTTCAAACTATCAGCTTGTTCATAGGTTAAATTAGCAAACAAATCGGCTTTATCGCCAAAAACTTTAGCCTCTTCCTTGGGGTCGGCTTGCAAGACTAAAAATTGCACATCGATTACTTCAGGGGTGGCAAATAATTTAGCATTCGCTTGATAAAAAGCCTGAATTTCAGCTTCGCTAGCATTTACTTTATTCACATAATCGCTAGCATTAAATTGCAAGGTTTGAATTTGTCGTTCGGCACCATATAAAGTAGTAATTTGCTTAGCCAATTTTGGAGTAGGTAATTCGGTGCGCGCCACTGAACTTACTAATTGCTGCGCCATTAAGTCAAATCGTTGCGAACCTTCGAACTGCTCTACGCTCATGCCGTTACTGGCTAATAGTTGGCGATATTTAGCGGCATCAAAATTACCATTAGCATCATACAAAGTACGAATTTCAGGAATGCGTTTTAAATTTTGCGCCAACGCTTCATTACTCACGCGTAAATTTAATTGCTTTACAGCAAAGCCCATCAGACGCTGCTGCAAGAGCTCATCTAAGACCGCCTGTTTAAAGCCCAAACTTTGGGCTATTTGGCCCTGCACACCAATGCGGTCGGCTTGGCGTTTAGCGGCCGCATCAATCTCTTGCAGGGTAATAGGAATGCCATCTACCTTCATCACATCGGTTGCTTTATCCATAAAGCCGGTGTAACCAGAAATTCCCCACAAGGCAAAGGACGGCACAATCAATAGCAATAAGATGAACTGTAAAAGTCGTTGATGGGTGCGAACAAGATCAAACATAAAGAGGTCGAATAGCCAGTAATGAAATGATTGGGGTGGTGGGCGCTGACGGGCTCGAACCGCCGACATTCTGCGTGTAAGGCAGACGCTCTACCAACTGAGCTAAGCGCCCCAAATGTTTCAGAACGTGATTGTAACCTTTTTCAGTGTTTAATTACATCACCAGTGCCAGCGCCTGCAGCAGTGGGCTTAGCCTCTGCTGCTTTAGCTAACTCAGCAGCACTCAATTCTGGTAAAGCCTCAGGGGCTCGTTCCAACGCTAATTCCAAGACTTTATCAATCCAGCGCACAGGCACTATTTCAATGGCATTTTTTACGTTATCAGGAATTTCAATTAAATCCTTCACATTTTCTTCGGGAATTAATACCAACTTTATTCCACCCCGATGCGCCGCCAACAATTTTTCCTTCAAACCACCAATTGGTAAAACCTCGCCTCGTAAAGTAATTTCACCCGTCATGGCAATATCAGCACGCACAGGAATACCTGTAAAGACTGAAACTAAAGCAGTGGTAATGGCAATGCCAGCCGATGGGCCATCTTTTGGCGTAGCGCCTTCTGGAAAATGGATGTGAATGTCCTTCTTTTCAAATACTTCATCGCTGATGCCTAAGCGTCTTGCGCGCGAGCGCACCACTGTACGCGCGGCCTCTACCGATTCTTTCATCACATCACCAATTGAACCTGTGCGGGTTATCACGCCTTTACCCGACATCACTGCAGCTTCAATCGTTAATAAATCACCACCAACCTCTGTCCAAGCTAAGCCTGTAACCTGCCCAATTTGATTGTCTTTAGCCGCTAAACCAAAGTCGTACATCCGTACCGATAAAAACTTCTCTAAATTATCAGCACTAACCACAATGGGTGCAGCCTCTTTTTTTAGTAAGAGCAACTTCACTACCTTGCGGCAAATTTTGCTTAGTTCACGCTCTAAAGAACGCACTCCAGCTTCGCGAGTGTAGTAACGAATAATGCTGCGCACTGCACTTTCTTCAATTTTGAGCTCGTCTTTTTTTAGACCATTATTTTTAATTTGCTTTGGAATTAAATAATTCATCGCAATATTGGTTTTTTCGTCTTCGGTATAGCCCGCTAAACGAATAATTTCTAAACGATCAAGCAACGGACCAGGAATATTTAGTGAATTTGCGGTAGCCACAAACATCACATCAGACAAATCAAAATCGACTTCGACATAATGGTCTTGAAAAGTATGATTTTGCTCAGGATCTAAAACCTCTAGCAAAGCGCTAGCTGGATCACCCCGAAAGTCCATGCCCATCTTGTCAACTTCATCTAATAAAAATAAGGGGTTGCGCACAGCTACTTTAGTTAGGCTGGATAAAATTTTACCAGGCATAGAGCCAATATAGGTTCTACGGTGACCACGAATTTCTGATTCATCGCGGACCCCGCCTAAAGCCATGCGCACAAATTTACGATTAGTGGCCCGCGCAATCGATTGTCCCAGAGAAGTTTTGCCAACTCCAGGGGGGCCAACCAAACATAAAATAGGAGCTTTTACTCGATCTACTCGCTGTTGCACGGCAAGATATTCAAGAATGCGTTCTTTAACTTTATCGAGCCCATAATGATCTTCATCTAATACTTTTTCGGCATTGGTTAAATCGTTATTAATTTTACTTTTCTTTTTCCAGGGCAAATTTACCAAGGTATCGATATAATTACGAATCACCGTTGCTTCAGCCGACATGGGCGACATTAACTTTAACTTTTTCAGTTCCGACTCGGCCTTCTTTAAAGCCTCTTTGGGCATATGTGCGGCTTTAATCCGTTTTTCTAGTTCGTCTAAATCGGCACCCTCTTCACCTTCACCCAATTCTTTTTGAATCGCTTTTACTTGCTCATTTAAGTAATACTCGCGTTGGCTTTTTTCCATCTGCCGTTTGACACGACCACGAATACGTTTTTCAACTTGCAAAATATCGATTTCGCTTTCTAAATCAGCCAAGAGACTCTCTAAGCGCTGCACCACGTCGCTCATCTCGAGTAAGCGTTGTTTTTGTTCGAGTTTTACTGGCAAGTGCGCGCAAATAGTATCGGCTAAACGGCTGGCATCATCAATGCCACCTAAAGAAGATAAGATTTCTTGGGGAATTTTTTTATTCAATTTGACGTACTGATCAAACTGGGCCATGATCGCGCGGCGCAAGGCCTCGGTTTCATGCATATCAATTACAGCTATGGGCTGTGGGCTAGCCTCACAACTAAAATAGCCCATGCTATCTTCAATTTGACTGACATCGGCCCGCTGGGATCCCTCAACCAAAACTTTGACGGTGCCATCAGGTAGTTTTAGCATTTGGAGAATGCTAGCGATACAGCCCACTTGGTATAAATCGTCAACCGAAGGCTCATCTTTTGCCGCCGCCTTTTGAGCGACTAAAAGCACGCTTTTGCCGGTCTCCATCGCTGCCTCTAAGGCCTTAATTGATTTGGGGCGACCCACAAATAGGGGAATAACCATATGGGGAAACACCACCACGTCGCGCAAAGGTAGCAAAGGTAGCTGAATGGGCTCAGAAGGAAGTAATAATGGGCTTGGCATACGGAAATCCTCCAAATAAGTAATGCGCTAAAAAGTACCAAAAGTTGTAAAAAATACTATCAGGCGGCTTTCTTAACGACTAGGATACTACCTATATGGGTGCACCCCAAAAAAATGCAAGGGGACAAATGCGAAAAATGCCAGTTTGCAAAGGGTTAAAGCGCCTAGTTAGGCCTTTTTAGCCTGATTTTCAGCTTCAGCAGTGCCCATTTCAGCCTGTTTATAGACTAAAAGGGGTTTGCCATCAATCGCAATAGTGCTTTCATCAATAACCACTTTCTGTACATTTTGCAGAGATGGCAAGTCATACATGACGTCCATCAACGAACCCTCTAAGATAGAACGCAAACCCCGTGCGCCAGTCTTCCGAGCAATGGCTTTTTTAGCAATTGCCGCAAGCGCTGCTGGCCGCACTTCAAGCTCAGAGCCTTCCATGCTGAGTAAGGCTTGGTATTGCTTCACTAAAGCATTTTTTGGTTCAGTCAAAATTTGCACTAAAGCAGCTTCATCTAACTGAGTCAAGGTGGCTAATACGGGCAAACGACCAATGAGTTCGGGAATTAAACCAAACTTAATCAAATCTTCGGGCTCAACTTCTTTTAATAAATCACCAATTGCGCGGTCATCTTTACCAGCTACATCGGCACTAAAACCAATACCCGACTTAGCTGTGCGCTGCTGAATGACTTTTTCAAGACCATCAAATGCGCCGCCACAGATAAACAAAATATTGGTGGTGTCAACCTGTAGAAAATCTTGATTTGGATGTTTTCTGCCACCCTGCGGCGGAATCGAAGCCATCGTACCTTCAATTAACTTAAGCAAAGCTTGCTGTACGCCCTCACCTGAAACATCTCGTGTAATTGAGGGGTTATCCGACTTACGAGAAATCTTGTCAATTTCATCGATATAGACGATACCCTTTTGGGCTTTATCAATATTGTAGTCACAGCTTTGCAGAAGTTTCTGAATAATATTTTCAACATCTTCACCTACGTAGCCAGCTTCGGTTAAGGTGGTAGCATCTGCCATCACAAAGGGTACGTTAAGCATCCGCGCTAATGTTTGCGCCAATAAAGTCTTGCCCGAGCCAGTTGGCCCGATTAACAAAATATTGCTTTTAGCCAATTCAACGCCATCGACTATTGCTTTGGCAGGAGACTTAGTGCTTTTTTTAGCACTCGCCGTTTTTTCCTGACCCTTTTCCTTGCCGCCACTATGCCCCTTTTTATTACTCGGCAGATCGTCAACGTCAGCAACTTTCTCAGCTTTTTCTTTAGATGCTGGAGGCAAATGCATGAGCCGCTTGTAATGATTGTAGACTGCTACCGCCAAAGTCTTTTTTGCTAAATCTTGCCCAATCACGTATTGATCTAAATTTGCGCGAATTTCATGGGGAGTTGGAATCGCCTCACTACCTTCGCTTACAGGAAGCTTAGCAATTTCTTCTTGAATAATATCGGTACATAAATCAATGCACTCATCACAAATAAAAACAGAAGGGCCAGCAATGAGCTTTTTAACTTCATGCTGACTCTTGCCGCAAAATGAGCAATACAATAACTTATCGGAAGAAGTAGTATCGCTCAAGGTATTTACTCAGTGTAGTTAGTCAAGATTAATAAAATAGTCAAAAGGTAATGTGCCGGTAAAAAGGGTAAATTACTGCTACCCTAGGGACGCTTATCAATCACTTTATCAATCAAACCATAATCACGGGCTTGCTCGGCCGACATAAAGTTATCACGATCGGTATCCTTTGCAATCGTTTCGATCGATTGCCCAGTGCGATCGGCCAAAATTTGATTTAAGCGTTCGCGCAAATATAAGATTTCTCTAGCTTGAATTTCAATATCTGAAGCCTGGCCACGCGCACCACCTAAAGGCTGATGAATCATGACGCGTGAATTAGGCAAGGCATAACGCTTCTCTTTTTCGCCTGCGCAGAGTAAAAATGCACCCATACTTGCAGCCATTCCCATGCACAATGTGCTGACATGGGGCTTAATAAATTGCATAGTGTCATAAATCGCTAAGCCAGCCGATACCGAACCCCCAGGCGAATTAATGTAGAGCGAAATTTCTTTATCAGGATTTTCGCTTTCTAAAAATAGTAACTGGGCAATAACTAAATTGGCGGTTTGATCATTTACTTCACCAACTAAAAAAACCACTCGCTCGCGCAATAGGCGTGAATAAATATCGTAGGCCCGTTCGCCACGTCCCGAAGTTTCAATTACCATCGGCACCAAACCTAAACCTTGTGGGGCCATGCTCGCATCTAAAATATCTCGCTGAGACTGGTAATGGGTGTCGCCTTGAATTGTGCTCATAATTTGCCTCATTGTCCTAGTTTACTCAGTTCCTCAAATGTTACTTGCTGGTCGGTAACTGTGCCAAGTTCGCTCACATATTTCATTACATTTGCCTCTAAGACTGCCGACTCGATATCTTTAAGCCGACTAGGATCACTATAAAACCACCTGACCACTTCTTTGGGATCTTCATAGGTGGCGGCTTGATCTTCGATTTCAGTTTTAATTTGTTCGGGAGTTACCACTAAATTTTTCTGCTTCACTAACTCGCTCAAAATAAGCCCTAAGCGCACGCGTTTTTGTGCCTGTTCAGCAAACATCTCAACCGGAATCGGAGCATCTTTTGCATTGGGAATACCGCGTTGTATTAAGTCTTGCCGTGCCATATTTACTAAACGCTCTTGTTCATTGGCAACTAAAGCCTTAGGAACGTCTAATTCACATAACTTTTCTAATTGCCCCATGACTTCATTTTTCATCAACAACTGAGTACGACGCTTAACTTCGCGCTCTAAATTTTCACGTACTTCATTACGCATTTTTTCGATGCCGCCCTCTGTAACCCCTAAAGACATGGCGAAGGCCTCATTGACCTCTGGCAAATGCGCCCAACGAACCTCTTTCACGGTAAGCGTAAAGTCGGCTGTTTTCCCCGCCACTTCTTTGCCATGGTAATCGGCAGGAAAAGGCAAAGCAAACGTTTTACTCTCGCCAGCCTTCATGCCGAGAGCCGCGGCTTCAAATTCTGGCAGCATACGCCCTTCACCTAACACAAACTCAAAGTTTTCTGCTTTACCGCCAGTGAACTCTAAGCCATCAATTTTGCCGACAAAATCGATTAATACTTGATCTCCAGTTTGTGCTGCAGTGTTGGCACCACCATCGCCATGTTCGCCTGCTTGTCCACGGGGATGGTAATGCACTTGCTGTTTACGAAGCACATCAATAGCGCGATCCATTTCGGCATCGGTTACCGAGGTGATATAGCGGGTCATCGTTGCTTGACTTAAATCACCAAGCTTAATTTCAGGCAGTACTTCAAAAAATGCATCGAAGACAATTTTGTCGGCACCAATTTCGCTTTTGGGCTCAAGTCGAGGTTGCCCTGCTAAAGCAATGCCGGCATTTTTACTCAGCTCAAAAAATAATTCAGCAGCTTTATCAAACTGCACTTCAAAATCAATTTGCATGCCATATTGCTGTTCAATCATTTTCTTGGGCACTTTACCGGGCCGAAAACCGGCCATCTTGAGATTTTTTCCAGCCTTTAGCAAACGCGCATCGCGTATTTTTGCTAAGTCAGCACGGGGGAACTCTAAAGTTACCTTACGATCTAATGCACCCAAATTTTCTATCTGCACAGCCATGCCCCATCAATTAAATACCGCCGATTAAATGGACTAAAGTTTAAGCCAGTAGCCAGCTGCCTATTGGTGCGAGGAGGGGGACTCGAACCCCCACACCATTTCTGGCGTCAGGACCTAAACCTGGTGCGTCTACCAATTTCGCCATCCTCGCGCTTTTAACGCCGCCAGCTTAAACTTTATGCCAAAGGGTGAATTCTACAATGGCTGGGCTTAAGCTCTATAGAGCAAGGCAACCGCATGCACCGCAAGGCCCTCGCCCCGACCCAAGTGGCCCAGTGATTCATTAGTCTTGGCTTTAATATTGATATGGCTAGGGGTAACTGCTAAATCTGCAGCCATATTGCGTACCATGGCTGGTAAGTATTCCGCTAACTTGGGTTTTTGGCAAATAATCGTAGCATCGACATTGCCAACGTGATAACCAGCCGCCTGTACCTTTTGTAAGGCAGCGCGTAACAAAATTCGACTATCAATGTCTTTAAATTGTGCCTCGGTATCAGGAAAAAGCTGGCCTATGTCGTTTAATCCTGCAGCCCCTAATAGTGCATCGGTTACCGCATGCAATAACGCATCTGCATCAGAGTGCCCCAGTAAACCTTTCTCATAGGGAATCAGCACCCCGCCTAAAATTAATTTTCGATCAAACACTAGGGCATGAATGTCGTAGCCCTGACCAATGCGAAATGGTGGGGCACCATGGGGCGTAGCTGATAATTTATCGGTTGAATTCATGGTCTGCTCGGCAGTGAAATTAAGGGAGGTGAAGTAAGACAGTGTGCATCAAATCCCAGTCGGCAGGATGCGTTACTTTAAAGTTGCGTGTAGCTCCCTCAACTAGCAATGGCTTAGCGCCCAGTAGCTCCATCGCACTAGCCTCATCGGTAATTTCAGCCCCCACTTCAAGCGCCTGGGTAAGGGCACTGTGTAGCAGGCCCAATTGAAACATTTGTGGCGTTTGGGCTTGCCAAAGGTGTTGCCGCGCAAGGGTAGCCTGCGCCAAGCTTCCTTGAGGGCTGAGCTCTGCCCGTTTTAAGGTATCTGCTAGCGGCATCGCTAGTAAGCCGCCCCACAAGTTAGACTGATTTTGCGCGCCCGCATTAACCGCCGTTATTAATTGCTGAATTAAGCCTGCCGTTATACCTGGGCGAGCAGCATCATGCACTAAGACCCAATCATCAGCAGGAATATGCACGTTGAGTAATGCACTTAAGGTATTGAGTACCGTTTCATGGCGGCTTGCCCCACCCGTTGGCAAGAGGTGCAGGCGCCCTTGAGAGCGTTCAACCATTTCTTCCAAGTACCGAATTGACTCAGGCTCATCAAATTGTGGGCTTAAGCCCACCCAAATTGAGCTAATTTCTGGGGTATTTAAGATCGCCTCTAGGGCATACGCCACCATTGGCTTTGCCCCAAGCAAACGAAATTGCTTTGGCAAATTACCGCCTAAGCGGGAGCCAGTACCCGCTGCTGGCAAAACAAGGTGGCAGGCTCGATTCAAATTCAAAGTACGCATACCTGATTCTATAATGGCAGCAGATGTCTGATGGAATCAAGCTAACACCCCCCGTCCCTGCGCCAAGGGCTGGGCAGCGCTTTACCTTTTCAGGCCTGGTTGGCTCAGCCGATGCCGCTTTGCTGGCCGAGTCGGCCTTACGTTACCGCGCTCAATTTTCAATCTTGGTAGTTTTTTGTGCACAAGCACAAGATGCTCAAAGACTCTTTGAAGAAATTCCTGCCTTTGCACCGCGTCTCAAAACTCGCCTACTACCCGACTGGGAAATTCTGCCCTACGATCAATTTTCGCCACATCAAGATTTAGTCTCTGAACGTTTAGCAACTTTTCATGCAATGCTTAATGGTAACTGCGACATTGTCTTGGTTCCTGTAACTACTGCACTTCAACGCCTTGGGCCGCCCCAGTTTCTTTCTGGACACACTTTTTTCTTTAAACAAGGTGATCAATTAAACGAAAACGCCCTGCGTTTGCAATTACAGCAAGCGGGTTACGACCCGGTGAGTGCAGTTATGCGGCCAGGTGAATACAGTATTCGCGGCGGCTTAATCGATTTATTCCCAATGGGTTCGGCGCTTCCCTTTCGACTCGATTTATTTGGCAATGAAATTGAGCAAATTCGTGCGTTTGATCCCGACACCCAACGCAGCATGTATCCAGTGAAGGAAATACGTCTATTGCCAGGCCATGAGTTTCCCTTTGATGATGCAGCACGCCTTGCCTTTCGTGGGCGGTGGCGCGAAATATTTGAAGGAGATCCAAGTCGTTGCGCAATGTATAAAGATGCCAACCTTGGTATTGCTAGTGCTGGTATTGAATCTTATTTGCCGTTATTTTTTGCTGAACCAGCAACCCTATTCGATTACTTGCCGCATGCCAAAGAAGGTGTTTGGATTGCCTCGGTTGGCGATATAGAAGGAAGCATTCGTAGTTTTTGGAAGGAAACCCAAACTCGTTACAACTTTTTAAAGCACGATCTAGAGCGACCCATCCTAAATCCTGCAGCCCTCTTTTTAGATGTTGATGCATTTTTTACCTGCTCTAAAGCTTATGCGCGACTCACGCTTGATACCAACTTCTCAAATGCACCAGAAAATACTACTAGCCCCACCTTTTTACCTGTGCCTGAAGTGTCGGTTCAGCGCCGAGATGCCGATCCTCTAGCGCACTTACGCCATCTCGTTGCGCAAAATCAATATCGAATAGCGCTATGCGCAGATACCGCGGGACGTCGCGAATCAATTCGGCAACTACTTGAAGAAAGTAACTTTGTTGTTGAAACAAAAAATAGTCAACCTTTTGCATTAAAACCAGAAATTAGCGAAAGCTTAGCCGACTTTATTAAAGGTACTGCCCCCTTTGGTTTGGTAGTTGCGCCTTTATTTAATGGCTTTAGTTGGCCAAGTGCCAAATTAATTGTGATCACTGAAGCAGAGTTATTTACAGCTACCGCCCGCCAACGCCGTAAAGGCTCTGCCCCTCAAGCCAGTGATCCTGATATGTTGTTTAAGGATTTAGCCGAGCTCAAAATTGGTGATCCAGTAGTGCATGCAGAACATGGTATTGGGCGCTATCAAGGACTAGTATTGCTTAATTTGGCGCCCCCAAAAGCAGCGCCAATTTTTGAAGAATTTTTACATTTGGTTTATGCCAATCAAGCTACGCTCTATGTACCAGTGCATCAATTGCAATTGGTTACCCGTTACGCTGGTGCCGACCCCGAATCGGCACCCTTGCATCAACTGGGCTCTGGCCAGTGGGAAAAAGCAAAACGCAAAGCAGCCCAACAAATTCGTGACACCGCTGCTGAGTTACTTAATCTCTATGCTGCCCGAGCGTTGCGCAAAGGACATGCCTTTGAATATTCTGCTCACGATTATGCCGCCTTTGCTGAAGCCTTTGGTTTTGAAGAGACTGCCGATCAAACGACTGCTATTGCTGCCGTTATCAGCGATATGACAAACGGTAAATCGATGGATCGATTGGTCTGCGGTGATGTTGGTTTTGGCAAAACCGAAGTCGCCTTAAGAGCCAGCTTTATTGCGGTAATGGGCGGCAAACAAGTTGCTATTTTAGCGCCCACTACCTTACTAGCTGAGCAACATGCTGCCACCTGGAAAGATCGCTTTGCAGACTGGCCAGTAAAGATAGTTGAGTTATCACGCTTTAAAACTACTAAAGAAATAACTGCCGCATTAGCAGCAATTGCTGCGGGCGAGGCCGATATCGTGATTGGTACTCATAAATTATTATCCAAAGAAACCCATTTTAATCGCTTGGGTTTAGTCATCGTCGATGAAGAGCATCGCTTTGGGGTTCGACAAAAAGAGGTGCTTAAAGCATTACGTGCTGAAGTTGATATATTGACCCTCACCGCCACTCCAATTCCCCGAACTTTAGGGATGGCAATGGAGGGTTTGCGCGAGCTCTCGATTATTGCTACTGCACCACAAAAACGTTTGGCTATTAAAACTTTTGTGCGCCGTGAAGGTGATGCTGTCATTCGCGAGGCTGTATTACGTGAAATTAAACGTGGCGGCCAAGTTTATTTTTTACACAATGAAGTTGAGACTATTGAAAACCGCCGGCATGCATTACAAACGCTATTACCCGAAGCGCGAATTAGTGTAGCCCATGGCCAAATGCATGAACGCCAACTCGAAACAGTAATGCGCGAATTTGTTACGCAACGTAGCAATATTTTATTATGCACAACTATTATAGAAACTGGTATCGACGTACCTACTGCAAATACAATCATTATGCATCGGGCCGATAAATTTGGTTTGGCGCAATTGCATCAGTTACGCGGCCGAGTAGGTCGCTCACACCATCAGGCCTATGCCTATCTAATGGTGCCTGACCCCGATGCCTTAAGCAAACAAGCCCAATTACGACTTGATGCAATTCAAGCAATGGAGGAATTAGGTTCAGGTTTTTATTTAGCGATGCATGACCTAGAGATCCGTGGTGCTGGCGAAGTCTTAGGCGATAAGCAATCGGGTGAAATTCATGAAATTGGCTACCAACTCTATACCGAAATGCTTAATCGTGCCGTCAAATCCTTAAAAAGTGGTAAAGAACCAGACCTCTTAGCCCCTTTACAAGTTACGACCGATGTCAATTTAGGTGTACCGGCCCTGCTACCTGAAGAATATTGCCCCGATGTGCATGAGCGTCTTTCGCTGTATAAACGCTTTGCAGCGACTCATGATTTTTCAGAGTTAGTTGATTTACGCGAAGAATTAATCGATCGTTTTGGTAGCTTACCCGATCCTGCTAAATCGTTTTATGAAACCCATCGCTTACGTTTAGAAATGGCTGACTACGGCATTAAAAAAATTGATGCTAGTCCACTAGCGATCCAGATGCATTTTATGCCTAACCCACCTATTGATCCATTGCGTATTATTCAGCTGATTCAAACCCAAGCCCATATTCAACTGAACGGCCAAGATCGTTTAAAAATAACACCGCCCAAAGCCCGCGATTTTGATCAATTAGAGCAGCGCCTAGAACAAATTCGTCAAGTGCTTAAACGTCTCAATCAATCTGCCTTAAGTACTGTTTGATGCCTCTACATCTTCGCCTAGTTACGCTTTCACCCTTCGCGGTACAGCCTGCATTTAATCAAGCAGTTACCGAATGCGTCCAGCAGTGGGGTATTAGCTTAAATTCTTTTCAGCAAACCGATACACCGGGTTTGCATCTCAGACAATGGCAGCTAGACCAAAATTTAGACAAAGCACAACGACATATTCTGCGCGAGCTCCTTAGCCAATATCAAACAGACGCGGCTTTTTTACCTGCTCATTTTGAACCAAGTCAAATGCGGGTTTTAGCAATTGATATGGACTCTACCCTGATCAATATTGAATGCATTGATGAAATAGCCGACTTTGCTGGCAAAAAAGCTGAGGTTGCACACATAACTGCAGCGACGATGCGTGGTGAAATTAAAAACTTTAGCGATAGCCTGCAACAACGCGTTGCTTTATTAGCTGGGGTTTCAGCCAGCGTCTTAGAGGCGGTTTACCGCGAACGACTTCAGCCCAATCCTGGCGCTGCCGATTTAATCTCTCAAGCTCGCCAATTAGGCTTGCATACCCTACTTGTCTCAGGTGGCTTTACTTTCTTTACCAAACAACTACAAAAGACCTTAGGCTTTGACCAAACGCAGGCTAATACCTTAGAAATTCAAGATGGGGTTCTAACTGGCAAAGTGTTAGGTGAAATTATTGATGCAGCTGGTAAGGCGCGCTATCTCGATGAAACTTGTCTAAACTTGGGATGCAATAAAACTCAGGCAATAGCAATTGGTGATGGTGCCAACGACTTACTCATGATGGCTGGGGCTGGTCTTAGCATTGCTTACCGTGCTAAGCCACTAGTCAAAGAAAAAGCCGACGTGGCTTTTGACCAAGTCGGCTTAGATGCAACCTTAGCTTTAATGCGTTAAATTAACTGCGCTCAAAAATAGTAGCAATACCTTGACCACCGCCAATACACATGGTCACCAAAGCATATTTACCATTTACTCGTTGTAATTCATAAAGTGCTTTAGTAGCAATAGCTGCGCCCGAGCAACCAATTGGGTGTCCTAAAGCAATTGCGCCACCATTAACATTGGTTTTTGCTGGATCTAAACCCAAGCCCTTGGTAACAGCTAAAGCCTGCGCGGCAAAAGCCTCGTTTGATTCAATCACATCTATTTGGTCTAACTTCAAGCCGGCACGCTGTAAAGCAATTTTGGTTGCAGGAATTGGTCCTTCTCCCATAATCTGATTAGGTACGCCAGCAATAGCGTAAGAGACTAAACGTGCCAGCGGTTGATGACCAGCCTTAGCAGCAGCTTCGGCTGCAGCTAAAACAAAAAAGGCTGCACCATCATTAATGCCCGAGGCATTACCTGCGGTAACTGAGCCACCCTCTTTTTTAAAGACAGCTTTCATTTTGGCCAATGTTTCCATGGTAGTTTCGGGCTTGCAATGCTCATCGGTATCAAATACTACGTCGCCTTTGCGGGTCTTGATGGTAATCGGCACGATTTGTGATTTAAATCGCCCCTCTTTAATTGCAATACCAGCGCGGCGATGCGATTCAACTGCGAGAGCATCTTGCTCTTCACGAGTTAATTGCCATTTTTCGACTAAATTTTCAGCAGTAACGCCCATATGGCCTACGCCAAAGGGATCAGTTAATACTGCCACCATGAGGTCAAGCATTTTGCTATCGCCCATACGAGCCCCACTGCGCATTGCTGGCGAGCCATACATTCCGCGTGACATTACTTCTACACCACCGCCAATACCATAATCACAATCATTCAGCATGATTGCTTGCGCGGTTGTAACAATGGCTTGCAAGCCAGAACTACATAAGCGATTTATGGCCATCGCTACCGATTCCATCGGTAATCCCGCCTGAATTGCCGCGACGCGCGCCACATATGCATAGCGACTATCGGTCGGAATCGTATTGCCAACAGTAACGTAATTAATATCTTTAGGGTCAACACCAGAACGAGCAATTGCTTCTTTCATCACGATGCCACCTAATTCAGAGGGTTCAAAGCTACTTAAGCCCCCACCAAAACTACCAATTGCAGAGCGCACTGCGCTTAAAACAACGACATCCCGACTCATGTTTATTTCTCCCTATTTATCCTCATTATTATCGCTCTTATAAATAAATTGCCAAGCTTTTATATTTCTACCAGCAAGTCATGGCCTTGTGCCTCGAGTACCGTCACACGCACAAATTCACCTGCTCGATACCGTTTTGAGGCTTTATTGACAGGTAAGATTTTGACTAAACCATCGATTTCGGGAGCATCGCCCGCGGTTCTGCCAAGGCCGCCCTGAGCGTCAACCCGATCAACCAAGACTCGCATACGCTTGCCTACAAGCCGATGCAGCTTGGCAGTCGAAATAGCTTCGGCTTGGGCCATAAACTGGCTACGCCGCTCTTCGCGCACTTGCTCAGGCACAGCATTTGGTAAATCATTAGCCTGCGCTCCAGCCACCGGCGAATAGGCAAAGCAGCCGGCTCGATCGATTTGGGCCTGCGCCATAAAATCCATCAAATGATCGAACTCGGCTTGAGTTTCACCCGGAAAACCAGTAATAAAAGTGCTGCGAATAATTAAATCTGGACAAATCGTTCGCCAAGCCTCAATTCGTTCTAAATTTTTTTCGCCACTTGCAGGACGTTTCATGCGCTTTAAAACGTCTGGATGAGAATGCTGTAAAGGGATATCTAAATAAGGCAACACGCCATAGCCATGCTCAGCAAACTCTGCCATTAAAGGCAAAATAGCATCGACATGTGGGTAAGGATAAACATAATGTAGCCGCACCCAGGCTTGGTACTTACGGGCCAATTGATTTAAAGCCAACACCAAATCAAAGAGCCGTGTTTTGATCGGCTTGCCATCCCAAAAGCCAGTGCGGTATTGAATATCAAGCCCATACGCACTAGTGTCTTGTGAGACTACTAATAACTCTTTAACACCCGAGCTAAATAGGCGCTCGGCTTCACTTAATACATCACCAATGGGTCGCGACACCAAATCACCGCGCATCGAGGGAATAATACAAAAGGTACAGCGATGATTACAGCCTTCAGCAATTTTTAAGTAGGCGTAATGTTTTGGGGTTAATTTGATGCCAATCTCGGGCACTAAATCAGTCAAGGGATCATGGGGTTGGGGTAAATGCAAATGAATCGCCTGCATGACTTCTTCGGTGGCATGAGGTCCCGTAACCGCAAGTACCTTAGGATGAATGCTTTGGATCAAATCACTGCCATCAGCATTTTTTCGAGCACCTAAGCAACCCGTCACAATCACTTTACCGTTCTCAGCTAAGGCCTCGCCAATGGCACTTAAGCTCTCTGCTACTGCCGAATCGATAAAGCCACAGGTATTTACCACCACCAAATCAGCGCCAGCATAATCTTGCGCAGTTTCATAGCCCTCGGCACGCAAACGCGTAAGAATGATTTCTGAATCGACTAATGCCTTGGGGCAGCCCAAGGATACAAACCCTACCTTACTCGACACAACTCTATTCTTTATCAGTAGGTTTGGTGCTAGGTGCAAATGGAAAGCCACCAAATAAATTTTGCGAGCTTTTCATTTGTTCTTGCATATTAATAAACAGTTCTTTACTTTGATCAAGATAATTACCCATTAAGCCCTGCATTAAGGGGTTTTGTAAATTCATCATTTGGGCCCACGCTTCGCTGCCCACCCCTGGGGTTACCTTCGATTGATCATTTAATTTGTTATGAATATCCATAAATGATTCTAAGGTTTTTTCTAAATAACTCCCCATCAGACCCTGCATCGAATGGCCATAAAAACGAATGATTTGAGACAGCATTTGGCTAGAGAAAACTGGTTCGCCAAGCGCCTCTTCCTCGAGAATAATTTGCATCAAAATATTACGCGTTAAGTCGTCATCAGTTTTAGCGTCAACGACTTTGAAGGCCTCATTGGCCATCACCAAATCTTTAATATCTGTTAAGGTGACATACGCACTGGTCTGCGTATCGTAAAGACGCCGATTAGGGTATTTTTTAATCAGCCGTTCATCACTGGCTCGTTTTAAACGCGCAACCATACTATTTTCCTTGCATTGTTACCACAGGCAATCGCTTAGTTTAGCTCGCAATGCTTAGCCTGTGTGAATTCCGCCGTTGAGAGAAAAGTCGGCACCCGTTGCAAAGGCAGCATCATCTGATGCAATCCAAGCACAAATCGAGGCAATTTCATTGGGCAAACCTAGGCGCTTAACAGGAATTGCAGAAACAATTTTTTCTAAGACATCCTCACGAATCGCCTTAACCATATCGGTAGCAATATAGCCTGGCGAAACGGTATTGACCGTCACTCCTTTGTTGGCAACCTCTTGCGATAAGGCCATAGTAAAGCCATGTAAACCCGCCTTAGCAGTGGAATAATTGGTCTGACCAAACTGGCCTTTTTGCCCATTTACCGAAGAAATATTAATAATCCGGCCCCAGTTGGCCTCAACCATGCCATCAATCACTTGCTTGGTTACGTTAAATAAAGAATTTAAATTGGTATCAATTACAGCCTTCCAATCATCAGGACTCATTTTACGAAACACCGTATCACGCGTAATGCCGGCATTATTCACCAAAATATCTACCCGGCCTACGTCAGCCTTAACCTTTTCAAAAGCCGTCACCGTGCTAGCCCAATCGGCTACATTGCCCTCAGAGGGAATAAAGTCATAGCCAATGGCCTTTTGTTCGCCAATCCAGCGATCTTTACGCGGCGAGTTTGGGCCGCACCCAGCAATTACCTTATAGCCATCTTTGGCTAAACGCTGACAAATAGCTGTACCAATGCCGCCCATACCACCTGTTACATAAGCTATCTTTTGCGACATCACATCTCCTTAAAAACATTTGTTAATAATTCTAAAAAAAATCCTAAAAATATAATTAAGCTATTTCTTTTTAGCATAGTCTAAATAAATGACTAGTCAATTTCTTGGGCTTTTTCCCGTACATAGTCCCCTGGAGCAGCACTTATTTTTTTATACTTGGCATTACCAAATTGCCGGCTAGCCGGCTTACGTGGACCACCAAATTGGGCTAACCAAGCTGAAAAATCGGGCCACCAACTGCCTGGCACTTCTTTGGCCCCAGCTAGCCACGCCTCAGCATTTTTAGGTAACTGACTGTTTAAAAAATGGTAACGTTTCTTTTTTGCAGGGGGGTTAATCACCCCTGCAATATGCCCAGATGCGCCCAACACAAAACGATTTTTACCGCCAAGAATTTGCGTTGAACTATAGGCCGATTGCCACGGCACAATATGGTCTTCTTGGGAGGCAAAAATATAGGCAGGGCAGGTAATTTTGCCAAGATCAATTTTTGCGCCACATACGGTTAGTTTGCCGGGCTTCACTAACTCGTTTTGTAAATAGGTATGACGCAAGTACCAGCTATACATAGGACCAGGCAAATTTGTGGCGTCCCCATTCCAATAAAGCAAATCAAAGGGTGGTGGCGAATTCCCTTTTAAATAATTATCGACGACATAGTTCCAAACTAAATCGTTGGGGCGTAAAAATGAAAAGGTATTACCTAAATCTCGACCTGACAATAACCCTCCTGCTGGGCCACCCATTGATTTTTCACGCATTTCCACCATACCCTCATCAATGAATACATCGAGAATTCCAGTATCCGTAAAATCAAGTAAGGTAGTCAATAGCGTCACACTGGATACGGAATTTTCTTTACGCGCCGCCAAGACTGCTAAAGCATTACCGACCAAAGTACCACCCACACAAAATCCCAATACATTAATTTGCTCAGTTGCGCCAATTGCCCTAGTTACCTCAATGGCTTTAATAACACCTTTACCTATATAGTCATCCCAAGTGGTATGCCGCATTGCGTCGTCAGGATTTTTCCAAGAAACCAAAAAGACGCTATGCCCTTCGCTCACTAAATAACGCACCACTGAATTGTCAGGTTGCAAGTCTAAAATATAATATTTATTAATACAGGGTGGTACCAATAAAAATGGTCTCTCAAAGACAGTTTCAGTTAACGGCTTATATTGAATTAATTCAAATAAGTCGCAACGAAACACTACCGCACCCTCAGATTGGGCTAAATTTTTACCAACCTCAAAAGCAGTTTCATCAGTTTGTGTAACTTTGCCTTTTTTTAAATCACTGAGTAAATTTAAAATTCCATTCTGAATCGATTGCCCTTGAGTATTAATAATATTTTCTAATACCTCAGGATTAGTAGCCACAAAATTAGCTGGCGATAGCGCATCGATTAATTGCAAGGTTGCAAAATTAATTCTTTGTTTGGTTTTCGCATCGCTCTCAACTGCATCGGCTAAAGCCAGTAAATGCTTTGAATTAATCAAATACATGCCAACAATTGTGCGGCTCCAGCCCGATTCCCAAGCCTTACCTTTAAAGCGTCGATCATTAATCGGCATCGCCATGGGGTTAGCAGTAAATTGAGCTACTTCATCAAAATAGTTTTTTTGAATATCGCTTAAGCGCTCAGGCGGAATGAGGGCCATATGTTGCGGCGACAAAGTTGGGGATTTCCCCATATGAGCTGTTGCTAACATCGATTTCCTGAATGAATTCCTAAGCCAATTTCCTCTAAAGCTAATGCCTATTCTCGATCGAATTAAGACGAATAGTTATCGGCACTAACCCTAGCTTAACTATTTTCCTGGTTCGGTAAGCCAAATTAGGGCCGCAAACCGACCCGAAACCCCATCACGCCGATGCGAGAAAAAGAGCTCACTTTGTTCAAAGGTGCAAAACTCACCTCCGAAAATAGCCTCAATGCCACAATTTTGTAGCCGAAGGGTAGCTAACTGATATAAATTAGTCAGGTATTTTTCAGGCTTGCTAGCAATCGCTTGAAAAGCTTCTAAAGGGGCTGCTGCTTGCTTTAGTTTAGCCGCATAAATAAATTGCTCCCGTACCTCGCTCCCCACTTCAAACCTTTTAGGGCCAATGGCTGGGCCGAGCCAAACTAAGATATCTTGCATTTCTAATGTCTGCCCAAGTACCAAAGACTTTTGCTTAAGGGCTTCAATGGTATTTTCTAGTACGCCAGCACATAAACCGCGCCAGCCTGCGTGTGCAACCCCCACCAAATTACCAGCACGATTACAAAAAAAGACGGGCATGCAATCAGCAGTAAGCACTGTAATTACTTGATTTACTGTCGCACTGATTGCCGCATCAGCAAGGCACGCATCACCCGTTTGCCAGACTCTTGTGCCGTGCTCTTGCTTTAGCCAAACTGGCTCATTGGGTAAAAGTTCGCGAACCAGGGCGCGATTTGCACGTACTTTTTCAAAATCATCGCCCACATGGTCGCCAAGATTTAACGAGTGAAAAGGCGCTTCACTTAGGCCGCCGCTGCGCAAAGTGACTAAAGCATGAACTGAAGCTGGCGCTGGCCAATTTGGCCGCAATAGTGGTAAGGACTCTACGGGGCAAGTCTCGGGTCGAAGGGGTTGTTTTGCCATTTAAGATGCCCCTATTGAGCCCCGCCATCAGGGCTTAGCGGTAAATGAGGTGGCAAGGTGTTCGTAGCAATTTGCACTAGCGATAACAATTCGATGAAATCATTTGGTGGTGGTGCAAACCAATTGCAAGGCTGATCTACTTGTGGATGCTGCAAGCCAAGCGCGTAGGCATGCAAGGCCTGCCGATGAAAGGCTAATTCTTTCGCTACACTGGGCACTTGTTTGCGATAAATCGGATCGCCCAATAAAGGTAGGCCAAGTGATTCTAAGTGGACCCGTATTTGATGGGTGCGCCCCGTCTCTAGCCGACATTCAAGCAAAGAGACTGCTTTACCCATAAAACTTCCTTGGGCTAAGCGCCGAAAATGGGTCAAAGCAGTCTTACCCTGATCTTTTCCAACTACGGCCATGCGTACGCGATCACGCGTATCCCGCGCAATTGAGCTGGCAATTTTTCCCATCGTTGGTGCTACACCCCATACTAAGGCTAAGTAGCGCCGATTAACTAAATGCGCCTGCAATTGCCGCACTAACGCAGTTTGCGCGATATTAGTCCGCGCCACCACCATCAATCCAGATGTGTCTTTATCTAGACGATGAACAATACCTGCGCGAGGTAATTGCGTGAGCTCAGGAAATCGAAAGAGCAAGCCATTGAGCAAAGTTCCTGACCAATTGCCTGCAGCAGGATGCACTACTAAGCCGGCTGGTTTATTAATCACAATTAGTGTTTCATCGATGGCTTGCACTACCAATGGTAAGTTTTCGGCAGCAAAGGCATGTTGTTCTGGCATCTCTTGAGGAAAGACCCGCACACTCTCGCCACCCTTCAATAAATATCTTGCCTTACGTACCTCGCCATCAACCGTTACTGCGCCAGCCTCAACCCAAGTTTGTAGGCGGCTACGAGAATATTCGGTCAAAGTACTAGCCAATATTTTATCAAGACGCTCGCCTGCACTATCCCAAGGGATTTCAAAAGCAATGAAATCCTCATCATCGATATAATCTATCCCATTGGAATTAGGAGTTTGCGGCAATGCCACGATGGAAGTACCTTCTTATAGTTAATCTAGCTCAATTAGCCCTTAGTTTAAGGGCTTGGTCAAGGCTATTGCGCATTTCCCTGCTGGCCACGATTGTTATGGGCCCCTTGCTATTCAGTGGTTGTAGTAGCACCCCAAAAGACGAAACCGATGGCTGGTCAGAAAATAAGCTTTATTCAGAAGCTAACGATAAATTAAAAGCTGGCGATTTCGATAAGTGCGGTAAGTACTTTGAAAAACTAGAAGGGCGTTTTCCCTTTGGCGCTTATTCACAGCAAGCCCAAATTAATGCAGCTTATTGTTACTGGAAAGCCAGCGAGCAGACTCAAGCTTTGGTTGCCATCGATCGCTTTATTAAACTCTATCAAGGTAGCCCCAATTTAGACTATGCCTACTATTTAAAGGGCTTAATTAGCTTTAATGACGACTTAGGTTTTATGGGGCGTTTTACTGGGCAAGAACTTAGTGAGCGCGATCCCAAAGCAGCTCGAGAGGCGTTTGAAGCCTTTCGCATAGTTGCTACTCGCTTTCCCGATAGTAAGTATGCCGCCGATTCAATCGATCGTATGCGTTACATAGTTAATTCATTAGCTGAAGGTGATGTCGCAGTAGCGCGCTTTTATTTTCATCGCGGCGCGTTCTTGGCTTCTGCTAACCGTGCACAATTAGTCATTCGCGACTACGATCGAGCTCCCGCAGTTGAAGAAGCCCTTTATTTATTGATTCAGTCTTATGAAAAACTGGGGATGACAGAACTTGTCACCGATGCCACTCGGGTATTTAATTTAAATTTTCCTAATAGCGAAATTTTAGAAACCGGCAGTCGAGCTAAAAAAGAATCCCGTTGGTGGCAAATCTGGAATAGATAAGGCGTTTATTTAATTACTTGCTTAGGCACTCGCGGGGCTAAGGCGCACAACAGTTCATAGCCAATCGTGCCAGCCATTTGTGCCACATCGTCTACCGGCACATGGGTGCCCCATAATTCAACCAAACTACCTATTTTTGCCTGCGGAGCATTGCGCAAATCAATGGTGAGCATATCCATTGAAACTTGCCCCACAGTAGGGCAAATGACTCCGTTACCATCACTATTCGCATCAGCCACCCAAACAGGTGTTCCATCGGGTGCACTACGTGGATAACCGTCAGCATAGCCACCTGCCACAATACCAATGCGCATTGCCTCGGGAGCTTGGTAACGACCCCCATAACCAACTCGGTCGCCTTTTTTTAGTGCTTGGATACCAATAATCTGCGAGCGTAAATGCATTACGGGCTGTAAGTTTGCATGGGCAATATCGGCATAACGCCCAGAGGGCGAAGCTCCATACAACATAATGCCTGGCCTCACCCAATCACCTAAAGCGGTGCGATGCCACAAAATTGTGCCCGAATTAGCAGTAGAAGTATTAGCCGATATACCTGCAATAGTGGCTTTAAATAAATCATCTTGGGCGCCAACCGAAGGCAAGCAATCAACCTGATCGGCATTGGCAAAATGAGTCATATGGCTTACGCTGTAAGCAGCTGCATGTAAGCGGTGAAACATTTCTCGATAATTGCTTGGATTAAAGCCTAAACGATTCATGCCAGTATTCATTTTTAAATAAATTTGCCGAGGTTTAGTTTGGTGTGGCTTTAAATCAAGAGCCTCAAGAGCGCTCACCTGACTTTCAGTGTGCACAACTAGGCAGCAATTTAGCTCAAATGCCAGCTTTAGATCAGTTGCCGAGAACACCCCTTCCAATAACAAAATTGGGCCCTGCCAACCATTTTCGCGCAGCAAGCGGGCATCTTGCAAATCGAGCAAAGCAAAGCCATCGGCGCTCGCTAAGCCGTCAATAACCGCAGCAAAGCCATGGCCATAGGCATTTGCTTTAATAACCGCCCAAACTTTGGCGGTAGGCGCAAGTTCGCGAACTCGGGTTAAATTATGGCGCAGCGCCTTGGTATCAATTGATGCCAAAATGGGTCGCTCCATAATATTTACTCCTTTCATGATCTAATCTAGCTAATGAGACGATTGTACGAATGAACCGCAGTTTTTATACCATCATGGCAGCGCAGTTTTTTTCGTCGCTGGCCGATAATGCTTTGCTTATTGCTGCGATTGCGCTTTTAATCCAATTAGAAGCACCGGCGTGGATGACGCCATTGCTAAAATTATTTTTTGTCCTTTCGTATGTAGTGCTCGCTGCATTTGTCGGTGCCTTTGCCGATTCACGCCCCAAAGGCAATGTCATGTTTATTACCAATACGATTAAATTTATTGGCTGTATGGCGATGCTCTTTGGTAGTCATCCTTTACTATCGTATGCCATCGTTGGGCTAGGAGCAGCCGCCTACTCACCTGCTAAATATGGTATTTTAACTGAGCTTTTACCCCCCGAAAAATTAGTCGCAGCTAATGGCTGGATTGAAGGTTTGACGGTTAGCTCAATTATCTTTGGCACAGTTTTAGGTGGCGTCTTAATTAGTCAGACTATTTCTAGCGAACTACTGAGCTTCGATATGCCACTAATTACTACCTCGGTTGATACCCCTGCCGAATCGGCTATCTTAGTCATTATGCTGATTTACATCGTTGCTGCGCTCATCAACTTGCGCATACCAGATACAGGCGTAAAGTACCCTGCGCAGAAAACGAATCCTATTGACCTTATCGTCGACTTTGCACATTGCTTTAAAACCCTCTGGAATGATCGTCTTGGGCAAATTTCTTTAGCCGTTACCACCTTGTTTTGGGGCGCAGGAGCAACCCTACAATTTATTGTCTTGAAATGGGCTCAAGTAGCATTAAATATGAATCTGTCACAAGGTGCAATTTTACAGGCCATATCTGCAGTTGGAGTGGCTGGCGGCGCTGTCTATGCCGCTTGGAAAGTGCCTCTTAAGCAATCCTTACGAGTCTTGCCGCATGGCATAGCAATGGGTATCGTAGTTTGTACCATGGCTTTTTATAACGCCGATATGCTGCCTGCTACTACCTTATTGCAAATTGGTAAATTAAAAATAACTCTCAATTTATTACCACCCTATTTATTATTAATATTAGTAGGCTGGCTGGCGGGCTATTTTGTAGTGCCAATGAATGCCCTTTTACAACATCGTGGCCATGTATTAATGTCAGCGGGACATTCAATTGCAGTGCAAAATTTCAATGAAAATTTATCGGTCTTAGGGATGTTATTAATTTATGCACTATTAATTTGGCTAGATATTCCAGTGCCCATCATGATTCTAGGTTTTGGTATTAGTGTAAGTTTCATTATGTGGCTGGTCATCCGCCGTCACGCTGCTAATCAGGCCGAATATGACTCTTTACATTTAATCGGTGAAGCTAAGCATTAGAGTTTTGCTCTATAAATTATGTAATACCGAGTGCGCTAACAAGAGGTCGGCCCAGAGTAAGGCCTTGTCTTGTGGGCGACCCAGCAAATGAGCTAAATCGAAGCTGGCGATTAATGGAATCTCAAAAGTACTATCAGTTTTAGCGCTATTAAGACTAAGCACAATTTCACGCAATTGTGGCAGAGCATCTTTCTCGCCACTAAGACTTTGCGCAGCCACGACCCCAAACGCTACTGCCACTAAGGGGTAATTTGGTGCGGGAGTCGCAATGGGGTCAAGTAATTGCTTGCCATCTAGCCGATACCAGCGCCATTCGTGGGCAGCTAAACCCAGTACTCGCAAACATTGTTTAAACAAGATTGCTTCTTCACCAACTATTGCTTTACCAAAAAACCACCATTGGAATTGTGGGGTTGTCTGCTCAAGTGGTGAAGCCGCCAAAGCCGACTGAGTTTGCAGGGTGGTGGCAGTTAGCTCGGACTGCGCACTTGGTGTTGGGGTTAACGAAGTGATTCGCGCCGTGGAATCACGTGCCAACCACTCAGAGATTCCCATTTCTTTTAAGTAGGCAGAACGCTCTTGATTCATAGGGTATCTATCTTAAGCGATTTTGCCATCACCTTGGCATCTTCACGCACCCCCAACAAAGCGTCAAGCGGGTAATATTCTTTTCTTTGTCCAATGTGCTCAAAGCCCAAACGCTCATATAATTTAATTGCAACTAAATTGCTGGCCCGCACTTCTAAAATGATGCGTTGATAATGACTTTGCCGAGCTATGTTTTCAATTGATGTCATTAGACACGTACCAATACCGCGCTGACGAACAGCAGAATTCACGGTAATATTTAAAAGATGTAATTCATCTACGGCCGGAAACAAAATAAAATAAGCCCATAAGGCATTGCTTGCTTCGCTCTCAACGCAGTAGGCCCAGTGCCCAGCAGCCAAAGAATCAGTGAAATTGCCGCGTGTCCAGGGGTGCGTATGCGAAGCTAATTCAAGCAATAAAACTGCATCTAAATCTGCAGTCAGCATCGCTCGAAAAGATAAGTTACTCATTTTCTTGCCTAAAAGAATTGATCTTACCCCGTAGCTAAGGGCTTTTCAGATAATTTGCTGCGAGCTCTTTCTGCGCTAGTAAACGCCACCTTATTACGCACATATAACGGTTTGAGTAAACGAACATCATGTTGTAAGCCTGCAATTAGTTGCTGTTTAGCACAAGCTAAGATACCTAATGCATTGGCATTTATCTCGCCATGCGCAAGTGCTTGTATGGCGTGGTTACATAACACCACACCACTCCCTACTACCCAGCCAATTCCCTGGGTATCAAGCGTGCCTGGCAAGGCTAACTGTGGCTCGGCTAGGCGCGTTGGCCAACCGTCTTGCATGGTGTACTTTGCCCAATAAACCTCACCCATTCGAGCATCGAGAATCACCAGAAAATGCTCGTTATCATGAGATTGATAGTTGCCACTTTGTACAGCTTGCATTGCAATACTATCTAAGCTAACTACCGATAGCACTGGTAAATTGGCGCCTAGGGCTAAACCTTGTGCACAAGCCACTCCTAAACGTACACCTGTAAATGCACCAGGACCAATATCAACCGCAATGGCATCTAAATCGACTAATTCAAGTTGTGCTTCTTGCAATAGCGTTTGTACCCAAGGAAGCAAATATTGACTAGCAGTAGAGCCCACATCGTCGTGACGCTGCAAGATTTTTTGCTGAGTTAAACCTAATGCTACCGAACACCACGAACTTGAAGTTTCAATCGCCAAGATGCGCATGAGCAATCGCTATGTAGTTACAGTTAAAGACTGAATTATCTTAGCAGGGGCTTGTACTAATTCAATTAAAACACCTTCGCCACTAAAAGGAAATTCATCACTGGCTTTGGGGTGAATAAAGATAATGTCATGTCCTCCGGCGCCTGGGCGAATGCCGCCTGGCGCAAAGCGCAAGCCTTGCGCCGTAAGCCATTCTACTGCCAGTGGTAAATCATCAACCCATAAACCAATATGATTTAAAGGGGTGTGCTGCACTGCTGGTTTTTTATCAAGATCAATTGGCTGCATTAAATCGACTTCTACTTCATTGCTGCTGCCGCCAAGCGCGCAAATATCTTCATCAACATTTTCACGTGTCGAAACAAAGCTATGCTTAAATTGCAAGCCCAATAAGTCAATCCATAAGCGCCGTAATTTACTTTTATCGGTACCGCCAATAGCAATCTGTTGAACCCCTAAAATTCGGAAAGGTCGTTGATTCACTGTTTGCATATGAGTTTTCTCAATTAATTATTATTAAAATTATTGAAAGCGCATAATAATTTGATCTACTGACAAACTATCGCCCTGCTGTACCAATAATTCTGAAACGACACCATCTTGCGCAGCCTGTAGGGTATTTTCCATTTTCATTGCCTCAATTGCTGCTAATTTTTGACCTGCAATTACAGTTTCACCAGCCTTCACGCAGAGTTGCGTTAATAGGCCAGGCATCGGCGAAAGTAGCATTTTAGAAGTATCTGGTAGGGCTTTCATCGGCATACGTTGTTGCATAGCTCCGCCAAAAGGGCTTAAAACGATGCACTCATACTGCGCACCATCTAACGCCAAATGATAAGCAATGCCCCGCCGCACAACTTGCGCAGTTAGCTTGCGAGTGCCATTAATAGTGGCCTGCAAAATAATTGTGCCAGGGCGCCAATTACTTGCAATGTCATAACGGCTTAAACCATTATCACCCTCAACAAAAACGGTATAAGCACCATTTTTTTGTTCAATGCGAGTTGGCAAATTGTATTGATCATCGCTTGAGCCTACCCGTCTACCCGTAACCACCACAAAGCGCTTCGCTATTACCATTTCATGACCAACCAATTGACCATCAATCAGTTGGATGTGTTCTAAGTAGCGATGCCGCATAAACGTCGCTAAAGCGGCAAATAAATAAGGGTCACTAGGTTGAACCGAGTCATGGTGAAAGCCATCAGGATATTCTTCAGCAATAAAGCCTGTATTAAAGTCGCCCGAAACAAAACGGGGGTGCTGAAATAAGGCTGCCTGGAAGGGAATAGTTGAATGGATGCCGCGAATCACAAATTCATTTAAGGCGCTACGCATTTTCTCAATTGCCTCTTGCCGATTTGCCCCGTGCACAATCAGCTTCGCAATCATCGAGTCGTAATACATTGGTATTTCGCCACCCTCAAAAACTCCAGTGTCAATTCGCACCCCATTAATGGCTTCGGGTGGACGATATTTAACTAAGCGGCCAGTCGAAGGTAAAAAGTTTCGAAATGGATCATCGGCATTAATTCGACATTCCATTGCCCAACCATTTAATTGAATTTGCGCTTGGCTAAAAGCTAACTTTTCACCCGCAGCAATACGAATCATTTGCTCTACCAAATCAAGCCCGGTAATTGCTTCGGTAACGGGATGCTCGACTTGTAAGCGAGTATTCATTTCTAAAAAATAAAAAGATTGGTCTGCGCCGACAACAAACTCAACTGTACCCGCCGATTGATATTGCACCGCCTTTGCTAAGGCAACCGCTTGTTCGCCCATGGCTTTACGCGTCTCAGCACTAATAAAAGGTGATGGCGCTTCTTCGATGACCTTTTGGTGGCGACGTTGAATCGAGCATTCTCGTTCCCATAAATACACCACATTACCGTAAGCATCGCCCAGAATTTGAATTTCAATGTGCCGCGGTTCAACCACAAATTTTTCAATAAATACTCGATCATCACCGAAATTATTAGCCGCCTCAGTTTTGCAGGTAACAAAACCAGTGAGCACTTCGGCATCATTATTAGCAACGCGCAGACCTTTGCCGCCCCCGCCTGCTGAGGCTTTAATCATTACTGGGTAACCAATACCTTGAGCAATTTTGACTGCCTCTTCGGGGCTGCCAATCACTTCGTTATAACCAGGAATGGTATTTACATGGGCCGCTAAGGCCAGTTTTTTAGACGCAATTTTGTCGCCCATAGCTGCAATCGCGGCAAATTTTGGACCAATAAAGGTAATGCCTGCGGCTTCAGCGCGTTCTGCAAATTCGGCATTCTCCGACAAAAAACCGTATCCAGGATGAACTGCTTCAGCGCCAGTATCTTTGCAGGCCTGAATAATGTGCTCAATTAATAAATAAGATTCACGCGATGGTGCTGGACCAATATAAACAGCTTCATCAGCCATGCGTACGTGTCGGGCTTCCCGATCTGCTTCAGAATAAACTGCAACTGTTTTAATGCCCAGCCGTTGTGCGGTAGCAATTATTCGACAAGCAATTTCACCCCGATTAGCAATTAAAATTTTCTTAAACATCTTTTTAGTCATAATGAATTTTCCTTAGGCTTACAGCGGAATATTGCCGTGCTTACGCGTCGGATTTTGTAGCTCTTTACCTTTCAGCATGACTAGCGATCTAGCGATCCGCTTACGACTCTCGTGCGGCAGAATGACATCATCAATATAACCACGCCGTCCTGCGACAAAGGGATTGGCAAATTTTGCCTTGTACTCAGCTTCCCGAGCATTAATTTTATTGGTATCGCCTTTTTCTTCACGAAAAATAATTTCTACTGCGCCTTTGGGTCCCATCACCGCAATTTCTGCTGAAGGCCAGGCGAAGTTCACATCGCCGCGCAAGTGCTTCGATGCCATCACATCATAAGCGCCACCATATGCTTTCCGGGTAATTAAGGTAACCTTTGGTACCGTGCAATCGGCATAGGCATACAATAATTTAGCGCCATGCTTAATAATGCCGCCATACTCTTGAGCGGTACCCGGCATAAAACCAGGCACATCAACTAAGGTCACTATCGAAATATTAAAGGCATCACAAAAACGCACGAACCGGGCCGCCTTAATTGAAGATTTAATATCCAAGCAGCCCGCTAGTACTAATGGCTGATTGGCAACAATGCCAATCGTTTGGCCTTCCATCCGCGCAAAGCCAATAATGATATTTTTCGCAAAATGGGGCTGCAATTCAAAAAACTCGCCATCGTCAGCAATTTTTTGAATTAATTCATGCATATCGTAAGGTTGATTTGGATTGGCTGGCACTAATGTGTCGAGCGAATAATCGGGCTCCTCATTGCGTTTAGCAGAGCGCACAATAGGTGGCTTTTCACGATTAGATAGTGGTAAATAATTAAAGAAGCGCCGCAACATCATGATCGCTTCAACATCATTTTCAAAGGCTAAGTCACAAACACCCGAAACAGTCGAGTGGGTTATTGCTCCGCCCAACTCTTCTGCGCTGACGTCTTCATGGGTTACGGTCTTCACTACTTCAGGGCCCGTAACAAACATATACGAACTATCTTTGACCATAAAAATAAAATCGGTCAACGCTGGCGAGTAAACCGCGCCACCTGCGCATGGCCCCATGATCAATGAAATTTGGGGAATAACACCTGAAGCGGTAACGTTGCGTTGAAAAATTTCAGCATAGCCACCTAATGACGCTACGCCCTCTTGAATTCGGGCGCCACCCGAATCGTTTAAACCAATTACTGGTGCTCCCACTTTCAGGGCTTGATCCATTATTTTGCAGATTTTTTCAGCATGGGCTTCAGATAATGAGCCGCCAAGCACTGTAAAGTCTTGCGAGAACACAAATACCAAACGACCATTAATCATGCCGTAACCAGTAACCACGCCATCACCAGGAACAGTTTGATCGCCCATGCCAAAATCGTTACAACGATGTTCAACAAACATATCCCACTCTTCAAAGCTACCCGCATCCAGCAATAACTCAATGCGCTCACGGGCTGTTAGCTTACCCTTGGCGTGTTGTGCTTGAATGCGTTTTTGACCCCCGCCTAAACGAGCAAGTTCGCGCTTTGCGGCAAGTTGTTCAATAATTTCTTGCATAAAAATTCCTTAATAAAGGTTTATTTTGCTAACAATTCAAGTAAGCGGCGCGCCGCCACCGAAGCTGCCATAGTGCCTTGATTTACGGCACTTACCATTTCTGGCAACAAAGCTTGTACCGCCTCATGCTCACGAAAACCAGCCTTAAGGCCAGCCTCAATCCGCTCCCACATCCAAGCGCCTGCTTGAGCTTGGCGCCTCGCTTGTAAACGTCCATTTGCAGTTTGTAACTGTTGAAAATGCAAAATATGCGTCCACAACTCTGACACTCCTTGGCTGTGTAAAGCACTCATTGTCATTACCAATGGATGCCATGTTTCTTTTTCATGGGAAGCGTGATCAGGATTACCTTGAAAACCCAATAAGCGTAAAGAACTAGTAATAAAAGCTTGGGCACGCATTGCGGCGTCGGGGTCGATATCGGCCTTATTAATAACAATTAAATCGGCTAATTCCATCACCCCTTTTTTTATTGCCTGTAAATCATCGCCGGCATTAGGCAATTGCAATAATAAAAATAAATCGGTCATGCCAGCTACAGCAATTTCACTTTGCCCTACCCCTACCGTTTCAACAATAACTACATCATGGCCCGCAGCTTCGGCAACTAGCATGGCTTCACGGGTTTTTTCTGCAACCCCGCCTAGGGTGCCAGAAGATGGGCTTGGGCGAATAAAGGCCTGCTCGTGTACCGATAACTTTTCCATGCGAGTTTTATCGCCTAAGATCGAGCCACCCGATAAACTCGATGAAGGATCAATGGCCAATACTGCAACGCGGTGGCCACGGGCAATCAGATATAAGCCCAGAGTTTCAATTAAGGTCGACTTACCAACGCCAGGCACACCCGAGATACCCAAACGAAATGACCGGCCGGTATGCGGCAACAAAGTATTTAAAACTTCATCGGCTCTGGCCCGATGATCGGCACGAGTCGATTCTAATAAAGTAATGGTTTTAGCTAAAGCCCGACGCTGAGCTGCGCTTGGTGACGCAATAATAGCGTCGACTAAAGCGTGGTCTGCGGCAAGCAGCAAAGAATTGGCCGACATAATGTTTAAGTCAAGTTCTGCCGAATTTGTTCGAGCACGTCTTTAGCTGAAGCTGGTATTGGCGTACCTGGGCCATAAATACCCTTAACACCTGCTTCATACAAAAATTCATAATCTTGTTTTGGAATCACACCACCTACAAATACAATGATGTCATTGCCACCAAGTTTTTTTAATTCATTAATAATGGCGGGCACCAAGGTTTTATGGCCAGCGGCTAAGGTCGAAATACCTAAGGCATGCACATCATTTTCTATTGCCTGGCGCGCGCATTCTTCGGGCGTTTGAAATAAAGGGCCAATATCAACATCAAAACCTAAATCAGCAAAAGCGGTGGCAACTACTTTAGCGCCACGATCATGTCCATCTTGGCCTAGCTTTGCGATCATTACCCGCGGGCGACGACCTACTTCCTTAGCAAATTGCTTAATCTCAATTTTTAGTTTTTCCCAGCCCTCGGCTGAATCGTAAGCAGCTGCATACACTCCGGTCACCTTTTGCGTATCGGCGCGATGGCGCCCGTAAACTTGTTCTAAAGCATCTGATATTTCACCCACCGTGGCGCGTAAACGTACTGCAGCAACTGTTAAGGCTAACAAATTACCTGAATTATCTTCAGCTGCTTTTGTTAAGGCCTGCAAGGCTACCTCTACCTTAGCACTATCGCGCTTTGCTTTTACACTTTTTAAACGCGCAATTTGGTTATCGCGCACTTTATCATTGTCAATAATTAGCACATCAACCAAGTCTTCTTCAGCTAATTGGTATTTATTAACTCCCACAATGACATCGGTACCCGAATCTATTTTGGCTTGTTTCTCAGCTGCGGCTGCTTCAATTTTGAGTTTCGCCCAGCCACTCTCAACTGCTTTGGTCATGCCGCCGAGCGCATCCACCTCGAGAATTATTTCCCAAGCCTTATCGGCCATTTCTTGAGTCAAACTTTCCATTAAATAAGAGCCAGCCCAAGGATCGATGACGCTAGTAATATGGGTTTCTTCCTGCAAAATCAGTTGAGTGTTGCGAGCAATACGACTCGAGGTTGCCGACGGTAAAGCAATTGCCTCATCAAAAGAATTTGTATGCAGCGATTGAGTGCCACCAAAAACGGCAGCCATCGCCTCTACTGTGGTGCGCACAATATTGTTGTAGGGATCTTGCTCAGTCAACGACCAACCAGAGGTTTGGCAGTGGGTACGTAACATTAATGACTTCTGATTTTTAGGTTTAAATTCTTTCATCATGCGCCACCACAATAAGCGCGCGGCCCTTAACTTAGCGACCTCTAAATAAAAATTCATACCAATCGCAAAAAAGAATGACAGACGGCCAGCAAAACCATCTACGTCAAGGCCCCTAGCAAGCGCTGTTTTTACATATTCTTTACCATCAGCTAAAGTAAATGCTAGCTCTAATACTTGGTTAGCGCCCGCCTCTTGCATGTGATAGCCCGAAATTGAAATTGAATTAAATTTCGGCATATGTTTGGTGGTGTACTCAATAATGTCGCCAATAATACGAATCGATGGTTCAGGCGGATAAATATAGGTATTGCGCACCATGAACTCTTTTAAAATATCGTTTTGAATCGTGCCTGATAACTTTGCTTGGCTAACGCCCTGTTCTTCGCCCGCAACAATGTAGCCAGCCAAAATAGGCAGCACTGCGCCATTCATCGTCATCGATACTGAAACTTTATCGAGGGGAATACCATCGAATAAAATTTTCATATCTTCAACCGAATCAATTGCCACCCCGGCCTTACCCACATCACCAGTAACACGGGGATGATCGGAGTCGTAGCCGCGATGGGTGGCCAAATCAAAGGCAACTGATACACCTTGACCACCAGCTGCAAGAGCCTGACGATAAAACGCATTTGATTCTTCAGCGGTAGAAAACCCCGCATACTGACGAATGGTCCACGGTCGTACTGTGTACATCGTAGCTTGTGGGCCGCGCATAAAAGGCTCAAAACCTGGCAAAGTCTGGGAAAAAGGTAAGTCACGGGTATCGGCCTCGGTATAGAGAGCTTTTAAATGAATGCCATCTGGCGTTTGCCACCCTAACTGCTCAATATCGCCCTTAGGAGCTGATTTTTCAGCTAATTTTTGCCAGCCAGCCAGATCGGCTTTGACAAAATCAGGCCATGATTCGCCAGCAGAGTTGATATTTTTTGGGTCTTTATCCACTTTATCCATTAAGAACTCCTCTTTAGCCTTTATATCGATTAAAGCAACTTGTTTATGAATTGTGCTTGACAAATAGCTTATTGTCTAGCTATTGTATACATAATTATGAATACAAAACTAAATACTAGATCAAAAATGAATACTAGACCCCTTTATGAGGAAGTGGCCGAGCGCCTGCGGACGCAAATCTTTGCCCATGACTTCCCCCCAGGAAGCTGGCTTGATGAGCAAAGCTTAGCCGAACAGTATGGAATAAGCCGAACCCCAATGAGAGAGGCAATTAAGGTGCTTGCTGCTGAGGGTTTGATCACAATGAAATTGCGCCGAGGAGCCTACGTAACCGAAGTAAATCAGGCCGACTTAGCGCAAATTTTTACAGTTTTATCACTGCTTGAAAGCGAGTCTGCCAAAACTGCCGCCCTTTACGCCACTGAAAGTGACCTAAATCGCTTGGATGACTTACATTTGAAGCTTGAAAAGGCTGCAGCCGATCGCGATTTAGAACAATTCTTTGAAATAAACGTCCGTTTTCATGACCTTTTGCTTGAAATTACGGCCAATCCTTGGATGACAGGGGTGATCGCAGACTTGCGTAAGGTTTTAAAACTGCAGCGACGCAATTCCCTTGACCAAACTGGGCGCTTACAGAATTCATTGCTAGAGCACCGTGGCATCTTAAAAGCCATTTTGCAGCGCGATGGTGAATTGGCAGCTAAGGCCATGCGCGAGCATTTGGCACAAGGGCTAGAAGCTAGCCGCTAAATTTACGTGCCCTATCTAAAATGCCAAGGCTAAAAAGCTTATTTTCTGACCACTAAAGGGCCTGGCAAAGAAGCCAAATACGCCGCAAGGTTGCGCATTTGCTTATCTGTTAACCCCTTGGCCTGAGAGCCCATCACGGCATTTTTACGACCATAGTTAGCATTGGTTTCTACTTGGTACGAGCGCAGCGCGTAATACAAATAGTCTTCATGTTGACCAGCTAAGCGGGGGTAAGTGGGTAAAATTGAGGTGTAATAATCTGGGCCATGGCAGCTGGCGCAATTCCGCTCAGCAGCTAATTTTTTGCCGCCCTCTATATCGGCTGCAAAAGCTAAGCCAGTGCTGGCAAGAAAAAGAACGTAAATGGCAATAAATTTCATAAAAAACCTTTAAATCAAATTCATTTCATGGGATTAATCGGGGAGTTTTTATTTTGAGCGGCATAGTATTCGCCAATATCGGCCATATCTTGATCAGATAAGCTAGCTGAAATAGCCCGCATTGTGGGGTGCTTACGCTCGCCTTTTTTATAGGCCATTAAAGAGCTCGAGATATACGCAGCCGATTGGCCACCTATTTTTGGCACGTGATAGACCAAGGGATAATCTGCTCGGTAGTCGGCAATAGCATGACAACCCGAACAGAGCCAAACCTTAGCTTTACCTGCTTCAGCCGACCCTTTTAAATCTTGCGCTTGGGCTGAAATACTGAGACCTAAGCAGGCAGTAGAAGCAACTGCCCAAAAAAGCTTTGCAGAATTAAAGTTGCGAACAAATGATGAATTTTTCATAAAAAATGCACAAAGAAGGTTTCGAATTGCTAAGAGTATAGCGGACACGGCTTGCCCGCTTTGGCAATCCTAGGCAAAATGCATGGAACCGAATCATTCTCAAGAAATACCCTATGAAACCAGCGCAAGCTAGATCCCCAACCGCATTTGCGGGCCCTGCTACCTATGTAGCTACTGGTGACCTTAAATTAGCGGTTAATGCTGCCTTCAAGTTACAGCGCCTTGGCAAAGCAATCGACGGCGCCGTGATCAAGTGTCAGCAACCCAAGACATCATCAATCGATATGCTGCCGATTACAAACTCATTTTTGTTGGTGATGCCACGATGTCGTCCTATGAAATACTTTCTCCTAGAGGCTCGATAGAATTTGATAACCGTGAATCATGATCCGCTTGCTTGCGCTATGCTTACTTACCGCTATCTTGATTAACTCACCTTAAGGTCACCATGTCTCAGTCTTTAATCGAAGCCCGTTTACAAACACTTGGCATTCAATTGCCGCCAGTTAGTGCCCCTGCTGCTGCCTATGTTATGGCCGTTCAATCTGGTGCCTTGGTTTTTCTCTCGGGGCATATTGCTAGACGCGCTGGACAGCCTTGGGTAGGTAAGCTTGGCAAAGATATGAATACCGAAACTGGTAAAGCAGCTGCGCGTGGCGTTGCCATCGATTTAATCGCGACTCTCAAAGCCCAAGTAGGCTCACTCGACCGGGTTAAACGCATTGTGAAGGTAATGGGCCTAGTAAATTCAACCGAAACCTTTACCGATCAGCATTTGGTCATTAATGGTTGCTCAGAATTACTCTTTGAAGTTTTTGCCCAGGCAGGTCAGCATGCACGTAGCGCCTTTGGAGTATCCCAAATTCCCTTAGGTGCTTGCGTAGAAATTGAATTGATCGCCGAAATTGAATAGTACCGATTTAAGTGTTTTAAAAACTGCCGTCGCTTGGCTGCAGGCGGGTGAGCAAATTGCAATTGCCACAGTAGTGCAAACTTGGGGCTCATCGCCGCGACCAGTTGGATCTTGGCTAGCCATGCGGGCCGATGGCCAAGTTGCTGGTTCAGTTTCTGGCGGCTGCGTAGAAGATGACCTGATGCGTCGTGTGCAAACTGAAATTCTTACACGGCACACTCCCGAGTTAGTTATTTACGGAGTAAGTCAAGCAGAAGCCGCGCGCTTTGGCTTACCCTGTGGTGGTACCTTACGTTTATTAGTTGAGCCCCACCCTAATTTAGAAATTCTAGAAAATTTATTAAAATTAATTTCTACTCAACAAATCGTGCGGCGCATATTAAATCTACAGACTGGGGAATCTACCCTAGAGCTGGGCGCGCGTAATGATCTTTTTAGCTTTACTGCCGAGCGCATGCAAACCTCGTATGGTCCACGCTGGCGCATGATTTTAATTGGGGCGGGGCAGTTGTCACTGTATTTGGCCGACTTTGCCATTGCAAATGATTTTGAGGTAATCATGATTGATCCGCGCGATGAATATACATCCGGACTAGAAATGAATCTTGATAAAGCAAACCTCAAGCTGATTAAAAATATGCCGGATGATGCTTTATTAGAGCTAGCGGTTGATCCCCATACGGCAGTTATCGCCCTTACTCATGATCCTAAGCTCGATGATCTAGCATTAATTGAAGCCTTAAAATCACCAGCATTTTATGTTGGGGCCTTAGGTAGTGTCACGAATAATCAAAACCGCAAAGCGCGCTTACGTGAATTTGATTTAACCCAGGCGCAGGTCGACCGTTTATTTGGCCCAGTTGGCTTAGCAATTGGGGCGCTTACGCCACCGCAAATTGCTATTTCAATTATGGCGGAAATTATTGCGCTTCAGCATGGGGTAGCTGTACCGCTACAGCGCCTTTAAACGACCCTCTTTTAAGCGGGGATCTAAGTAGTGACCCTTGCGGGCGCGATTGCCAGCAAACGATTTAAGTGTTTTGCTATCTAAACTACGCTCGGTTGGCTTGCCTCCTCGGCCAATACCAGAATAATTGGCGCCCGTAGGTCCAACGGGTATAGCGGCACTTAAATTTTCGCTGTCATCAAGGCCCATTAAAATCACTCCCTTACCTCCAGCTGGTAAGCGTTTTAATTCCTCTAATGGAAAAACCAATAAGCGCGCACTAGCCGATAAGCAGGCAACTTGGCGCATCCCTTCATGCACTTTAACTGCCGATAATGGAGCGTCGCCCCCCGGATGCTTCAGATCGACACCAATAAATGATTTACCCGCCTTATTGCGCGTGCTCATATCGGCCACATTTGCTAAAAAGCCATTACCTGCAAGCGTAGCCAGCAACACTAAATCATCGGTTTGGCCAGCGTAATAAGCCACCATTTGCGAACCTGGGGCTAAATTAACAAAACTAGTTAATGGTGAGCCATCGCCTCGTGCGCCGGGTAACTCGCTAACCGGCACCGTATAAACTCGCCCATCACTGCCAAATCCTTGCATCACATCGAGCGTGCTGCATTCGTAAGTTGCGAACAGGGCATCGCCCGCTTTAAATGAAAATTGCTGTTCATCATGCTCATGACCTTGGCGCACTCGCACCCACCCTTTTTGCGACACAATAACCGTTACGGGCTCATCAATTACCTTCGTTTCGGCTACTGCCCGCTTATCTTCTTGAATTAAAGTACGGCGGGCATCGCCAAACTCTTTGGCATCGGCTTCAATCTCTTTAATGATGCACTTCCTTAAAGTTGCATCGCTTTGTAAGAGGCCTTGCAATTCGTCGCGCTCAACTTTTAACTCTTTTAATTCTTGCTCAATCTTGATACCCTCAAGCCGAGCCAATTGGCGTAAGCGTATTTCAAGAATATCCTCAGCCTGCCGCTCACTTAATTTAAAGGCCTTAATTAAATCGGCTTTAGGCTCATCACTTTTACGAATAATTTTAATAACCTGATCAATATTAAGAAGGATAATGCGGCGCCCTTCTAATATATGCATCCGCTCTTTAACTTTCGTAAGTCGATGGGCCGTGCGGCGAGTAACTGTTTGCACGCGAAAATCGAGCCACTCTTGCAAAATCTCGCGCAAGCCTTTTTGGCGCGGGCGACCATCATTACCAATCATTACCAAATTAATTGGGGCATTCGATTCAAGTGAGGTTTGCGAGAGCAGTAAATTAGCAAATTCATTGACATCAATATTTTTACTTTTAGGCTCAAACACCAAACGCACAGCCGCATCTTTACTTGATTCATCACGCACCCCGTCTAACATACTCAAAATAGTTTGGCGCGAATTAATTTGGTCGGTGCTTAAAGCCTTTTTGCCAATTTTCACTTTTGGATTCGTTAGCTCTTCAATTTCTTGCAAAACCCGTTGGCTTGAAGTGGCAGGTGGTAACTCATTGACCACAATTTGCCACTGACCTCGAGCCATTTCTTCAACACTCCAGCGCGCTCGCACCTTTAAGCTACCCCGACCAGTTTCATAAACTTGGGCAATTTCGGCGGCAGGAGAAATAATTTGGCCGCCACCTGGAAAATCAGGCCCAGGCAGTAAGCTTAATAAATTAGCGGTGGTTAATTTTGGCGACTTCATCAAGGCAATTGCCGCGCTCGCCACCTCTCGTAAATTATGTGCAGGAATTTCGGTAGCCATGCCAACGGCAATGCCAGATGCGCCATTTAGCAAAACAAAGGGTAAACGTGCTGGCAGCATTTTAGGTTCTATAAATGAGCCGTCGTAGTTAGGCGCGAAATCGACGGTACCCTCATCAATTTCACTTAACAAAAGGTTGGCAATTTTAGTTAAGCGCGCCTCGGTGTAGCGCATAGCTGCAGCGCCATCACCATCACGTGAGCCAAAATTGCCTTGACCATCAATTAAGGGGTAACGCAAAGAAAAACTTTGTGCTAAACGCACCAGGGCATCATAAGCAGATTGATCGCCATGGGGATGAAACTTGCCTAACACATCGCCAACAACGCGCGCGCTTTTCACTGGCTTCGCATCGGCCCGTAACCCCATTTCGCTCATTGAAAATAAAATACGGCGCTGTACAGGTTTTTGTCCATCGGCAACTTCTGGCAACGCCCTGCCTTTAACAACGCTAATTGCGTATTCAAGATAAGCTTGCTCGGCATAAACCGCCAAGGTTAAATGATCATCACCCTCATCGCCTTGTTTGCTACCGAAAGATTTATTCGGGCGTCTTGAGCCATTAGATTCAGTTAACACCTCAATCTCATCGAATAAATCGGCCTGCGCTTTTTTAAGCGGCGCCTTCTTGCTGGGTTTCTTACTGGCCATTAAATATCCGCCTCAACTTCATTACCACGATCTTCTAACCAGTCGCGTCTAGCTGCCGATTCTGTTTTACCCATTAACATATCCATCGTCTTACAGGTATCTAGAGCACTCAACTGGCCCAAAATTACTGGCAATAAACGTCGAGTATCAGGGTTTAGTGTGGTATCCCATAATTGTTCTGCACTCATTTCGCCTAAACCTTTAAACCGTGATATTTGCCAAGCCGCTTCACGCACGCCATCTTTACGCAATTTATCTTCAATTGCAATTAATTCGCTGCTATCAAGGGCATAAATTTTTTGCGCTGGTTTTTTGCCACGCGCCGGAGCATCAACCCGAAATAAGGGTGGGCGAGCAATATAAATATGGCCTAAATCAATTAGGCGCGGAAAGTGCTTATAAAACAAGGTTAGTAATAGCACCTGAATATGTGAACCATCAACATCGGCATCAGATAAAATGCAGATCTTGCCGTAACGTAAGTTAGATAAATCGGGATCATCGTTAGTGCCATGCGGATCAACCCCAATGGCAACCGCAATATCATGAATTTCATTATTAGCAAATAAGCGATCGCGTTCAGCTTCCCAAGTATTAAGTACTTTGCCGCGTAAAGGTAAGATAGCTTGATACTCTTTATTGCGGCCCATTTTGGCAGAACCACCAGCTGAGTCGCCTTCAACCAAAAAGATTTCGTTAAGCGCAGTGTCTTCGCTTTCGCAATCAGTTAGTTTGCCAGGCAAAATTGCCACACCCGACGACTTTTTTTTCTCAACCTTCTGCCCTGCTCTAGTACGGGCTTGCGCCTGCTTAATCACTAACTCTGCCAAGGTACGCCCATAATCAACGTGTTGATTGAGCCACAACTCAAGCGCCGACTTTACATACACTGAAACTAAGCGCACGGCATCACGCGAATTTAAGCGCTCTTTAATTTGCCCTTGAAATTGAGGGTCTAGCACCTTAGCTGACAAAATAAATGAAGCGCGGGCAAAGACATCTTCTGGCATCAGTTTCACCCCCTTGGGTTGCAAAGAATGCATTTCAATAAAACCCTTAACTGCATTAAAGAGGCCTTCGCGCAAACCACTTTCATGAGTTCCTCCCGCAGGGGTAGGAATTAAATTGACATAACTTTCACGAACTGGTGG
>CAJASX010000045.1 GCA_903944725.1 uncultured beta proteobacterium
ATTTACCCAAGCACTTCGACCATTTTTTTACCGGGGTCAACCCTTAAAATTTGCCCACTCTGTAAGGCCTTAGTAATGTCCTCAGTAAAGCCACTGAGCATGCTGATATCGCCCTGCGCTGCGCCCTGCACTAAGATTGGATTTACAGAATTAAAAATAATGGCCAATGGGGCAATATTGCGTGACTTCATTTCATACAACATCCAAGCACTTGCAACGCCGCCTTTAGCAGTATCGAGCACTAAAATTTTATCCTTATACGACTGACCAAATAGCTTATGACTGGGTCTAGAGAAAGTACCATTAATACGGTCTAGATCGTAGCGCGCTGAAAAACCATCGCTGGCAGATAAACATTCGCCCTCAACAACATTGCCTAAAGCATGTTTAGCATAATAAATTGTGCTCATGATAATTTTCCTGTCTCAGCTGCTCTTACACACTCTTCCATTGAAGCCAACATCGGAATATAGCCATACCCCCCTAATATATTGACCATTTTTGCGCTATTGGTAGCAAGCCGCTTCCAGCCATTGGCGGTGGCAATTTCTCTGGCATACGATTGATAAAAGCACATCCCAGAAAATACGGTGCCGCCAGCATCTTCAATGGTTTTAGTAAGCCCCATGCGGTCTGAATCCGCTTTGACCTGTGGGCTAGTCACTGCAAGTAAAGGAATTTTAAATTGCTTGCCTTCACACAAATCGGCTACTGAACGCATTTCAATTAAGCTTAACTGTGGCGCTGAAAAAACTACCACATCAACTTCATCAGTTACTCGATAAGAGCTTTGCAAAGCTATCACGTCTGAGTAAGCAATCTTGTTAGGCGCTAGCTGATCAATTCCTAAATCTTGGGGTCTCAGTGCTTCAGGGGTAATCTCAGCAATATGAAAAAGTGCCGTAGAACCAAAGCTGGCCATCGCCGCCCCAAAGTGCTTGAGGCTATCTGAAGTGGGTACTGCACTCACCCCTTCCAAAATAGGAACAGCCCAGTAATTACCTGTTTGCTTACCAATATAAGCGCCTAAAGCACCCCATTCGTTTAAGGAGTTTGGCATCCAATCAACCGAAAAACGCTGTGATGGACGGCGATAGGAATTCAGGTGATATCCATAACGCGGTGTTCTGCCTGTTAATCCTGCTGATAATGCCGATGGCCCACCCTCAAAATTGGAGCGTGCACCACAAATTGAATTTGAATAGATGACTACACCGGTATCACCAAAAGCCACATGCTCGCCATAAATTGGCGCCATGATGGTTTGGTAATTAATACAGGTATCTGTCATCGATACACCCATCTTGACAAAGGCGGCGATAGCGCGCCGCTCAAGATCGAGCATTTTCTCGGTTTGGCCTAATTGCTTGGCTTTAGTAAAGTCTGTACCCCTTGGGTCAGTAATCGTCGGAATACTAACTACCCGATCTTTAGAAGTATTCTTTGCTAAGCCCTCAAGCCAAACTACACCAGCCTCACCAAGGCTTTCTGTGTCGGCCATAATGTGGGCCTGCGCTACCTCAACAAAATCTTCGGCCTCAAAAAAATCACCAACTTTAATTTGATGCTGTATCGCCATTTGCTTTACTGGTCCAAATTCACCAGCTAGCATCGCTTGTTCTTTTTGGTTTAATTTCATTATTGTTATGGCCTTAAAAGAATAAATACAAACACGTAGAAGCGCTTAAATTCCCAGCGGGAAGATACTTTTAATTTATAACAGTATAAATTAATCTTTAATGGAATCGAAGTAATCCACCAAAGCCCGCGCTAAGCAAAAAACCTAGTAAAATCAAGGAGATTAACGCTTTAAGAATAGCGCTAGTACTACCACTGCCACGATTTGAGCAGCAATAAATCCTAAAACATCGGCTGGAGCAATACCGACAAAGGTGTTGGTTAGACTTCTTGCTACCGTTACTGCTGGGTTAGCAAAGAAAGTAGATGAAGTAAACCAGTAACCTGCAGTTACCGTTAAAGCTACTAACATTGGAATACGATCTTTAGCACTTCTATCGCCAAGATAAATCACGGTTAATAAAACTAGGGTTGAAAAAAATTCGCTCGCCCAGATACCAAAACCCGTTCTTACTTTGGTGGACTCTTGCAAAATAGATAAGCTAAAGATGAAGTGAGTAAGCCAAATACCAGCTATAGCGCCAGTAAATTGACAAGCCCAATAAGTAACCATTTTCCGCGTATCGATGTGACCTAATTTCCAGAACATCAAACTCACAACTGGGTTAAAGTGCGCGCCTGAGATTGGCCCAAGCAAGGTAATTAAGACATAAAGACCTGCTCCAGTTGCAATACTATTGCCTAATAAAGCCACTGCATCATTACCATCGCCCAAGGCTTCACCCATAATTCCAGAGCCGGCAATAATAGCTAATAGCAGAGCTGTGCCAAGAAACTCACTAAGATAACTTCTCATTCTGATTTATGAATTGCCCTTAATTCTTTTTGTAGGCTAAGACTATCAAGTCTTTCTATAGGTAGAGCAGCCAAAATATCGAGTCGTCTTTTTAAACCATTCATGACGCTAGCAAATGCTAACTTTTTTTCAATATCATTTCCCTGTATTTGAGATGGGTCAGAAAAGCCCCAATGGGCGGTTGCTGGTTGACCAGGCCAAATTGGACAAACCTCACCCGCCGCGTTATCGCAGACAGTAATAATAAAATCCATTTTGGGGGCTTCTGGTCGACCAAATTCATCCCAACTTTTTGAGCGTAATTGACTTTCTGGATAACCCATTTCCTTAGCCAGGGCTGCGGCAAAAGGGTTAACTGACGTACCAGGACTTGAACCAGCCGAATAGCCAATAAATTTTCCGCTTTGATGTGTTGAAGCTAGGGCCTCACCAATGACTGAGCGAGCCGAGTTATGGGTGCATAAAAAAAGGATGTTGTATTTCTTCATTATCTATTCCCTTAATGATTAACAGCAAGAATTTTTGGTCTTGGATAAATCCGCCATGGCGACCGGTGGTACTGGCACACAACATTCATCTTCATTAGCAGTAGCGTTATTAAATATTGGAATTGAATTCAAGGTATGAAATGTTTCCCATGGAATACCTGCTGGATCCTTAGTCCAGTACTTATCAGACTTAGAATAACAACAGGTTGTTCCGATCTCCTCTATCAATTCGCCTTCTACCTGGTCTAGGCGTGTTTTCATTTCACCTAATTCAACATCATCATCAACTTGAATGCCTAAATGATTTATTCCAATCGGACCACCGCGAGCAGAAATAGCAAAATTAACTTTAGGGTCTTCCAATTGCCATTTAGCGTAATCGCTCTTTAAAACAGTTGGCTCACAACCAAACATTCTTGAATAAAATGAAATGCTAGATGAAATTTCAGCAACACCCACATGAACATGCATACGTTTCATTTATAACTCTCCTTCTTTTTCTTTTGTGTCTCGCAAGACTTCCCGCCGCAACAGTTCTCTAGCAAGAAATCACTTAAAGAATTGACTAGGTCAGCATTGGGCCTGTAAATCAAATTTCGGCTTTGACGTTCAACTAAAACTAAATTAGCATTGGCCAATTCTTTTAAATGGAAACTCAAAGTTGCATTGGGAATACCCAGTTTTTCTATGATTTGAGTGGGCGTTAAACCAGCATTACCATTCTGAACTATTAAGCGAAATACATTAAGTCGAGATTCTTGTCCTAATGCGAGAAAGGCGGAAATAGCAACGATATTTTTCATATTTCCATAATAATGGAAATTTATTTCATAATTATTTCAAAGTATTTATTTAAAAAAAAATTAATACTATCAATTAGATAGCTTATTAAGCTTTCTAGTTTGCTTAAGCGGAATGGCCCCTTATTAGGGTTTTCCTTAAAGAATAAACTCATTATTTGCGTTTAAATGATATGCATATTTCTATAGTTTTAAAAATAAAGAAATTTAATTAAATTTTATAATAAGGGGACGAAGATGACTACATCGATTGAGAGTCGACGTAATTTTTTGAAGGCAACTGGCATTGGTTCGGTAGCCGCAGTAGGTAGTGCTGCTACATTAATGAGTGAGGATGTCACTGCAGCCTCTCCGCAAGTGGTTGGCACAACAGTTTTACCATATCCAACAAAAGCAGTTGGTAAAGCAAGCGCAATGCCAATTAACGCTCCCGTAGCATTCAATTACCCTGATGCAGATTCCCCTTGTGTTGCCATTAAGATGGGTGAAAAAACTAATGGTGGGGTCGGGCCTAATGGTGACATTGTTGCTTACAGCACGCTGTGTACGCACATGGGTTGTCCAGTTAACTATGATACCCAAAATCGCGTATTTAAATGCCCCTGCCACTTTAGCCAATTTGATTCGCAAAACTTGGGGCAAATGGTTTGTGGCCAAGCAACTGAAAATTTACCTCGTATCACTTTAAATTATGACTCTAAATCTGATGCCATCAGTGCTGTTGCTATTACTGGACTAATCTACGGCCGCGCCGCAAATATCATCTAAGTTATAAAGGAAAATTATCATGGCTAAATTTAATGACCGCATTACCCTACCGCCTGTTGATGCGCAGAAAACAAATATGACATGTCATTTTTGCATTGTGGGCTGTGGCTATAACGTCTATAAATGGGACGTCGATAAAGAAGGTGGCCGCGCACCAACTCAAAATGCTTTAGGCTTGGATTTTCGCAAGCAATTGCCGCCTTTAGCTGTAACTCTAACGCCAGCCATGACCAACACTATTATGGATAACAATGGCAAACGCTCTAATATCATGATCGTGCCAGATAAAGCCTGTGTGGTAAACAGTGGCCTTAGCTCGACACGCGGTGGCAAGATGGCCTCTTATATGTATAACGCTGAAGGCATTACACAAGAGCGCTTACTATACCCTCAGCTTTATATGGGTGATCAATGGTTGCAAACTTCGTGGGATGGCGCCTTAGCTATTTATGCTGGGCTCACTAAAAAGATTCTTGATAAAGATGGCCCAAAACCTATTTTCTATTCGGCCTTTGACCATGGTGGTGCAGGCGGAGGCTTTGAAAATACATGGGGATCTGGCAAGCTAATGTTTACAGCCATTCAAACCCCATCTGTGCGCATTCATAACCGACCTGCGTACAATTCCGAGTGCCACGCCACCCGTGAAATGGGTATTGGTGAGCTCAATAATAGTTATGAAGATGCAGAATTAGCTGATGTTGTATGGGCCATCGGCGGTAATCCCTATGAAACGCAAACTAATTATTTCTTAAATCACTGGTTACCTAATTTAACTGGCGCTACGCTAGATAAGAAAAAAATGTGGTTTAAAGGTGAGCCCGTTGCCGAAGGAAAAGTAATTTTTGTTGACCCGCGTAAAAATACTACCGTTGGTATTTGTGAGTTGGTCGCTAAAGATCGTGTCCTGCATCTTGATATTCAACCTGGCACTGATATTGCGCTATTTAACGGTTTATTTACCTATGTAATTGCACAAGGCTGGATTGATAAAGACTTTATTGCTAAACATACGATAGGTTTTAATGAGGCGGCGGCGGCCAATAAGCTCTCGCTAGAACAATGCAGTCAAATTACAGGTGTATCAATTGATAAGCTAAAAAAAGCTGCTGAATGGAGTTATAAGCCTAAGGCTAATGGCCAATTACCACGCTCAATGCATTCTTATGAAAAAGGGATTATCTGGGGTAATGATAATTACCTGATTCAATCGGCAGTAGTAGATCTTGTTTTGGCCACTCATAATGTTGGTCGCAGAGGTACTGGGGTAGTTCGCATGGGCGGTCATCAAGAAGGCTATACTCGCCCACCACACCCTACTGGAGAAAAAATTTACATTGACCAAGAAATTATTAAAGGTAATGGCAAAATGATGACTTGGTGGGCTTGTAATAATTTCCAGACTTCTAATAATGCCCAGCAGCTTCGTGAAGTTGTTTTGAAGCGGTCACAAATTGTTAAGGCGGCAATGTCTAAAGCTCGTGGGGCTTCACCTGCTGAGATGGTAGACATTATTTATGACGCCACAACCCGCGGCGGTCTATTTGTAGCTAGCATTAATTTGTATCCAACTTCGCTACAAGAAACTGCCCATTTATTACTTCCAGCAACTCAACCAGGTGAGATGAACCTTACCTCAATGAATGGGGAGCGCAGGTTAAGGCTATCGCAGAAGTTTATGGATCCCCCTGGGGAGGCTAAGCCAGACTGCATCATTGCTGCCATGGTTGCCAATCATATTAAAGCGGCATACCAAAAAGAGGGAAATCAAGCAATGGTTACGCGCTTCTCTGGTTTTGATTGGACCAAAGAAGAAGATGCCTTTAATGATGGTTTTCGTCGGGCCGGGCAACCTGGTGTAGGCCCCATTGATAGCCAAGGTGGCCCTACCGGAGTACTAGCCACCTACCCTTTACTTGTTAAAGCTGGAAATAATGGCGTGCAATTACCCATCAAAGAAGTTAAAGATGGCAAGCTCATTGGCACCCCAATGATTTATGCTGATAATAAGTTTGACACCAAGGATGGAAAGGCTATCTTTAAACAATCACCTTGGCCTGGATTACCAAAACCTGTTCAGGCTCAAAAGGACAAATATGCTTTTTGGATTAATAATGGGCGCGCGAATGAGGTTTGGCAAACTGCATATCATGATCAATATAATGAATTTGTTCGTGGTCGCTATCCCATGGCCTATTTAGAAATAAATCCCGCTGATGCTGCTGCACTTGGCATTAGCGGAGGAGACGTGGTAGAGGTATTTAATGACTACGGATCAACTTATGCAATGGCTTACCCAGTTGCAGATGCAAAACCCAAGCAAACTTTCATGCTTTTTGGTTACGTTCGTGGAGTAGCGGGTGATGTAACTACAGAATGGGTTGATAGAAATATTATTCCATACTACAAAGGTACTTGGGCAAACATTAAACGGGTAGGCTCAATTGGTGACTTTAAAAAGACGGTTTCATTAAAACGCCGCGCCTATTCGCCAGCCTCTGCTTAAGCTACCCTAACTTGAAAAACAGCAAGCATAATAGCTTGCTGTTTTTTATTTTTCAAATACATCCTCATGGAAGCGCATCAATTCGCAAAGACCTTAATTCACACTCGGCAACACATATCACCTAAGAGATTAGGCTTACCTGGTCCAAATGTATCGCAAATTAGCGAAATTCTCGATGCTGCCGGTGCTGCACCCGATCATGGCCTCACAACTCCTTGGCACTTTTATTTACTTTCTGATCAAAAAAGAGCTGAATTAGGAGACGTTTTTGCAAACAACTTAATTAGTCGTGATCCTAGCGCGAGTTACGAAGAGATTAATGAAGCACGAGGTAAAGCATTTCGAGCACCATTATTAATACTGGCAACGGCGAGGTTATTTAATGATGAGAACCGCATACCCACTCAAGAAAAAATGATCTCTGCTGGTTGCGCCATACAAAATATTTTATTAACTGCACATTCATTGGGCTTTGGGGCTGGGTTATCTAGCGGTAAAGCGCTTTATTCAAATGAAATCAAAA
>CAJASX010000046.1 GCA_903944725.1 uncultured beta proteobacterium
CGAAAGACAACTTCATTTGGAATTTCACTTAATGGCAAAATTTTTTCAGCCAAATTGGCATTAGCTATAGCTCCAGGCATACCCCAAATAACACTGGTTTCTTCATCTTGTACCAGTACTCGCCCATTAGCATTAACAATATCTACTGCACCTTTAAGTCCGTCATAACCCATTCCAGTTAAAACTAAGGCTAAAAGATGACCACCATATATCTTTGCTGCACTTCTAAAAAGAACATCAACCGCGGGGCGGCAGGAATTTTCAGGTGGGTCTTCATTAAGCATCATCACCACTTTGGCCCCCGATTTCCGCAGCTCCAGGTGTTTACCACCGGGGGCAATATACGCCTTGCCAGCAATTGCTTCTTGTCCGTGTTGAGCCTCTACTACTGGAATTACCCCAACACTAGTTAACCTTGTAGCTAGGAGCTCAGTAAATTTGGGAGGCATGTGTTGCACGATAAAAATTGGCACGCTGAGAGGAGACTGCCAGGCTGCAAATAACTCCATCAGGGCAGCTGGTCCGCCAGTAGAAACGCCGATGCATAGGGCTTCAATGCGGCTTGAGGGTAAGCCGCTACGTTTAGCAAAGATTTGTTGTTTAGCTTCGGCAATGATTTCTTTGGGAGGAATAATTCTGCTAGGTTTCGCTTGGGTGGGTTTACATAACTCACGAATCTTCGGTATTAACTCATCTTCTAATACCCGCAGAGCTTCTGCCATATTGGATTTATCGCTAGGCTTGCCAACGTAATCGCTAGCACCATTGGTTAAAGCGGTAATAGTTGCTTCACCGCCGCGTTGCGTCAGCGAGCTAAACATAATGATGGGTAGGTCACGATCGAGCTTGCGAATTTCTTTAAGCGCGGTTAGTCCATCCATTTTTGGCATCTCAACATCGAGGGTAATTAAGTCGGGTTTAATGCGTTCAATCATTTCAATAGCTTCAAGACCATCTTCAGCGGTGCCGACCACCTCAATATCAGCATGACGGAGGAGCGTAGTCATGATGATGCGTCGCATTACCGCTGAGTCATCGACAATCAGCACGCGAATTTTATCTTTAGGGGAAATAATATGTTTCATAAGGACGAGGTTAAAACTAAATTATTGGGCTACAGTCTTGGATTGCATGTATCCAAGGTTGTTAAACGCTTAATAGAGCCGGCTTTCCCGCAAAGGCAATACCTTTAATTAGTTGCTTAGGATCTAAAATTAACAGTAATTTTTCTGGTAATTTATGCACACCTAGGACAAGCTCACGCGACATTTTAGGAAAATTATTCGGTGGTGGCTCGAAGGTATCTTGCTCTAAGGGGATAATTTCTCCTACGTTATCTACTAATAAGGCAATTAACATGCCTTCACATTGCAAAATAATACTAATAGTTTCTTGTTGATGCGAGGTGTTTTCGAGTCCTAAGCGCTCATACATATCAATTGCAGGTACGAGCTGGCCACGCAAATTCATAATACCGCGAACCGTTTTAGGGCTTTTCGGCACGCACGTTACATCTAAGTTTTTATTCAGCTCAAGAACATCAGTAGCGGTGATACCAAAATACAAGCCACCTAAATAGAAGGTAGCAAAATCAGTGGTTAAGCTCATCGTAAGACATCCATATCAATGACTTCGGGGTAGGTCTTTTGGTGTTCTTGCAAATTACGCATCATTAAGATTTCTTGTAGATCAATTACATTTATCACCTTATCACCCATTAAAACGCAGCCCGCCAAGCCACGCTGGGGTGGGTTTGCTTTCTGTAATTTCTTGGGCACATGAATAATATCGTGTACTTGACTTACTACTAAACCAATCGGCATTTGGTTGACATAATGAACGATGACAGATAATGGTTGGGTAGTTGAATCAACCGAAGGTTGAGCACCTTCAATATACTCATTCATACGAATTAAATGCATGATGTGGTCACCATATTGCACCACCTCTCGACTGCCATTACGTTGCACCCGACTGAGTGCAAAATTCTCTAAACGCTCAACATTCTCAAGGGGAATGGCAATGCGCTCAAGACCTGCTAATTCAAACAATAACATCGAGATTTCTTCTTCACGCACTTGATCGAATACCGTTTCTGGATTGAGGGGGCGAGCTTGAATTTTGGCAACCAAACCAGAGTGAATTGCCATGCCATCGACATCCAAAATTAAGGCTACGCGGCCATCGCCTAAAATCGTAGCACCAGCAAAATCAGGAATACCTTTTAATAGGGCCCCTAGCGGCTTTACTACTACCTCTTGCATATTCAATACTTCATCGACTACTAACCCAAACGAAATACCCGATGACTGTAAGATTGCAACATTAATGGCTTTAGTGCTATCAGGTAAGCGATCACTTAGTTTAAGTTGTTGATTTAAAAATAGCAGAGGAACTAGTTTGCCGCGTAAGCGAAATACTGGGGTGCCATAAAAATCTTCCAAGCCCGTGGTATTGCTAGGATCAATTCGCACCATTTCGGAGATACTATTTTGGGGAATAGCGTAGCGCTCATCTTCGCAACGCACAAAAAGGGCCGGCATGATCGCTAAGGTCAGCGGAATTTTTAAGCGAATATTAGTACCTTTGCCACGGTGGCTATCAACTTCTATTGAGCCGCCAATGGCCGAAATATTATTTTTGACTACATCCATGCCAACGCCGCGGCCCGAGAGATTAGTAACAACTTGGTTGGTAGAGAAGCCGGGCAGAAAAATAAATTCTAACAATTGCATATCACTGAGTTTTTTGGCGTCTTCAAAGCTAACTAATTTCTTATCAATCGCTTTTTGGCGCACCGTATCAAATTTAATGCCACCACCGTCATCGGCAATTTCTATTACTACCATGCCGTTTTCATGAATCGCCCGCAGTAAAACAGTGCCATTTTCAGGTTTGCCTTTGGCCAAGCGCTCGGCTGGTAGTTCAATACCATGATCAACGCTATTACGAATAATATGAATGAGCGGATCACGTATACCATCCAGCAAGGTACGATCGAGTTCGGTATCTGCGCCCTCTTGAATAAGGGTAACCTTTTTATGACAATCATTGGCAATATCACGTACTAAGCGTGGAAATTTAGTCCATACCTGTGAGATTGGCTGCATGCGTGTTTTCATCATGCGTTCTTGTAACTCTAGCGTGAGTAAATCAATCGATCTGACGGTATTCGAAAAATTGTGGTCGCCAAATTCGGCAGTAAAAGGCAGTAAACGGTTACGGGCTAGCACCATTTCGCTAACTAAATTCATCAGCTTATCGAGTAACTCTAGGTTAACTTTAACTGGCGCTGCTACTTCAGTGGTACGGGCACTGCCAGCTGGTGCAGTGGGATCAACAATCGTTTCAGTTTCAGTCGTCACTAAACTATCGCCCATTACAACTTCATCTACAGCTTCGATTTCTTCTGGCTCAATTGCTTCGAGGACTGAATCTTCGGTAGTTTCTGTCTTTACTATGGGGGGTGAAGAGGGTTGAGGTGTAGGCATCGCATTGCGATTATGGTTACTACTCACCTCGCCGCCGTTCGCAAGACTAAGTAAGTCGGCGATGAGGGGGGTATCGTCACCCACCGGTTCAGTATTAGCTACTTCAATACCACTAATAATTTCACGTAAAGCATCTAGCGCCATTAGAAGAGTGCTGGTTTTTTGGGTATCGAGTGCCAAGTGCCCATCCCGAATTTTCCCTAACAGGCTTTCTCCTGCATGCGAAACCTTTTCAAGGCGCTTAAAGGCAAAAAATCCGCTACTTCCTTTCAGCGTATGCATGGCGCGGAAGATATTACCAACGAGTTTTTTATCGTCGGGTGTTTCTTCAAGCTGGACAAAATCTAAATCGAGTTGGTCAAGAATTTCTCTTGCCTCGATAATAAATTCGGCCAGAATATCGTCGTTATTGTCCATGGATAAAGCTTAGCTTGCCGATTAAACTTTAAATTTCATTACAAGACTTTGTAATTCCCCAGCAATTTGCGCTAACTGTGAAGCAGCTTGCTGCGAATTTGCCGCACCTTCAGAGGTACTTTGCGCAGTCGTCGCAACACTATTAATATTGGAAGCAATATCAGCGCTACTCGTGGCAGCTTCTGAGACGCTACGACCCATTTCACCTGTGGTTGCAGCTTGCTCTTCTACTGCGCTGGCAATTAATCCAGAAATATCATTAATCTTATTAATAATGGTGGAAATTTCTTCAATGGACACCAAGGCGCCTTGAGTATCAGATTGAATCGCCGTAATATTGCCGCCAATTTCTTCAGTGGCTTTAGCGGTTTGACGCGCTAACTCTTTAACTTCATTCGCTACCACTGCGAAGCCCTTACCTAACTCACCAGCACGCGCTGCTTCAATCGTCGCATTTAAGGCTAAGAGATTCGTTTGTTCAGCAATACTCGAAATGACCTTTAAAACGTTACCAATTTCCAAGCTACTCGTGCTTAATTTGGCCATGGTGGCATTGGTTTTATGGGCTAACTCAACCGCCTTGTGGGCCACGGTTGACGCTTCCACAGTGTTAATCGAGATTTCACGAATGCTGGCGCTCATTTCTTCGACGCCTGCTGCAACCGTTTGCGTATTAGCGCTAACTTGGACTGCTGAGTTTGAAACTACTTTAGCTTGAGCCGAGGTTTCTTCGGCGTTCGAGCTCATTTGCATACTCACGGCTGATAACTCTTCCGAAGAGCTAGCGACCGCAGTAGCGTTACGCATAATGGCGATA
>CAJASX010000047.1 GCA_903944725.1 uncultured beta proteobacterium
GAGTATGGCATGCAAGCTAGTGGTTTGTATCGCTTATCAGATAGTCAGGCGCAAGAAATTTTGCAAATGCGCTTACAGCGTTTGACTGGTCTTGAGCAAGACAAAATTGTGGCGGAATATAAAGAAGTGATGACTGAAATTTCAGATTTGCTCGATTTATTAGCAAAGCCATCGCGAGTCACGCAGGTTATTGAAGAAGAATTAAAAGAAGTGCAAGCTGAATTTGGTATTGCTGGTGGTGATTCAGGGCGGCGCTCTTTTATTGAAATGAATGCGACTGAATTATTCACCGAAGATTTAATCACGCCGACCGATATGGTGGTGACCCTATCGCATACCGGTTATATGAAGAGCCAGCCTTTAAGTGAATATCGGGCGCAAAAACGGGGCGGCCGTGGTAAGCAGGCTGCTACTACGAAAGATGAAGACTGGATTGATACTTTATTTGTTGCTAATACCCACGACACGATTTTATGTTTCTCCGATCGCGGTCGGATGTATTGGCTAAAAGTATGGGAAGTGCCGCAAGGCAGTCGTACTTCGCGTGGCAAGCCGATTGTGAATATGTTCCCGTTAATTGAGGGCGAAAAGATCACTGTCATTCTCCCAATTAAAGGTTATCAGGATGATCATTTTGTCTTTATGGCCACCAGCCTGGGTACCGTTAAGAAAACCCGTTTATCTGATTTTTCCAATCCCCGTAAGGGCGGCATTATTGCGGTTGACTTAAACGAAAACGATTTCTTAGTTGGCGCAGCAATTACGGATGGTAAGCATGACGTCATGTTGTTCTCCGATGCCGGTAAGGCTGTTCGCTTCGATGAGAATGATGTGCGCCCAATGGGCCGCACGGCACGTGGAGTAAGGGGCATGAATTTAGGACCTGATCAGCAAGTGATTGCGATGTTAGTTGCCCCAGCTGAAGTCACTGAAGTAATCGTCGATGGCGTGGTTGTTAGCCCAGCAGTGGCGCTTGAGACTAGTGAGAACTCAACTACAGCCAATGTGATGGGCAGCGTCTTAACGGCCACTGAAAATGGATTCGGTAAGCGTACACCGATTACCGAGTACACCCGCCATGGACGCGGTACCAAAGGTATGATTGCAATTCAGACTACTGAACGTAACGGTAAAGTGGTCGCAGCTGCCTTAGTTTCACCAGAAGATCAAATTATGTTGATTACAACGGGCGGAGTTTTAGTGCGCACCCGGGTTGCTGAAATTCGGGAGATGGGTCGAGCTACGCAGGGCGTAACTTTAATTAATGTCGATGAGGGTACTCATTTATCTGGTCTGCAACGCATTGCGGAGAGTGATACCGATGACGAGGGCGATGAGGTTGACGCAGAAGGCGGTCTTGCTAGCGACGGCACGCTCGATGGAGCGCCTAATGTGCCTGCTGATGATGTGGATAACTAGCCATTTATTTGGCTAATTAACTCACCACCATGACGTTTGACCAGCGTATTTATAATTTCTCTGCGGGACCCGCAACCCTACCTGCCGAAGTCTTGCAGCAAGCAGCCGATGAATTATTAAATTGGCATGGTCTTGGGACAAGCGTGATGGAAATTAGCCATCGCAGCAAAGAGTTTATGGCGGTGTACGAAGAAGCTTTGCAAGATTTACGTGCGTTAATGCACATACCTGATAACTATGAAATTTTGTTATTGCAAGGTGGGGGAATTGGTCAAAATGCGGCGGTTCCACTTAATTTAATGTCCTTAGCTCCGCATGGTCCCAAAGCCGATTTCATTGTCACGGGCGTGTGGTCTGAGAAGTCGATTAAAGAGGCTCAAAAATATGGGGTTGCTCATCTAGTGGCAACTTCAGTGGCAGATCATTACCGCTCGATTCCTGATCGATCGTCTTGGCAATTATCGAGCGATGCCGCGTATGTGCATTACTGCGCAAATGAAACCATTGGGGGGGTGGAATTTCAAACAATTCCAGAGGTTGGGGCGGCGCCCCTTGTTGCCGATATTTCTAGTAATATTTTGTCGCGAGAATTTGATGTGTCGCGTTGCGGCGTTTGTTTTGCTGGAGCGCAGAAAAATATTGGTCCAGCGGGCGCGGCGATCGTGATTATTCGGCGCGATTTAATCGGCCACCAAATGAAAATAACACCATCGGTATTTGATTGGGCTAAACAAGCGAATCATCAGTCGATGTTTAATACCCCAGCTACTTTCTCTGTTTATATGGCAGGACTAGTATTTAAGTGGCTGATTAGGCAAGGTGGCGTTCCCGAGATGGCCAAGCGGAATCAAGTTAAGTCCCAACTTCTCTACGATTTCATTGATGGTAGTAGTTTGTATGAAAATCGCGTTGAAAAATCGGTACGTTCACGTATGAATGTCACCTTCTTTTTAAAAAATGAAGAATTAAATACTGCATTTTTGGCGCAATCGAGTGAAAATGGCTTAGCAGCATTACGCGGTCATAAAGCTGCCGGTGGCATGCGCGCTAGTATTTATAATGCGATGCCCTTGAAAGGCGTCGACACCTTAGTTGAATTTATGCGTGAATTTGAAAGAGTGGCTTAGGAAATGGCAACGGAAGATCAGCGCCTTGCACCCTTGCGAGCGCAAATTGATAAGCTCGATCTAGAGCTCCTCGAGCTCATGTCCAAACGCGCCCGTGCCGCTCAGGAAGTTGGGCATATTAAAGGCGAGACCGCATCGCCAGTTTTTCGTCCAGAGCGCGAACTACAAGTCATTACTAATTTGCATGAATCAAACCCAGGTCCCCTGCAGACCGAGGGGATCACCGCAATTTGGCGAGAAATTATGTCTGCTTGCCGCGCCTTAGAGGCTAAACAAATCATTGCTTATTTGGGTCCAAGAGGAACTTTTTCAGAGCAAGCAGCACAAGCTGCATTTGGCAGTTCGATTGAAGGGTTGGCGTGCAATAGTCTGGATGAAGTATTTAAAGCGGTAGAGAAGGGCGCGGCTCAATTTGGTGTAGTTCCAGTAGAAAATTCGAGCGAAGGTGCTATTTCACGCACTTTAGATTTACTCCTTGAATCGCCATTACAAATTAGCGGTGAAGTAGTGTTGCCGATTCGCCACCATTTGCTAACTAAGACAGGCTCGCTCGATGGAGTATCGACGGTTTGTGCGCATGCGCAAGCATTAGCGCAGTGTCAGCAGTGGCTTACTGCGCATGCCCCAAATTTAAAACGGCAAGCGGTAAGTAGTAATGCCGAGGCAGCTCGTATGGCTTCGCTAGATCCCACATTAGCAGCCATTGCCGGTGAACCCGCGCAAATTGCTTACGGATTACAGGTTAATGCAGGGCATATTCAAGATGATGCGCACAATCGGACCCGTTTCGTCATTATTGGCCGGCATACTTGCCAGGCAACCGGCCACGATCAAACTTCTTTGGTACTTTCGGTTGATAACCAAGCCGGCGCAGTCTATCGCTTATTAGCACCGTTAGCCCAACACGGTGTTTCAATGACACGCCTTGAATCTCGTCCGGCACGAAAAGGGACTTGGGAGTATCACTTTTATATTGATATCGCAGGTCATGCTGAGGATGAAAAGGTTGCCTTAGCCCTTGGCGATTTACAAAATCTTGCCGCTTTTTATAAAATGCTGGGTTCTTACCCGCGCGCAGCGCTTTAATTTACGATGGTCACTAAGTTAGTAAGGCTCGGACTGCAACATGTGCAAGATATTGCACCTTACATTGGCGGCCGACCTATTAGCGAAGTCGCTCGCGAGTATGGGCTCGTTGAAAGCAAGATTGTTAAGCTAGCCTCAAATGAAAATCCGCTGGGTATGCCGCAGTCGGCAATTGATGCAATGTCCCGAGCAGCTAGTGACTTAGGCCGTTATCCTGATTCCAATGGCTTTGAGCTAAAGGAAGTTCTTTCCAGTCGCCTTGGTGTTCCTAGCGATTGGATTACCTTGGGGAATGGCAGCAATGATATTTTGGAGCTTGCTGCACGAGCGGTAGCCCAAGCAGGCGACACTATTATTTTTTCTAAGCATGCTTTTGCGGTCTATTCATTAGCAACGCAAGCCGTTGGTGCACAGGCTATCGAAGTCGCACCCACGGCTGATTATGGACATGATTTAACTGCCATGCTGGCAGCAGTTAACAATACCGAGTCATTAGGGCAATCTAAAGTAAGGCTAGTTTTTATTGCTAATCCCAATAATCCAACGGGTAGTTATTTAAGCGCGTCGGCAATTGAAGCTTTTTTAAGTGTTGTACCTAGTCATGTGGTGGTGGTATTGGACGAGGCGTACAACGAATACTTAAGTCCCGAACAGCGTTATAACGCGATTGACTGGGTTAAGCGCTTTCCTAATTTACTGGTATCAAGAAGTTTTTCTAAAGCCTATGGTTTAGCTGGTTTGCGTATTGGCTATGGCGTTGCGCAACCTGAGTTAACCGATTTACTCAATCGAATTCGCCAGCCATTTAATGTGAACAGTTTGGCGCAAGCTGCGGCGATTGCTGTTTTACAAGATACTCAATTTTTACAGCGTGGTTATGACTTGAATCGCGCTGGTTATGCACAGTTGACTACAGCATTCGCCGAACTTAATTTGCCATTTTTGCCCTCAGCGGGTAACTTTGTTTTAGTCAGGGTGGGCGACGATGAAGGTGCAGGTGCACGCGTGAATTTAGCGTTGGTTAAGCGGGGCATTATTGTGCGACCGGTTGGTAATTATGGTTTGCCGCAATGGTTACGTATTTCAATTGGCTTGCCTGAAGAAAACGCCATCTTTATTGCAGCCTTACGCGATATCTTATGAGTCAAGCCCATTTTGGAACAGTAACGATTGTTGGGGTGGGCTTAATTGGCGCCTCACTTGGCTTAGCTTTAAAAAAAGCGGGTTGCGTTACAGAGGTATTGGGGGTGGGGCGTAGTCAAGCAAATTTAGATCAAGCATTAAAAATGGGCGCGATTGATGCTGTAGTAAGTCTCGCTGAGGCGGCCCTACGTTCGCAAATTATTGTTTTATGTATGCCCGTTGCGCAAATGCGTGCGTGCTTTACTGCTCTCGAACCGATTCTACAAGTCAATACCTTAGTGACTGATGCCGGTAGCACTAAAAGCGATATTATTTTGGCAGCAAAAGAAGTATTGGGAAAAAAGGCCTGCCAATTTATTCCCGCTCACCCAATTGCTGGAGGTGCACAACATGGTGCTGCGGCGGCGCAAGTTGATTTATTTAAGGGAAAACAAACCATCATTTGCCCCTTGCAAGAAAATTCTGCCGCCGATTTAGATTTAATTAAACAATTTTGGAGCGCCACAGGCACAACTGTAAAATTAATTTCAGCAATACAACACGATGCTATTTATGCTGCTGTGTCTCACTTGCCTCATGTCTTATCTTATGCATTGATGTTAAGCGTGATGAATGCAGAAGACGCTGCCGAGAAATTAGGTCACGCGGGCGGCGGGTTTCGTGATTTCACCCGCATAGCTGCCTCTAGCCCCGAAATGTGGCGCGACATTTGTTTGGCTAATCGGGTGGCGATCTTGCATGAATTAGATCAGTATCTTGCTATCACAAAACACTTACGCGATTTAATTGCCAATAGTGATGGCGCTGCCTTAGAAAAATTATTTATTAAGGCGAGTGAGGCACGCCAAAAATGGACTGGGTCTGAATGACTGAGCTTAGTCAAGCTGCCATGATTCAATTGGGCCCATTTACCCAAGCCAGTGGAGTAGTGCAATTACCCGGTTCTAAAAGTATCTCTAATCGCGCTTTGCTCTTAGCAGCTTTAGCTAGTGGAGAAACCCTTTTACAAAATTTATTGGATGCTGACGATACCCAAGTGATGCGGCAAGCCTTGCGCGCTTTGGGTTTGCAGGTAACCGATCATGTCTTTGAGTTGGCTTGTTCTGTACAGGGGAGTAGCGGGCACTTTCCTGTTAAGCAAGCTGATTTGATGATGGGTAATGCGGGTACCGCCATTCGCCCCTTAACGGCGGCTTTAGCTGTACAAGGGGGTTCTTATCGCTTATCGGGTGTGCCGCGCATGCACGAGCGACCCATCCGCGATTTGGTAGATGGTTTGCGCCAGCTCGGCGCTAAAATTATGTATCTTGGTACGGAAGGTTATCCGCCGATTCAAATTAATCCAACTACGATTTCAATTCCTGCGGTAGTACAAGTACGTGGCGATGTATCTAGTCAGTTTTTAACAGCTTTACTAATGACCTTACCGTTGGTGGCAAAGCAAGCCATTCGCCTTGAAGTGGTTGGTGATTTAATTTCTCGTCCCTATATCGAAATTACCCTCAAGATGATGGCTTTGTTTGGCGTGCTTGTGCAGTGTCCTGATGATCATACTTTTGTCATTCCCGCATCTACTGGCACTGCGTACCAAAGCCCTGGCACCGTAATGGTTGAGGGCGATGCTTCATCAGCATCCTATTTTTTAGCCGCCGGTGCCATTGCCAAAGGTCCGATGCGGGTGTTGGGAGTGGGTCGCGATAGCATCCAAGGCGATGTTGCTTTTGTCGAAGCATTGGCACAAATGGGGGCAATTATTCGTCAGGGCACCGATTGGCTCGAAGTAGCTGGAATACAAACGGCTTCAGGTCGTTTACAAGGCATTACCTTAGATTGCACGGCGATTCCAGATGCAGCTATGACCTTAGCTGTGGTTGCCTTATTTGCCGAAGGCGAAACTCGCTTAAATAATATTGCTAGTTGGCGGGTAAAAGAAACAGATCGCATTGCTGCGATGGCAAAAGAGCTGCAAAAATTAGGAGCAAGTGTTGAGGAAGGGCAAGATTATCTGTGCATTCGGCCGCCTATTTCACTCGCAAATTGGCGCACACCAGCCGAGGGAATCGATACCTACGATGATCATCGGATGGCCATGTGTTTTTCATTGGCAAGTTTTGGTCCCAAGGCAATTCAAATAAATCATCCTGGGTGCGTGGCTAAAACTTTCCCTGATTATTTTGCCGTTTTCACAAAGCACCTTGCTTAGTCAACTTAAAGCGTAATTAATGCCATCTTCACCCCCCGTAATTGCCATTGATGGCCCCACTGCTTCGGGCAAAGGTACGGTAGCAGTTTTGGTGGCCGAGGCTTTGGGTTTTCATTACTTAGAAAGTGGCGCCTTATATCGATTAGTGGCACTGGCCAGCGAGCGAGCGGGACTCAGTTCAACCGATGCTGTTGCTTTGGGGCAACTAACTGGCGCGCTGTCAATCGCCTTTAAAGATGGCTTGGTTTTGTTGCAAGGGGAGGATGTAAGCACCGCTCTTCGAGCCGAGCCAATTGGCAAAAGAGCATCAGAAGTAGCCATCCACCCAGAGGTTAGAGCTGCTTTAGTGGGTTTGCAGCGCAGTTTTCGCCAATTACCAGGTTTAGTCGCTGATGGGCGCGATATGGGCAGCGTGATTTTTCCCGATGCCAGCCTTAAGGTCTACCTCACCGCAAGCGTGCTTGCGCGAGGCCAGCGAAGGTATAAGCAGTTGATAGCTAAGGGATTTTCTGCTAATATGGCAGACTTACTGTTAGATTTAGAAGATCGTGATGCACGGGATCAAACCCGCGAAAATGCGCCCCTCTTAATTGCAGTTGGAGCTAAAACCCTTGATACCTCCGATTTATCGGTAGATCAAGCGGTGCAGCAGGTTTTAGCTTGGTATCGCCTTTGAAGCAAATTAGTAGTGTATTTTTGTTTTACCTAGTTTTTTAGCGTCTTCAGAAACTCTACAACGCAAATTCTTGAAAGCGTGTTTCTGTAAGGCTTTTGCAACCTAACCCGTCGGGCCTTCCGGCGGCACAAAGTGAATACTCATGTCTGAATCTTTTGCAGCACTATTTGAAGAATCCCTAACTCGTTCCAATATGAAAACCGGCCAGGTTATTTCGGCTGAAGTACTTCGTATTGATCACAATTTCGTAGTTGTAAACGCTGGCTTAAAGTCAGAAGCGTTTATTCCTGTTGAAGAATTCCATAACGATGCTGGTGAAATTGAAGTTAACCCAGGTGATTTCGTATCGGTTGCTATTGATGCGTTGGAAAACGGCTATGGCGATACGATCCTATCCCGCGATAAAGCCAAACGTTTAGCATCTTGGATGAATCTTGAAAAAGCCCTCGAACAAGCCGAGATCGTAACTGGCACGGTTACAGGTAAAGTAAAAGGCGGCCTCACTGTAATGGTAAATGGCATTCGTGCATTCTTGCCTGGCTCACTGGTTGATACCCGCCCCATTAAAGATACAAGCCCTTATGAAGGCAAAACGATGGAGTTTAAGGTTATTAAACTTGATCGCAAACGTAACAATGTGGTGCTCTCACGTCGGGCAGTTGTTGAAGCAAGTCAAGGCGAAGAGCGTGCTAAGTTAATGACCAACCTCAAAGAAGGAAGTGTGGTTCAGGGCGTAGTTAAAAATATTACTGACTACGGCGCTTTCGTTGACTTAGGCGGTATCGACGGTCTTTTACATATCACCGATTTAGCATGGCGGCGTGTACGCCACCCCAGCGAGATGTTGACGGTAGGTCAAGAAGTGACCGCAAAGATTTTGAAATTTGATCAAGAGAAGAATCGTGTTTCTCTCGGCGTCAAACAACTTGGTGACGATCCTTGGGTGGGTATTGCCCGTCGTTATCCACCGAATACCCGTTTATTCGGCAAGGTAACAAACCTTACCGATTACGGCGCGTTTGTTGAAATTGAAAGTGGTATCGAAGGTTTGGTTCACGTTTCTGAAATGGACTGGACCAATAAAAACGTGGCGCCAAGTAAGGCCACCGCATTAGGTACTGAAGTTGAAGTAATGGTGCTCGATATTGATGAAGATAAACGCCGTATTAGCCTGGGCATTAAGCAGTGCAAAGCGAATCCTTGGGAAGAGTTTTCACGTGGGCAACAAAAAGGCGATAAGTTAACTGGTGCAATTAAGTCGATTACCGACTTCGGAGTGTTTATTGGTTTGCCTGGTGGTATCGATGGCTTAGTTCACCTTTCAGACCTATCATGGAATGAGCCAGGCGAAGAAGCGGTAAAGAAATACAAAAAAGGCGATGAAGTTGAGGCTACTGTATTGGCCATTGATGTTGAGAAAGAGCGTATTTCGCTTGGTATCAAGCAGTTGTCTGGCGACCCATTTAATAATTACACTTCGACTAGCGACAAAGGCAGCATGGTTACTGGTACTGTGAAGAGTGTTGATGCAAAGGGCGCAGTCATTCATTTGGCTGATGAAGTAGAGGCTTATTTGCGTGCCTCAGAAATTTCAACTGACCGCGTTGAAGATGCTCGCAATGTCTTGAAAGAAGGTGACTCTGTGACCGCAATGATTATTAATATCGATCGTAAGTCACGCAATATCAATCTTTCAATTAAAGCCAAAGATAGCGCTGATCAACAAGAAACCATTACTAAGATGCAGGGTGAAGCGCAAACTGGCACTACCAATTTAGGCGCTTTATTAAAAGCAAAAATGGACAATCAGGGCTAATTTAAAGAAACGCTACTTTCATTTGAAGGTAGCGTTTTTTACTTATTCATCATGTCAGATCAAGAGCAACAAGCCATTACGCGTTCAGAGTTGGTTGAAAGCTTGGCGGAGCAATTCCCCCAATTGCTGCCGCGCGATGTAGAGTTGGCGGTAAAAACCTTGCTTGATACCATGACCCAAGCTTTAGCTGAAGGAAAGCGGATTGAATTGCGTGGAGTTGGAAGTTTTGTTTTACATCATCGCCCAGCGCGTGCGGGGAGAAACCCAAAATCTGGCGAAAAGGTCTTAATTCCCGAGAAAAGAGTGCCGCATTTCAAACCCGGTAAAGAATTGCGCGAGCGAGTCGATTATCAAGCACTTAAAACCAAAGGTAGTTCTGGTGCTTAGTTGCCATAGGAGTTGCCGCATTAGTCGTCACAGCAATCGCCACTGCAGTAGATACCGACTAAGTAGTTGTTTTGGGGGCTCTCTCAGGTCTGTAAAGACTTAATTTTTTCATTATTCGGGTGTCATGATTCATATTGAAATCGCTTGGTTATTACTTTTACCGGTGTTGTTTGGTTTGGGATGGTTAGCATCGCGGTGGGACTTTCGCCTAGAAAGTCGCATGGATGAGCAAGAGCGTATACGGCAACAGCGTTCAACCTTTAAGGGTTTAAGTCTTTTACTCAATGAGCAACCTGATCAAGCCATCGAAACCCTGGTCAAAATTGCTCAGCTTGACCCCGAGACCATCGAATTACATTTTTCTTTAGGTAACTTATTTCGGCGCAGAGGTGAAACCGAGCGAGCAATTCGGGTGCATCAGCATTTGGCCAACCGCACCGATTTAAAATCACGCGATCGCGATCATGCAGCCTATGAATTAGGCCGCGATTTTTTACGCGCTGGTTTATTAGATCGCGCCGAGGCTTCTTTAAACCGAGTGGGTGAAGGCAAATATGCTATACCCGCCAAAGAAAGTTTATTAGAGATGTATCAAGTTGAGCGCGATTGGAAAAAAGCCATTGTTGCTGCAACTGAGTTGGCTGCTTTGCAAAACAAAAGCCACCAAATAGAAATTGCGCAGTTTCATTGTGAAATTGCGCAAGAGGCTTTGCGCAGAAAAGATCTGCAAGAGGCAGAGCAATCAATTCAGCGGGCTTTGCAGGCTGTTCCAAATCAAGCGCGCGCACTCATTTTGCAAGGTGATTATTTACAAGCGATGGATCGGCCAGCTCAAGCCATTGAAGCTTGGACTTTAATTGCCCAAACGCATCCTGCCTATATGCATTTAGTTGCCGATCGCTGGATTGCAGCATTTGCTAGCCTTGGTAAAGCAACCGAGGGTTTAAGTCAATTGGCTGCTTTACTGCCAACTCAAGGCTCTGGTGAGTTGTTAGATATTGTGCACAAGCACACCATGCATTTACTAGGCGCTAATGCAGCAGAAATGATGTTGGTTGAGGTAATGCAACATTCACCTAGCTTGAGCGCTTTAGCAAAGTTGGCAGAAACACGTTTGACTTTAGCTGAAACTGATGGCCCACCAACCCGCATCACCGATTTGCAGGCTACCTTGGGCTTATTAAAGCTTCGCACTACTTCCTTAGCTCGCTATACCTGCGGTAATTGCGGCTTTAGGGCCAGGCGTTTTTATTGGCAGTGTCCTGGATGTAATCATTGGGAGGCATACTCACCTCGAAGAACAGAAGGCGTTGCACTTAGCGGCCCCTCGATGTAGTTTTGACGCACTTAAAGACATTGGAATGAATTAATGAAAGTGACGATTGTTGGCAGTGGATATGTTGGTTTAGTTACTGGCGCCTGTTTGGCTGAAATTGGCAATGATGTTTTTTGTTTAGATCTTGATCCTAAAAAAATTGCTATTTTAAATGCAGGCGGAGTGCCGATCTTTGAGCCAGGCTTAAAAGAAGTAATTGAGCGGAATCGCGTGGCTGGTCGCCTACAATTTTCAACCGATGTAGCCGCGAGCGTAGCCCATGGTGAAATTCAATTTATTGCAGTAGGCACCCCGCCCGATGAAGATGGCTCAGCTGATTTGCAATATGTGGTAGCTGCAGCACAGAATATCGGTCGTCACATGACCTCCCCTAAAGTCATCGTCAATAAATCAACTGTACCAGTTGGCACTGCCGACCGAGTGACAGCGGCAATTGCAGCCGAGCTTAAGCAGCGTAACTTAAGTCTTGATTTATGTTCGGTAGTATCAAATCCAGAGTTTTTGAAAGAAGGCGCTGCAGTTGAAGATTTTATGCGCCCCGATCGAATTGTAATTGGTACTTCAACCGATGCTGCAGGTTTGCGCGCGCGCGAACAAATGCGTAAGCTATATGCGCCATTTAATCGCCACCATGAGCGTACTTACTATATGGATGTGAAAAGCGCTGAGCTCACTAAATATGCAGCCAATGCCATGTTAGCAACTCGAATTTCTTTTATGAATGAATTGGCCAATTTAGCAGATAGCGTGGGTGCTGATATCGAAGCCGTCAGACATGGCATTGGTTCTGATTCTCGCATTGGCTATGGTTTTTTATATGCGGGTACCGGCTATGGCGGTTCTTGTTTTCCCAAAGATGTTTCAGCTTTAAATCAAACGGCACTTGAGCATGGTCGCGATTTAAAAATTTTACAAGCGGTTGAAGCTGTAAATGAAGCGCAAAAAACTATTCTGATTAGAAAAATTATCAAGCGCTTTGGTAATGACTTGTCAGCGTTAAAATTTGCCTTATGGGGCTTAGCGTTTAAGCCCAATACTGACGATATGCGAGAGGCGCCAAGTCGCGTGATTATTCAAGAATTAGTCTGCCGGGGGGCAAGTGTCGTAGCCTATGATCCCGTTTCTATGAAAGAGGCACAACATTGCCTTGAGTTAGACTTTAAGGATAATGCCGCAGGCTTAAGCAAAGTGAGTATGGCAGATGGGCCAATGGCAGCGCTTGATGCTTGCGATGCACTGGTAATCGCAACTGAATGGAAAGCGTTTCGTAGCCCTGATTTTGAGCAGCTAAAACAGAAGTTAAAACAGCCGATTATTTTTGATGGCCGTAATTTATACGAGCCTTTAACTATGCAAGAATTAGGGATTGAATACTTTGGTATAGGACGGCATAGTTAAGTAATTAAGTAATTAAGTAAGTTTATAAGATTAAGTAAAAGATTAAGAGAGTAAAAAGTAGATGGTAGAAAAAGCGCAAGCTGAGCAATTTCAACAAACCCGCATCTTAGTGGTAGGAGATGTCATGCTCGATCGTTATTGGTTTGGAGATAGTGAGCGTATTTCGCCCGAGGCGCCAGTACCGATTGTGCAAGTGGCAAAAATCGATGAACGTTTGGGCGGCGCAGCTAATGTGGCCCGTAATGTTGCCGCCCTAGGCGCAAAAACCAGTTTATTAGGCGTGGTGGGTGCTGATGAGGCTGGTGCACGCGTGAGCGAATTGCTTTTGACTTGTGGTGTTGATAGCCAATTAGAGCAAGATGCTAATGTGCCAACCACCGTTAAATTGCGTGTCATTGCTCGGCAACAACAGTTAATTCGCCTTGATTTTGAGGAGGCGCCAAGCGCCGCCGCCTTAGAGCACAAATTAGCGCGCTTCGAATCTTTGCTTGGCAAAGTTGATGCAGTGATTCTTTCGGATTATGGCAAAGGTGCTTTAGATCAAGTGGCCACCATGATTTTGCAAGCAAAAGCGCAACAGAAAATTATTTTAGTTGATCCTAAGGGTATTGATTTTGAGCGCTATCGGGGGGCGACCGTCATTACTCCGAACCGTAGTGAGTTACGGCAAGTGATTGGTAAGTGGGCCAGTGAAGCTGAGCTTACCGAGCGCGCTCAGGCTTTACGACAATCTCTAGATATTCAGGCCCTTCTCTTAACACGCTCGGAAGACGGAATGAGTTTATATACCGCTGCAGGGGCAAGTCATGTTCGCGCGCAAGCCCGAGAGGTTTTTGATGTCTCTGGGGCTGGCGACACCGTGATTGCCACCCTAGCCGTAGCGCTAGCTGCTGCTTGGCCGCTTGAGCGGGCTATGGCTTTAGCTAACCGTGCTGGCGGTATCGTAGTTGGAAAATTGGGAACAGCCACGGTAACTAGTGAGGAGTTACAGTGACCATCATTGTTACCGGCGCTGCTGGCTTAATTGGTTCTAATTTAGTGCAAGCACTTAATGCTCGGGGCGAACGGCAAATTATTGCTGTCGATGATTTAAGCCAAGGCAATAAATATCGCAATTTAGCCGATTTAGATATTGCCGATTATGTTGATAAAACTGAATTCGTCAGCGCCTTTAAAAAAGGCTGGTTTAGTGATGTAAGCGCGGTTTTTCATCAAGGGGCGTGTTCCGACACCATGGAAACTGACGGAGTTTTCATGATGGCAAATAACTATCAGTATTCGGTAGATGTATATGAAGCTTGTATGGCGCAAAAGGCCTCATTCCTTTATGCCTCTTCGGCTGCGGTATATGGGGGGTCGAAAGTATTTTTGGAAGATCGCCAACATGAGAAGCCGCTAAATGTGTATGGCTACTCGAAATTTTTATTTGATCAATATATGCGCAAGAAGTTTGCCGAAAAAGTAAATACGGCACAAGTGGTTGGCTTGCGTTACTTTAATGTTTATGGCCCGCGTGAATCACATAAAGGTCGGATGTCATCAGTTGCATTTCATCAATTTCACCAATTTAAAAAACAGGGTTTTGTGCAATTATTTGGGGAATATGGGGGTTATCAGGCTGGCGAACAAACTCGTGATTTTGTTTCGATCGAAGATGTGGTCAAAGTCAATTTATTTTTCCATGACAACCCCGAAAAAAGTGGCATTTTTAATTTAGGTACTGGCTTTGCCCAGCCATTTAATGATGTGGCTTGTGCAGTGGTAAATACTTTGCGAAAAACTGCGGGCGAGCCACCATTAGCTTTGCCAGAGTTAGTGAAAGCTGGCTTAATTCAATACATCCCTTTTCCCGAGGATTTAATCGGCAAGTACCAGTGTTTTACACAAGCCAATATGGAGCAATTACGCGCTGCTGGTTATACCGATTCCTTCCTCAATGTTGAACAGGGTGTCAGTCATTATGTTGAATGGCTGTCAGCTAATATTGATTTTTTAGGCGAGCCCCTTTAATTCCATTTTTTTAGTCAACTAGCTTACTCCAAATTCGTTGTAATGCCTCGCAGGCTTTGGTTTGCGAATCATCATTAACGTTTTATCTTTTGGAGAATCTATGGCTTGGAATTTGAATTCATTTTTTCGTAATACCTTTTTAAAGCTTGCTTTTGTATTAGCAGTTATTTCATCTGGGGGTATGGTGCACTCTACTGCATTCGCTGCTGCCGATGGCATTAATGTCAACACTGCAAGTCAAAGCGAGTTAGAAAGCATTAAGGGTATTGGTCCGGCACGGGCGCGGGCAATTATTAGTGCGCGCGATGATGGTGGGGCCTTTCAAAATGCCGATGATTTGCAAAAACGGGTACGCGGCATTGGCAGCAAATCAGTTGAAAAATTAATCGATAACGGCCTTACTATTGAGGCTGCAGGCGGTTATCGTGAAACCAAAAGCAAAGGTCGCGATGATAGTTCAGGTGGTCGTCGTAAATCTAGTAATAAAGGCGCTGATCGCGAAAAAACTTATTCAGGCAAATCATCGCAAAGAAATTAATCCGTAGCTTCGCCGCGCAGATAAACTTTAAGCTGGGTTTTTAATAAAATAGCAAGGTCGCGGCAGGTGATTCTCATTATGGCTAAAATGAATCTATGAACTCGCCTGCCGTACCAAACCCCGATCCAATACCTGCTTACCTCACGATTGCTGATACCGTTGGCAATACGCCTTTAGTGCGCTTGCAACGTATTCCTGGGGCTGTAGGCGAGCCTCGCAATAATCTTATTTTAGGTAAATTAGAGGGTAATAACCCAGCTGGATCGGTTAAAGATCGTGCTGCTTTATCGATGATTCGACGTGCTCATGAGCGTGGGGAAATTAAACCAGGTGACACATTGATTGAGGCGACAAGTGGCAATACCGGTATTGCCTTAGCGATGACAGCAGCAATGTTAGGCTACAAAATGCTGCTGGTAATGCCTGAAAATCAAAGTTTAGAACGTCGGCAAAGCATGACAGCTTATGGTGCTGAATTAATTTTAACTTCTGCTTCAGGGGGGATGGAGTTAGCGCGTGATTACGCGGTACAACTTCAGCGCGAAGGGCGCGGTCGCTTACTCGATCAATTTGCTAATGCCGATAATCCGCGGGCACATTTAGAAACCACAGGCCCTGAAATATGGCGCGATACTCATGGGCAGGTAACCCATTTTGTATCAGCGATGGGTACAACCGGTACCATTACTGGCGTATCTTCTTATTTAAAGATGATGAATCCAGCGATTCAGATTATTGGTGCCCAGCCTGCTGAAGGTTCACAAATTCCAGGAATTCGCAAATGGGCACCTGAGTATTTACCTAAAATTTATCAAGGTGAGCGCGTCGATCGGATTGAATATGTAAGCCAATCGGCAGCTGAAGAGATGGCACGTAGAATGGCGGCTGAAGAGGGCATTTTTTGTGGTATTTCTGCCGCTGGTGCTTTGGTAATTGCTTTACGCATTGCGCAAGAAGTTGAGAATGCGACGATTGTTTTTATTGTGTGTGATCGCGGTGATCGGTATTTGTCGACGGGAGTTTTCCCGGCCTAATTGGCAGTGCTAGGTTTTTTCCGCTTCTTCTTGACAACTGTTTTTGATTTATTTGAACTTATTGGCGTTACTAATTTTTCTTCTAGCTGAACTCTGCTTGTTGGCGCAATAATGGGTACTACACTTTTATTTTCGTAACCTAAAGCCTCAGCAAATTCAGCTACACTTTGAGCATAAAAATAACTGCGATTGTAATTAACGATGCTCAGAAAGTTTGCAAGACCGACCACGTAGCGGGTTTGTTCTAGGCCATTTTTATCAAAGTATGGCAGATCGACAATGAGGGCTTTACTAGTGGGGCTGACGCCCCCAGTAAGCAGGTCTCCGCGTTCTGGCGCAAGAATTCCGAGTTCAATGAGCTCTTGAATAGTATGTTTTGGATTTGGCTCACCATCAGCAAGCTGACTAGCGGCATTAAATGCTAGAGGGTTAGTCAATATCGTAAAGTAAATAGGCATGCCGACTTGCCAACCTTGTTGTTGCAAAAAATTGGCTACGCTAGCAATCGAATCTTTAGCGCTAACTTTTAGATCAATGAGATTATCGCCATCGCCATCTTTAGCATAGGAGCGAATACTGCTAGGCATAAATTGTGGCATGCCAATTGCTCCTGCGTATGAGCTATTTTGATTGAGGCATTGATTAAATTGCGCTTGATTAACATTGGCGCTAGTTTTGTTTTCGGCCCAGCAGAGCAGGATTAAATCTTTAATTTGCTCGCGAAATAAAGCCGCGCGCGCAGTTTGATTGGGGGTGGCTGGGTATTCGAAGGCGAGGGTGCTTAAGACGTCTTTGACCCTAAAGGCGCCTAATTGGCGCCCGTAAATGGTTTCAATGCCAATAATTGCCACAATTAAAGAGGCTGGCACTCCTGTATTAGCTTCAGTTTGACTTAAAAAGTCACGATTTTGTTCCCAAAAAGCCTTACCAGCCTTAATTCGTACAGGCTCGATAAAACGTTGCCGGTAAGCAGCCCAATTCTTTTTAAATTCCTTAGATGGGGGTAATACCAATTTCTTAATACTTTGAATCGATTTAGTATCTTGAAATCCAGCCTCAAGGATTGGTAATGGTAGGTCTTGCTGTTGCGCAATTTGCTGCAACAGTTCACCCAGGTTTTTGGCGATGTCGGGTGCAGAAGTGCTCGGTGTATTTGGGTCGATGGGCGTAGGTGTGTTTTGTGCAATAGGCGTTGCGCTTGGCGAATAATTTGTTGGGGTAGTGCAGCCTGCCAAGCAAAGTGCCAGCAATATGAAGGTACAAATGCTAGTAAAAATCAAGGCAAAATTGATAGCGGCTGGCTTGACGACGGTGTGAAGTAGATTCATATAGCATTAGGTAGTTTACAGTTTAGATGGAGAGGTAGTAGAAATGACAACTGCATATATAAGCCACCCCGATTTTTTGCTGCATGAAATGGGTCGCCATCATCCCGAATGCCCTGAACGCATTCAGGCTATAGAAGATCAAATTATTCAAAGTCGAATTGATGCCTATTTACAGCGGATTGTTCCACCGCTTGCTACTGAAGCCAACTTAGCATTAGTGCATGGTGCTGAACATATTGAGTATGTAAAATCACACGCACCAGATAGCGGCTACTTTATGCTAGATGGCGATACCATCATGAATAGTGCCTCTTGGCAAACTGCGTTACGAGCTGCGGGCGCGGCAATTGCTGCCGTTGATGCGGTAATGAAAGGCGAAGTTGAAAATGCTTTTTGTGCGGTTCGCCCACCAGGTCATCATGCTGAACCAAATCGCGCCATGGGTTTTTGTATTTTTAATAATGTTGCCATTGCCGCACGTTATGCCATGCAGCAATATGGTTTAGAGCGGGTGGCGATTATTGATTTTGATGTTCACCATGGCAATGGCACTGAGGCAGCATTTATTAATGACCCGCGGGTCTTAATGTGTAGTTTTTTTCAGCATCCATTTTATCCATATAGTGGTCTAGAAGCCGCAGATAATATGATTAATATTCCACTACCAGCAGCCAGCAATGGCAAGGTTGTGCGCGAGATTGTTGATACCGTATGGTTGCCTCGTTTACGTGAATTTAAGCCGCAGCTGATTGTGATTTCAGCTGGGTTTGATGCGCATCGCGAAGATGATTTGGGGCAAATGGGTTTAGTTGAAGATGATTATGCATGGATTACCAAGCGTTTAAAAGAGCTAGCGCATGAGTCTGCCAATGGTCGTATTGTGAGTTGTTTAGAGGGTGGTTATAACCTTTCGGCTTTAGGTCGCAGTGCAGTAGCACACTTAAAGGCTTTAGCTGATTTATAAGCATATTAAAAAAATTCTGGGAACTAGATGACAAGTATTTTTGAACAAGGTTTAGAACGTAACGCGGCAAATTACACGCCCATGACCCCGCTTTTATTTGTCGAGCGGGCAGCAGATATTTATCCCAATCATTTGGCAATTGTGCATGGAGCATTACGCCAAACTTGGAGTGAAACCGCCGCGCGTTGTCGCCGCTTGGCAAGCGCCTTACACAAACGCGGAATTAAGGTTGGTGATACCGTAGCAGTAATGTTGCCAAATACGCCACCAATGGTTGAGGCTCATTTTGGCGTGCCAATGTCAGGCGCAGTACTCAATGCGTTAAATACTCGCTTAGATGCCGAAGCGATTGCCTTCATGTTAAATCATGGTGAAGCTAAGGTCGTTATTGTCGACCCTGAATTTGTACCAACTATGAAAAAAGCCTTAGCCTTAGCACGCGCCGAAAGTGGTCGAGAGATTTTGGTGGTTGATGCCGAAGATGCAGAGTTTTTAGCACCCAGTGAAAAAATTGGCACACTCACTTATGAGCAATTATTAGCTGAAGGGGATGTTCATTTTAAATGGGATTTGCCCGCAGATGAATGGGCTGCTATTTGTTTAAATTACACCTCAGGTACAACAGGAAATCCTAAGGGAGTGGTGTACCACCATCGCGGCGCAGCGATTAATGCAGTCTCGAATATTTTGGAATGGGATATGGCAAAACATCCTATATATCTATGGACCCTGCCTTTATTTCATTGCAATGGTTGGTGTTTTGCATGGACAGTAGCGGCTCGCGCCGGGGTAAATATCTGCTTGAGAAAAGTTGATCCACCAGCGATCTTTGCAGCTATTAAAACGTATAGCGTAACTCATTATTGTGCCGCCCCCATTGTGCACAATATGCTGGTAAATAGTTCTGCTGAGTTAAAGAGTGGAGTACCACGAGGGGTGAAAGCCATGATTGCTGGCTCGGCCCCGCCTGCTTCAATTATTGAGGGAATGGAAACCATGGGTTTTGAGATGACTCATGTTTATGGTTTGACGGAAACTTATGGCCCTGCAGCAGTTTGCGTGAAGCAGGATGATTGGGAGCAACAAGATTTAGGATCGCGGGCACGCTTAAATGCACAGCAGGGCGTGCGGTATCACTTACAAGAGGCTTTTACGGTTTTTAATCCCGAAACCATGCAACCCGTACCAGCTGATGGTGAAACCATGGGTGAAATTATGTTTCGGGGCAACATCACTATGAAGGGTTACTTAAAAAATCCCCAAGCAACGCAAGAAGCCTTTGCGGGCGGTTGGTTTCATTCAGGCGATTTAGCAGTGATGAACCCGGATGGTTACATCAAAGTTAAAGATCGCAGTAAAGATATTATTATTTCTGGGGGCGAGAATATTTCTTCGCTTGAAGTAGAAGATGTACTTTATCGTCATCCCGCAGTCTTAGCGGCTGCAGTAGTGGCAAAGCCAGACCCTAAGTGGGGCGAAACACCTTGCGCATTTTTAGAGCTTAAAGCAGATGCGACTGTGACCGCTGCTGAAATTATTGCGCACTGCAAGCAGCACTTGGCTAACTTTAAAGTGCCCAAAGCGGTTGTTTTCGGTGATTTACCGAAGACTTCAACCGGCAAAATACAGAAGTTTGAGTTACGTAAACGCGCTGGTTCGGCGACTGCTATTGATTTATAAGGGATATCCTGCAAGGCTTGATAAAATACTGAATTAGTGTATTTGTAGGTGATGGGAAGTAACTTTTCAATAAATTATTTTTCGCATTAGAAGAGAGTGGTATGAAAATTTTAGTTGCAGTAAAGCGCGTAGTTGATTACAACGTTAAGGTGCGGGTCAAATCAGATCAAACTGGGGTAGACATCGCCAACGTCAAAATGAGTATGAATCCTTTTGATGAAATTGCGGTTGAAGAAGCAGTGCGCTTAAAAGAAGCTGGAATTGCTAGCGAGATTATTGTGGTGTCAGCTGGCTTGCCACAATGTCAAGAAACCTTACGAACCGCTTTGGCTATTGGCGCCGATCGCGCTATTTTGGTTGAAACTGATCTCGATCTACAGCCTTTAGCGGTAGCTAAAATTTTACAAGCAGTTTGTGTCAAAGAAAATCCACAGATCATTATCTTGGGTAAGCAGGCAATTGATGATGACAGCAATCAAACTGGGCAGATGTTGGCTGCGCTGATGAATTTTCCTCAAGCTACCTTTGCCTCTAAAGTTACTGTGGCCGATGGTAAAGCCAATGTAACGCGCGAAGTAGATGGGGGTTTAGAAACCATCGCCATCAGTTTGCCTGCAGTCATTACTACCGATTTACGTTTAAATGAACCACGTTATGTAACTTTGCCTAATATTATGAAAGCGAAGAAGAAGATTCTCGACATCATTACACCAGCAGACTTAGGGGTTGACGTAAGCCCACGTTTAAAAATACTTAAAGTCGTAGAGCCACTTAAACGGAGTGCTGGGGTAATGGTTGCCGATGTGGCTGCTTTGGTAGATAAATTAAAAAATGAAGCAAAGGTAATCTAAATGGCTGCTTTAGTTCTGGTTGAGCACGATAATCAATTGCTTAAGGCGGTAACCCTAAATACCGTAGCTGCTGCATTAGCATGCACTACTGAAGTTGATCTACTAATTACAGGAGATGCAGCTAAGAGTGTTGCGCAAGCAGCTGCTCAAATTACTGGGGTACGCAAAGTAATTCTGATTGAAGCAGATTTTTTAAGTAATCAGTTGGCTGAACCTGTCACCGAGCAAATCTTAGCATTAGCACCTGCATACGATTATATTTTGGCACCCGCAACTTCGCATGGTAAAAATGTTTTACCCCGCGTAGCAGCTAAATTAGATGTAGCCCAAATTTCTGATATTACTCAAGTGGTTTCTGCTGACACCTTTGAGCGTCCTATTTATGCTGGTAATGCTATCGCCACCGTGCAATCGTCTGATCCTAAAAAAATAATTACTGTGCGCACTACTGGTTTTGATGCCGTTGCTGCTACTGGTGGCTCTGCCAGCATTAACGAAATAGCTGCAGTTGCTGATCAGCACAAATCAAGTTTTGTGGGCCGCGATCTAAGTAAATCGGATCGTCCCGAATTAACTGCGGCCAAAATTATTGTTTCTGGTGGCAGGGGCTTAGGCTCGAGCGAAAAATACCATGAGTTAATTGAGCCCTTAGCTGATCAGTTGGGCGCAGCACTAGGTGCCTCGCGCGCGGCGGTTGATGCAGGTTATGTACCCAATGATTATCAGGTTGGTCAAACTGGCAAAATTGTTGCTCCCCAACTCTATATTGCAGTAGGTATTTCGGGCGCCATTCAGCATTTAGCGGGCATGAAAGATTCCAAGGTTATTGTGGCAATCAATAAAGATCCCGAAGCGCCTATTTTTGGTGTCGCCGATTATGGGCTGGTGGCTGATTTATTTACCGCGATTCCCGAGCTAACAGAGTTATTAAAACGATGATGTGCAAGTGACATGACTTATCTTGCCCCAGTTAAAGAGATGTTATTTGTAATGCAAGAGTTGGCGGGTTTGGCTGAGGTAGCGCGATATCCTTTATACGCTGAGGCTGGCGCTGATGGCGAGCTTGCTTCAGCTGTTTTAGAAGAGTCAGCAAAATTCAATCAGGCAGTGGTTGCGCCACTGAACTGGGAGGGTGATAAAAATCCTAGCATCTGGAATAATGGCGCAGTAATCATGACTGCTGGCTTTAAAGAGGCGCTAAAGCAATATGCTGAGGCTGGTTGGCAAGGGCTTATTCATCCCCCCCAATATGGTGGACAAGGCTTGCCCAAACTCATTGCTACGCCCTGTTTAGAAATGGTAAATGCAGCTAATCTATCTTTTGCTTTATGTCCGCTATTAACCGATGGTGCGATTGAGGCAATATTAATTGCTGCAAATGAGGATATAAAAGCCCAATACTTACCCGCTTTGATTGCTGGTACTTGGGCTGGCACCATGAATTTAACTGAGTCGCAAGCGGGCTCAGATTTATCTTTAGTGCGCTCGCGTGCTGACCCCCAAGCAGACGGAAGTTATCTGCTCTTTGGCACCAAAATTTATATTACTTATGGCGAGCACGATATGACTGACAATATTGTGCATTTGGTATTAGCGCGAACCCCTAATGCGCCAGCGGGCGTCAAAGGTATCTCTCTATTTGTGGTGCCTAAATTTTTGCTGCAAGTCGATGGTAGTTTGGGTGCACGCAATGAAGTTGAGTGTATATCGATTGAGCATAAATTAGGGATTAAGGCTAGCCCTACTGCGGTCTTGCAGTTTGGGGATCAGCGTGGCGCAATTGGCTATTTGGTAGGCGAAGAAAATCGTGGCCTTGAGTATATGTTTGTGATGATGAATGCATCTCGTTTTGCAGTAGGCATTCAAGGTATCGCCGTAGCTGATCGAGCTTATCAAAAGGCGGTGGCTTATGCTAAAGATCGGGTGCAAAGCCGCGACTTAGAAGGTTCAACTGAATCTGTAGCTATTATTCACCAGCCTGATGTAAAACGCATGCTGTTAACGATGCGGGCTTACACCGAAGCATCGCGCGCGCTAGCCTATTTTGCTGCAGCTCAATCTGATGCAGCCCATGCTGCAACTGTTACCGAAGAGCGTACGCATGGTCAAGCGCTTTATGAATTTTTAGTACCGATTGTGAAAGGTTTTTCAACCGAAATGGCCATCGAGGTCGCTAGTCTTGGTGTGCAAGTGCATGGTGGAATGGGCTTCATCGAAGAAACTGGGGCTGCCCAGTTTTATCGTGATGCACGTATTTTGACAATTTATGAAGGCACCACTGCAATTCAGGCTAATGATTTAATCGGTCGCAAGACGTTACGCGATGGCGGTAAGGTTGCCCAAGAATTGATTGCTAGCATCGTAACGACTGAAGCCAACTTGCGGGCAAGTAATACTAAAGCCGCGCTAGCAGTATTAAAACAATTACAACTAGGCCGGACTGCTTTTGAACAAGTCCTTAGGTATATTTTGCAGCAGGCCAAACCCGAAATTAAAGCTGTGTACGCAGGTAGTTATGCTTATTTAAAGCTTTGCGGATTAGTGCTCGGTGCTTGGCAAATGGCACGCGCACTTTTGGCGGCAGAGCGCTTACATAATCAAGACCCTGCCTTTTATAGTGCCAAAATAATCACCACCCAATTTTTTGCCGAAAATATATTGCCTCAAGCCACTGCTTTAGCCGCTAGCATTACTGAAGGCGGTGCAATTACTAATGCAATGACTATTGAGCAGTTTTAGGGTTAATGAAACAAGTAATTATTGTGAGAGCTTGCGCGCTTCTTGCAATTGGGAAATAAAAAATTGCTCGAAGGCAATTGCTAAAAAAGTCATCATTACACCAGCGCCAAAAACCAAAGAAAAAATTACTGTTAACACTGTTAGCCAACCCGACTTAGTGGCATGCTTTACATCAATGAGTGGATTAAATTGAGCGTCCCAGCGTTGGTCTGGGCGCAAGCCAAAAGCGATCGTTGTCAGCCAACTTGCTTCTAAAGAAATAAAGCCAAGGCTAAGTAAAAACCATCCAGAGGCTGAGGCAAATTCGGCTTCTCGCAAAATCACCAAGCCCATGCATCCCATCAGCAAAGCTAGCAAATGGAACCAAGCCCATAAGGAACTGAAGCCGCGCAAATAAAAACAGTTCATGCCAGAGCCCGGTAACAGAAGGCCAAGGGCACAAAAAATAAGTTTTGATTTACGTTTAGTTTGGGTAGTAGGCACGCTGAGGATTACTCTTAATTCTTTTTGGGGTTATTGGTAGTGAGCCGTTGGGTAAAGCTGAGCACTTCGCGATCACGTCCGATAAGAAGTAGGCGATCGCCATCGCGCACTAAATTCCGGTAGTCATTTAGTTCATAGAGAAAATCATTTTCTAATTCATTCCGTGGGCCAGAACAAGACATGCGGGTGCTCGCTATGCGTTCAATGCTGATGCCGCGGGCCTCCTCAACAATTTCACCTGTAAAGCGATTGCATCCTGTAAAGCCACTGATTCTAAGGCTTTCAGCGGCAAATTCAAGTTGAATAGGCTGACCCGCATCTCCTTGTGGAATTGTGCGCTGACGTACCTCTCCAGCAGTATTGGGGGGTAAATTCCAGCGCATGAGTTCCCATTTGGTACCGCGTAATTCTGTATAGGGTGGGCTTACCCTAGCAGCGCAAGGAGGAGTAAGGCTGCTACAAGCAGTGAGCAAACCTAAAAAGCTGGCCAAGACAAAGCTATTTAAGGCTTTTAAAGGTCGCCCCACCAGCTGCCCATTGGGTCTGTAAGGTGTTGTTTTTAAGAGGTTTTTCATTGTTAACTGGTAAAAAGGCGGGAAATATAATGGATCAAAATTCGCTTTTCATCTAGAATATGGGGTTCTCTGCATTTGCATGAGTCATTAATAACCTGTTTTCATTTTAGATTTTAAGGAATAAGTATGGTCGTCATTCGACTGGCACGTGGGGGCTCTAAGAACCGCCCCTTTTATAGCATTGTTGCAACCGATAAACGCAATCGTCGCGATTCGAACTATATCGAGCGCCTAGGTTATTTCAATCCCAATGCAGTTGAGTCTGAACAGGCAATGCGAATTACGCAAGAACGTATTACTTATTGGACTACCGTTGGCGCGCAAATTTCGCCTACCGTAAAACGTTTGATCAAAGATCATCCTGCTGCTGTAGTTTAAGCTAAGGTGGCTGCTTCACTGCCAGATGATTTAATTGAGTTAGGTCAAGTACAAGACGCACAAGGCTTACAGGGTGGAATTAAGGTTCGCCCCTTTTCTTCAGACCCAGTAGCCCTTTTGGCAAGCAAGTCGATTTGGCTTTCATTGCACCCCCACTTAACAATCGATGCAGTTGGCACAAAGCTAGCAAATTCTGTTTTTGCCCCACAAGAATATCGCGTTATAAATGCTAAATATCATAGTGGTTTGGTAGTGCTGCATTTAGAGGGTGTAACTGACCGTGACGCCGCTCTGGCCCTAAAAGGTGGCCGCATTTTAGTTAGTCGCACCGCCTTTCCTAAGCCAGCTGACGATTCCTATTATTGGGTTGATTTAATTGCCTGTAGGGTCATTAATCTTCAGGGCGATCATTTAGGTGAAGTAAATGCCATTACCGATAATGCTGCTCATCCGATCTTGTCAGTAGGATCAAAACCCATTCTTATTCCCTTTGTTCCCGAAATTATTAAAAAAGTTGATTTATCTTCCCGTACCATTGAGCTAGATTGGCAAGCAGATTGGTAAAAATGAGTCTTTATGCGCTTTGATGTAGTCACTATTTTCCCTGAAATGTTCTCCGCTTTAACCCAGTGGGGTATTACAGGGCGCGCATGTGAGCAAGGGCTAACTAGCGTAAGTCTTTGGAATCCAAGGGATTTTTCTAAAGATGTTCGAAGAAGTGTCGATGACAGGGCTTATGGGGGTGGGCCAGGAATGGTCATGATGGCCAAGCCCCTAGAAGATACAGTTGAGGCAATTCAGGCAAACCACCAACAACAGGGAATTGAGTCTGGACCGGTCTGCCTCTTAGCACCCCAAGGAAAGCCATTTTCACAGCAAATGGCAGCAGATATCAACATTTACAGTAATTTAACCCTAATTTGTGGGCGGTATGAAGCAGTTGATCAGCGATTTATCGACCGAAAGGTCGATTTACAGATTTCAATAGGTGATTTTGTGCTTTCAGGGGGTGAAATTCCCGCGATGGCCTTGATGGATGCAGTAATTCGCTTAATTCCTGGGGCCCTTGGGGACGAAGATTCGGCAGCACAGGATAGCTTTATGAACGGTCTTTTAGACTATCCTCACTACACCCGACCAGAAATAGTTAGCAATTTATCTGTACCAGACGTGCTTTTAGGCGGACATCACGCTAAAATAATAGATTGGCGTCGGCAGCAGTCTTTAGCGCTGACACAAAGGTTGCGACCAGATCTCATTGAGACTGCTCGTGCCAAAGGGTTATTAAGTCAAGAAGATGAGCAGTTTCTGCATTCTCTAGCTTAATGAAATGGTTTAACTGCATCCTCTATCTGGTCCGCTCTAAGGTATTCATTACGAAGAGAGTAACGGGATTCAACGCAGACATGATGTTTAAGGAGTTGCAATGAATTTGATTGAAAAAATTGAGCAAGAAGAAATCGCTCGTCTAAGTGCTAACAAAAAAATGCCAAGCTTTGCTCCTGGCGATACAGTAGTTGTTAGTGTTAATGTCGTTGAAGGAACCCGTAAACGAACGCAGGCTTTCGAGGGCGTCGTAATAGCAAAACGCAACCGCGGGCTCAATTCGAGTTTTATCGTCCGTAAAATCTCCTCTGGAGAAGGGGTCGAGCGCACCTTTCAATTGTATTCACCCCTAATTGCTAATATTGAGGTCAAGCGCCGTGGCGATGTACGCCGAGCTAAACTGTATTACTTGCGTGATCGTTCTGGTAAATCGGCTCGTATTAAAGAAAAATTGCAAGCCCGTGTTAAAGCGGTAGTGACAGAAGCTGTTGATGCGCCAGTAACTGAATAAAAGCAAGGTTTATGCAAGCAAAATGAAGGCGACTACGGTCGCCTTTTTTATTCCCCTAAAATAGTACGATGTTGGCTAATAATTCCGCGAAAAAGACTTCTCTGGCTGTACCGCCTGGATTTGATCCGCAAGCGGTACCGATTCAGGCTAATTGTGCACATGAACCCTTAATTGCCAACGGTATGTTGTTAGCAGATAGCTTGCGCCAACGTTTTGCTACCCCACCACTATGGACACCCGAGATAACCGATGAAAATCGCTATGTGATGGCCGCTAATATTATTGCTCAACGACAAGATCAAGGCTTATCAACCCAAGCTGCAGTCCTCATTCCCTTGGTGTTGCGCAACGCAGGAATTTCGGTTTTGTTAACCCAAAGAACCGATCATTTACATGATCATGCTGGGCAAATCAGTTTCCCTGGGGGTCGTATGGAGCCAACTGATAATGGTCCTGCAGTGACGGCTTTGCGAGAAAGTTTTGAAGAAATTGGCCTAGCCGCTAGTCAGGTAGAGCTGATTGGTCAATTGCCGGAATATTTAACGGTCTCAGGATATCGAGTGATCCCCATGGTGGGCTTGGTGCAAGCGCAGGGCAATTATGTTTTAGATGCCTTTGAAGTTGCAGCCGCTTTTGAGGTGCCTTTGGAATTTTTGATGAATCCTGCTAACCATCAAGTGAGGGTAGCTAGCAGCGAGCAAGGTAGTCGACGGTTTTATGCGATGCCCTTCGAAAATCGTTTTATTTGGGGCGCTACTGCTGGTATGCTGCGTAACCTTTATCATTTACTCAAAGTATGATTTTCTTTTCCATTCTCTTCGCTTTAATTGCTGAACAATATCGGCCAGTGAATGCTCAACATTTTGTTCGACGTTGGAGCGTCGCGTGGCTCGATTGGGTAGCAAAAGAATTTAGCGGTAAAGATGGGCAGGGCGCGACTCCAGTTGGTGCTCGCCTAGCTTGTTTAATTGCCTTCATTTTGCCGACCTTTTTGGTTTTTATGGTTCATGTGGCGTGCATGATGACCTATCCTATTTTGGCGTTCTTTTGGAATGTCTTAATTGTTTATTGGTTTTTTGGTTTTCGCCAATTTAGTCATTCTTTTACAGCCGTGCATCAAGCGATTCAAAATCATGATTTACCCGCAGCCCGCATTGCATTGGGCGAATGGTATGGCCCCGATTTAAATGTTGCCCATTTAAATGAAATCGAGATTATCTCTTTGGCTTTAGAGAAAGCCATAATTGGCTCGCATCGCCATGTGTTTGGAGTGTTCTTCTGGTTTTTAATGCCTCTCGGCCCTGGCGGAGTAGTTTTATATCGCTTAGCCGATATGGCCGCAGAGCGTTGGGCTAAAACAGGCGCACCAAATTCACATAATTTAGATGCAGCAGCGCGCCATTTCTTTTACGTGCTCGATTGGGTGCCAGCGCGCTTAACCGCAATGAGCTTTGCCTTAGCTGGTAATTTTGAAGATACGATTTATGCTTGGCGTTATTTAACCCATAAATGGGCCGATGAATTATCAGCTGTAATTTTGGCAGCAGGCAGTGGCGCTCTAGGAGTTCGTTTAGGGGAGCCATTACGTGAGCCCGATAGCGAGGAGGCCCTGCGCATGGCTGAAGCAGGTGAGGCACCGATTTATGATGTCGGGCTTGAGCCTAGCGAAAGAACCTTACGTTCTGCCATTGGTTTGGTATGGCGGGTGATTATTGCCCTGATGATTTTGTTGGCAATGTTGACCATCGCTGTCTGGTTGTAGCAATTCCCATTATTTGGGAATCAGCAGTTTGTGAATCTGAGCGCAGTTGTCGAAACAAAGCCAAGCGCTCTGGCGCTATTATCTGCTCAGTAACTGCTTGTCGAATCATGCAGCCTGGCTCGGTCTCATGAGCGCAATTATGAAAGCGGCAGCGCCCAAGATAGTCTTTAAACTCGCGAAAAGCATGTTGCAACTCGCTTACAGATAGATGCGCTAAACCAAATTCTTGAAAACCCGGTGAGTCGATAAGAGCGCCTAATTTGCCATCTGCTACACCCCATGTTTTTGGTAGCTCAAAGTAACGGCAGGCGGTAGTAGTGTGCTTGCCAGTATCAAGGCGTACTGAGTATTCTTGAGTGACGGCTGCTGCATTGGGGACCCAGCCATTTAGCAAACTCGACTTTCCCATGCCCGATTGCCCGACGAGTACAGACACTTTCCCTTTAAGTGCACCATGGAGGCGCTCGAGTGAATGAGCGTCAAACTTTGCCGAGACCTCGCTAACGGGATAACCCATTCGCGCATAGGGCTCGATTAATTTACGCGCGGTGTCGATTGAGTCGGTTAAGTCAGATTTATTGAGCAAAATATGTAGGCCAATTTGATTGGCCTCGGCCGCTACTACTGCTCGCCCTAATAAGTCGGGTGAAAAAGCGGGTTGAGTAGCTAAGACCACTAAAATTTGATCAACATTAGCAGCAATTAATTTACTTTTAAAAGCGTCGGAGCGGTACAGTAAATTACGCCGCGGTTCAATTTTAACTAAGCGGGCTTGATGAGTAGAGCTATTTTCTAGTTGCAAAATATCGCCAACCGCCCCTAAATGGCGTTTCCCAGGGATCGTGACTTCAATAAGAGGGCCGCTAGGTGCTTGATATCCATTTGCGCTCTGATGCAGCTTTTGCGCTAAATAATGCCTACCATACGAGGCGATTAGTAAGGCGCGATTGATAGCCATAGAAATCGAGCCTACGGGTTCAAGACAAATTCACTGGTTGCGCTGCAAATTAGCAATACGCAATGGTGCCGGCGGATGTGAACTATAGAAAGCGGTATAGATCGGATCGGGAGTTAAAGTTGAGGCATTATCTTGATACAGCTTTACTAACGCAGAAATTAAATCTGTTGCCGAAGATTTTTCAGCGGCAAAGTTATCGGCCTCATATTCATGTTTGCGTGAGGCAAGACTATTTAGAGGTGTGAAGAAAAAACCAAATACAGGTGACACCAGCATAAATAAGGCGAGTGCTAAACCACCGTTATAACCGTTGAGGTTGGGCATAACACCTAATTCAAGGTAGAACCATGGTTGGGCACTTAACCATCCTAAGAGGGCTAATACCACTAAGCTAAGAGCAAAAGAAACCAATAAACGCTTGCGAATATGTTTGCGTTTAAAGTGACCTAACTCATGTGCCAGCACTGCCTCTATTTCAGCTGGGTTCAGTTTTTCAATTAGGGTATCGAAAAAGACAATACGCTTGGCTTTACCAATACCAGTGAAATAAGCATTGCCGTGGGCGCTACGGGTACTGCCATCCATCACAAACAGACCTTGGCTAGCGAAGTCACAACGCTTTAGCAGTTGCTCAATTTGGATTTTTAGAGGCCCATCTTCAAGGGCTTTAAATTTGTTAAAGAGTGGCGCAATAAAGCTTGGAAATAACCACAGTAACAAGCCATTAAAAGCTGTCCAGACAAACCAAGTCCAGAGCCACCACAGTGGCCCAGCCTCTGCCATTAAGCTAAGAATCACCCAAAGTAGGGGTAGCCCTAAAGCTGCGCCTAAGGCTAGACCTTTGAGTAAATCCATAAAAAAAAGTTTCGGTGTCATACGATTAAACCCAAAATTTTCTTCTAATTTAAATTGTTTATACCAAGCAAATGGCAAATCCAAAATGCCTGTAATAAGAAAAATACTACAGAGTAAAACCATTTGCTGGGTAATACCTACCCCAAGCCATTGGGTAATCAACTGGTTTAAATATTCAAGCCCACCTAAGAGTGTGAAGGCAATTAACACGAAGGCGCTTAAGATATTTTCAAGCGTGCCTAGGCGTAATTTGGCAATCGTGTAATCAGCTGCTTTTTGATGTTCTGCTAAAGAGATGCGCGTAGCAAACTCAGATGGCACAACATTGCGGTTTTTTGCAACATGGAGCATTTGTCGCTGAGCAAGCCAATAACGCATGCCAAAACTAAGAAAAAAGGCTGCTAGGAAGATAAAAGTAAAGGTCATGAGATGATTATAGTTATGAGTGAAAAATCTGCCCTAAACCCTGTTAGTGAGTCTTTAATTTGGATTGATATGGAAATGTCAGGCCTTAAGCCTGAGAGCGACCGTATTCTTGAAATTGCCCTAATCATTACCGACGCGAACTTGAATCTGCTCGCCACTGCTCCTGTCTATGTAGTGCATCAAAGTGATGCAGTTTTAGATCAAATGGACTCATGGAATACTGGCACCCATAGTAAATCGGGATTAATTGACAAGGTAAAGGCTTCAAGACTTGATGAAACCATGGTTGAACAGGCGGCAATTGATTTTCTCAAGCAATACCTGAAAGCGGGAGTTTCGCCGATGTGTGGCAACTCGATTTGCCAAGATCGGCGTTTTATGGCGCGTTATATGCCAAAGCTTGAAGCTTTTTTTCATTATCGCAATGTCGATGTGTCGACCATTAAAGAATTGGCGAAACGCTGGCAACCCGATTTAATGAAAGGTTTTGTTAAGCAACAAGCGCATACAGCATTAGCCGATATTTTAGAATCGATTGAAGAGTTAAAGTATTACCGCGAAAAATTTTTTATCGCCCCTATCCCCTAATTAGCGATCTATCGTAAGGGAAGGACATTATTTGGGACGCCCGCTATTTTTTTATCGCACTTTTTGGTCGAAATGCTTTCACTACGGTTTCATTAGTTTCCATATAGGGTCCGCCAATCAGGTCAATACAATAGGGTACTGCTGCAAAAATACCCGGCACAATTACTTTGCCATCGGGGTCTTTAAGGCCCTCTAGGGTTTCTTGAATTGACTTCGGTTGCCCTGGTAAATTAATAATTAAAGCGGTGTGCTCAGGAATTTCTCGCAAGACTGCAACTTGCCGCGAAAGAATAGCGGTTGGCACAAAATGCAAACTAATTTGTCGCATCTGCTCGCCAAAACCAGGCATAATTTTCGTGCCTGCTTCTAAAGTCGCCTCGGGCGTAATATCACGACGAGAAGGGCCGGTGCCACCAGTCGTAAGCACTAAATCGCAGGCATATTCATCGACTAACTCAATTAAGGTTACGGTAATCAGTTCTTGGGTATCGGGAATAAGACGCTCGACAAAAACATGGGGCGAGAGCAGGGCATTTTCAAGCCAAGCACGCAAGGCAGGGATACCTGCATCGGTGTATACCCCTTGACTGGCGCGGTCGGAAATCGAGACTAAACCAACCTTCAGTTCATTGGGCGAACTTCGTTGCCAAGCTGCAGTATGCTTCATCACTCTATTCTAGCTATTATTAGGGTATGTTTACATATACATCTGAGCAATTTCAATTAATTGTGCAATTTATGCTGGCAGAAGCCAGTCGTTTGGGGGCTAGCGACGCAGTTGCTGAAATTTCTGAGGGCCATGGTCTAGCAGTAACGACTCGCAAGGGTGAGATTGAGACGATCGAGCAAAGCCTCGATAAACAAGTGGGGATAAGCCTATATTTAGGGCAACGGCGAGGTAATGCCAGCACCAGCGATTTTTCACCTACCTCGCTAAGAGCTACCGTTGAGGCCGCCTTTCATATTGCTCAACATACTGCCGAGGATGATTGTGCAGGTTTGCCCGAATATGATTTGCTCGAAAAAAATCCACTGAATCTCGATTTATTTCATCCTTGGAATCTTGAAGCAATTGACGCTATTGAAATAGCACGAGCGGCTGAGGCGGCAGCGTTTGCCGTGAGCCCGCAAATTCAAAATAGTGATGGCGCTTCGGTTTCAACGCATCAAGGCCATTTTATTTTGGCCAGTAGCCAAGGGTTTTTAGGGGGCTATCCCTACTCACGCCACTTTATATCTTGTGCGCCAATTGCGAGTACTACAGGAAAAAAATCATCCATGCAGCGAGATGATTGGTATTCCAGCTCACGTATTCCATCACAATTAGCCCCGCCTGCTGAAATTGGGCGTTATGCGGCACAGCGCGCCTTAGCGCGTCTGAAGGCCCGCTCAATTAGCACACGGCGTTGCCCCGTTATTTTTGAGGCGCCAGTAGCAGCAGGTTTATTAGGCTCATTTGTGCAGGCTGTTTCGGGGGGCGCCTTATATCGACGCTCAAGTTTTTTATTAGATAGCCTTGGCAAGGCCGTTTTTCCAGCTCATTTAAGCTTAGATGAAGATCCACATATTCCTAGTATTACAGGAAGCGCACCTTTTGATGAAGAGGGCGTTAAAACTCAGGCACGTATGGTAGTTGCTAATGGGGTGTTGCAAGGCTATTTTTTATCGACCTACACTGCTCGGAAATTAGGTTTGCAAACTACTGGTAATGCCGGTGGTTCACATCATTTACGCTTAACTAGCAGCCAGACTGCAGCTGGCGATTTGCCAGGATTACTAAAGGCGATGGGCACTGGGTTGCTGGTGACAGAATTAATGGGCCAAGGGGTGAATTATGTCACTGGTGATTACTCACGCGGGGCCTTTGGTTACTGGGTCGAGCGTGGGGAAATTCAGTATCCCGTAGAAGAAATTACCATTGCTGGAAATTTACGCGAAATGTTGCTCGATATTCAGATGGTGGGTAGTGATGTTTTAGTGAGGGGTTCAAAAGAAACAGGCTCGCTCTTAATTGGTTCGATGACCATTGGCGGTAAATAAGTACGCAGATAAGGGCGATGAAAGGGCTAATAAAACAGTAAAAACTTAAACTAGTGGGCTTGATTGTTTGCGCTCAAGAGTTAAAAAACGAAAGTGAATTTCACCTTCCCGTCCTTCGGTACACTCAATCTCTTGCCAATTTTGCGGATCTGGCACCTGAAAAAAAGTATCACCAGCAACCTCTATATCGATTTCGGTAAGATACAGTTGATCGGCTTGTGCAAAAGCTTGTTTAAACAACTGTTCGCCCCCAATAATAAAAACGCGTGGTACGTTAACGAGTTGTCTGAGTGCTTCTTCTAATGAATGAACTACTTCAGCCCCAGGTAATTGCAAATCAGCATTTCGACTAACTACTAAGTTGCGTCGTCCTGGTAAAGGCCGACCAATCGAATCCCAAGTCTTGCGCCCCATAATGATGGGATGCCCCATGGTGACACGTTTAAAAAATTGTAAGTCGGCAGAAATTTTCCAAGGAATTTGATTGTCTTTGCCAATCACATGATTGCGAGCACGGGCAACAATAAAAGCGATAGCGGGTTTAGTCATATGAGAGTTAGGTTAGATGGCGACTGGCGCTTTGATATGCGGATGAGATTGATAGCCAACTACTTCAAAATCGTCAAACTCGTAGTCAAATATAGAAGCCGGCTGACGATGTATTTTTAGGGTGGGTAATGCTAAGGGTGCGCGCGTAAGCTGTAATTCAACTTGAGCCAGATGATTGTTATAGAGATGGCAATCGCCACCTGTCCAGATAAAGTCACCAACTGCTAAACCTGCTTGTTGTGCCACCATATGTGTAAGGACTGCATAACTGGCAATATTAAATGGTACCCCCAGAAAAATATCGGCACTACGTTGATAGAGCTGACAAGATAATTTATTGTTGGCTACATAAAATTGAAAGAAGGCGTGACAGGGGGCAAGTGCCATGCGCGGAATATCGCCAACATTCCAAGCTGAAACAATCATGCGCCGTGAGTTGGGATTAGATTGCAGAGTTGCCATGAGCGCTTTAATTTGATCAATATGTTGCCCATCTGGGGTTGGCCATGAGCGCCACTGATAGCCGTAAATTGGCCCCAATTCACCATCGGGCGGGGCCCATTCATCCCAAATGGATACTCCTCGCTCTTTCAGCCAATTGTTATTTGTGCTTCCTTGTAAAAACCACAGTAATTCGTAGACAATTGATTTCAAGTGCAGTTTTTTTGTGGTGACCATGGGAAAACCAGCAGCTAAGTCAAAGCGCATTTGATAGCCAAAAATAGATTTAGTGCCAGTGCCAGTACGATCTGCTTTATCTACACCCTGCGCTAGTACAGCTTTCATTAGGTCATGGTATTGGTGCATCAGCGACGATCAGTAATCAATTAATCAAAGACAGGCGATTCAACGCCAAGCACTTTATGTAGCTTAGTTGAGGTAGTGGTGTATTGCAGGTGAACTTTTTTATCTGGATAGATATATTGCACACAACCGAATGCTGCCAAAGCAGCTTCATGAAAGCCCGACAAAATCAGTTTTTTCTTACCAGGATAGATATTGATATCACCGACCGCAAAGATACCTGGAATAGTAGTTTCGAAGCGCTCAGTATCGACAGTAAGTTGTTTGCGATCGATACCTAAGCCCCACTCGGCAATTGGCCCTAATTTGGGTGACAGACCAAAGAAGACCAGCAGGGCATCGAGTGGAATTCGCCGAGTAACTCCGTCACTTCCAGTAACTTTGATTTCAGTTAGCTTGCCAGCCAACTCTTCGAAGCCAGTAATTTGCCCGACTTCAAATTGCATTTCGTAGTTAGCGCATAACTCTTTCATTTTGGCAACCGAACTAGGTGCGGCTTTAAAACCATCGCGCCGATGAATTAAAATCACGCTTTCAGCTTTACCAACAAAGTTTAGCGCCCAGTCGAGTGCGGAATCGCCACCGCCACAAATTACAATATTTTTACCAGTAAATTGCGCCAGATCTTTAACGCGATAAAACAGCTGTTTGTTTTCGAAAGCTTCAATGCCATCGATCTTAATCGTGCGCGCTTGAAAAGAGCCTACCCCAGCAGCAATAAAAATAGTTTTAGTAATAAATTGGGTGCCCATTGAGGTATGCAGATCAAAGCGACCATCGCTGCGCTTTTGGACTGCAGTAACTTCTTGTCCCAAGTGAAACTGTGCATCAAATGGTGCAATTTGTTTCATTAAATTGTCAGTGAGTTCCTGTCCAGTACATACCGGCACTGCAGGAATGTCGTATATTGGTTTATCAGGATATAGCTCAACGCACTGGCCACCCACTACTGGGAGTGAATCGATAACATGCGCTTTGATTTCTAACAGCCCTAGCTCAAAGACTTGAAAAAGTCCGACGGGGCCTGCACCAATAATGACGGCATCGGCTTCAATGGGTGTAAGTGACACGATTATTCCTAAAAAGGTCGGGCTGAAGGTTTACTTAAGCAATTCGTCGAGTTTATTTTTAACCTCTTGCCATTCATCGGCATCGGGTAAGGGCGCTTTTGATTTGGTGATTGAAGGCCATAGCCGAGAGAGTTCAACGTTAAGTTGAATAAACGCTTGTTGATCACCAGGCACATCATCTTCTGCATAAATGGCATTGACGGGGCACTCGGGAACACAGACGGCGCAATCAATGCACTCATCGGGGTCAATCGAAAGAAAATTAGGGCCTTCACGAAAACAATCTACGGGGCAAACATCGACACAATCGGTATATTTGCAGCGGATGCAGGATTCGGTAACAACGTAAGTCATGGTAATTAAGTAGTTAAATAAAAGCCCATAAAAGGCCAATATTTGATTTTAGCCGAAATGAAGCTGAAAGCTTCGAGCGCCCCTATTTCCAGCTTGTTGTAAAGTTTAGGGATGAATACAAGCCATAAACCCAAAATCTTAGTTGCTAGGTCTATTTTCCCTGATGCCTTGGCTGAATTACGCCAGTCTTTTGAGGTCATTGATAATCAGACCGATTGCGTCTTTACACCAGCCGAGTTGCAAAAACATTTAAGCGAGGTTGATGCTGCCTTAGTGGCTGGTAGTGAGCGCATCGATGCTAATGCATTGGCTAATGCCAAACAGCTAAAAATTGTCGCTAATATTTCAGTGGGCTATAACAATTTTGATGTACCAGCAATTACCGCGGCTGGAATTATGGCCACCAATACGCCAGATGTACTGACTAATACCACCGCCGATTTTGGGTTTGCGTTACTCATGGCAACGGCGCGGCGTGTTACTGAATCTGAACATTGGATTCGTAATGGACAATGGGATCAGTGGTCGATCACGAATAACCCCTTAGGAATGGATATTTATGGTAGCACACTGGGCATTATTGGGATGGGTCGAATTGGTCAAGGAATCGCCAAGCGCGCTTTAGGTTTTGGAATGAAAGTAATTTATTACAATCGTCGTCGCTTACCCGAGGCTGATGAAATAGTTTGTGGAGCTACTTATGTTGATAAAGATAGCTTGCTACGTCAAGCCGATCATGTCATTTTGGTTTTACCCTATTCTGCCGAAAATCATCACACCATTGGCGCAAAAGAAATTGCGTTGATGAAGCCTACCGCAACACTAGTAAATATTGCACGTGGCGGGATCGTTGATGATGTTGCTTTGGCGCAAGCGTTGCGAGACAAGAAAATTTTTGCCGCAGGTTTAGATGTGTTTGAGGGTGAGCCCGTAGTGCATCCTGATTTACTTAAACTCAGTAATGTGGTGTTAGCACCGCATATTGCCAGTGGCACAGAAAAAACGCGCCGTGCAATGGTTAATTTAGCGATTCAAAATGTGCGCGCAGCTCTGGCCGGCGATAGACCACCAAGCTTGATTAATCCAGAAGTACTGGGGTAATTAACTCAGGAAATTTGCTTAGTTCGTTTGCTTAGTTCGTTTGCTCGGGAAGTTCGTATAACTTATTAGCAAGGCAGATTATTCGTCAGTCATTTCTTCGGAAACTTCTTTTAAAGCCAACTCGATACCGCCAAAGTTATTGGCAACCCAGTTATAGACCTTGCAGGCCACCCAAAGTAAGCCAAAACCAAGGATTGCGTTGAGAATAAGGGCAGACAGCACCGTAAATCCAGGAATTGCGCCGTCGCGAATAAAGGCGACAAAGAGCGCTAAGAGCACGATTGGTACCGAAAAACATAAATAAACCAAAACTAAGGTTTTGGCTGTATGCATTGGGTCAAGGAAGGTAATTTCTTTTTTGGTTAATTTCATCATGGCGTAATTTTAAAGCAGTCCTTCAAAAATCTCTACCTGTACTAAATCTCCCGCCTGAATATTGCCTTGCTCGGCCGGCAAAATAATGAAGCAGTTAGCCTCACTCATGGAGCGCAAGATACCAGCCCCTTGGCTGCCAGTGGTACGTACCATGGCTTGGCCATCTGCGTTGAGCGTAACAATACCTCTTTGGAACTCAGTCCGCCCAGGTTTTTTGCGAATATTTTCGGCTGAGCGCACTTGGACGATTGGCGCGGTGGTTACAGTGGCACCATTAAGTTGCAATAAGGCAGAGCGGACAAACTGATAGAAGGTCACCATAACCGCTACAGGATTGCCAGGCAAGCCAAAAAATAGGGTGCTGCCGGGAGAATTTGTTGGCGAATTATTGGCATCTAAAACTGGTTTAAGAACCCCAAAGGCCATTGGCCGACCTGGGCGCATGGCAATCTGCCAAAAACCAACCTCGCCAAGTTCTTGTAAAACCTGCTTAGTAAAGTCGGCCTCACCAACCGATACGCCACCAGATGAAATTAAGACATCGGCCTTAAGGGCGGCATTGCGAAAAGCATTTTTTAAAGTCTGAGGATCGTCCCGTACTATGCCACCATCAATAATCTCTAAATTAAGACGGGTGAGAAGGCCAATGAGGCTATAGCGGTTGCTATCGTATACACTGCCAGCATCGAGTGGCTGGTCAAGGCTGCGTAATTCATTGCCAGAAGAAATTATCGCTACCCGTAATTTACGTCGCACCAGTAAGCTTTTAATTCCAAGAGAGGCAGCTAAACCTAAATCGGAGGGCCGCAAAATACGCCCCGCAGGAATAGCCACTTGACCCAAGCGTAAATCTTCGCCCTGACGGCGCCGATTTTCGCCTACCCTAACCGCATTAGCAGAAAAAATCAGCCAATTTTCTTGTGAATCATTAACAATAACATTTGTAATAAGTTCTTGGGGAATGACGCTATCGCAGCTTGCAGGCATTAGTGCCCCTGTCATTATTTTGATACATTCTTCATCACCCACCTGACCTAAAAATGGTTGGCCAGCCAAAGCAGTGCCAATTATCTTAAGCTGCTTTTGAAGCTTGTTATTGTTGGAATTGGCTTGACCCTTGAAAGCGTAGCCATCCATTGCAGAATTATCGGCATTAGGGACATTAATTGGTGAGAGTAGATCTTCAGCCAAAATACGATTAACCGCATCTTCGAGGGGAATAGTTTCGCTTAAGGCCTGCCCAATTTTTGCGCGCGACTCTTCTGCTAGTTTGGAAATTAATTCACTGAGGATGCGCCTGGTTTCTAAAACCGATAAGGAGCCAGAATTGATAGCGACGGTCATGATTTTGCTTGATGTTGTGCTGGTAGTTGGTTTGGCGCTACTAATTGAGCCAAGGCCTCTAAGTGGGCCAATTCTTCACGAGTATTAGCATTGGCAAAAGCCAACTCATTGTCAAATAGCACGAAGCTACTATTGACCAACTCAAACCAGCGATCAATTTTACGTGCACCGCTAGCTAAAAATTGCTCGAGCGATACGCGAAGGTTTTTTTTCATCAAACAAAATACCGCTTGATTCCAAACTTGACCTGTACTATCAGCACTGCGGGCATAGACTAAGTCAAATTGACCACGTAATAATTCTGCACTTAAGCGTGCGCCTAAATCAAGTGGAAAAAGTGGTGAATCACATGGTACCGTGAGTAAATATTCGGTTTGGCAATGTTTTAGACCAATTGAAAATCCAGCAAGTGGCCCAAAGTAAGCGGGCTGAGAAGTTACACTATCAATAGTGGTGCTGGGTTTTGATGCTTTAATTAGATGGTCATCGGCAAGCACTGGATAGCCATAGCTTTCATAATTACTGCGATTACGATTAGCATTAATCATAAGCTGGCTTACTTGGCCTTGGAGGCGCGCAAGCGCAGTTTCTATCAGCGGTCGATTTAAGTAGGGTACCAAACCTTTGTCAATGCCACCCATGCGCTCAGCCCGACCTCCTGCTAGAATTAGGCCGCTAAGTGCAGTTGCAGGCAATGAAGGTGCTACAGCAGACATAAGCGCATAATCTTAACCACCGATATACGACATTTCAACTTTACGGGCAGCTATATTTTCTGTTGGAGTATGTGAACCGCGGATTTCAGAGTAATGATCGTCACGTTTGGCCCAGGTATTCATAATGGCATTGGCAATTTCTAAATCGCTACTACCTGAGCGCAAAAGAGTTTTGAAATCAACCCCTTGATGAGCAAAAAGACATAAGAAAAGTTGCCCATCGGTAGACAATCTGGCGCGGGTACAGGTATGACAGAAAGTTTGTGTCACACTAGAAATAACACCAATTTCACCTGCTCCATCAGCATAACGCCACCGTTGGGCAACTTCACCTAAATAATTGGGCTCTAGTGATTGCAAAGGAAACACAGCATCAATTTGCTTGATGACCGCTTGAGAGGGTAAAACTTCAGCCATATTCCAACCATTGGAAGTGCCTACATCCATGAATTCAATAAAGCGCAAGGTGATTCCTGAGTTTCTAAAATGTTGTGCCATTGGCAAAATCTCGTGATCGTTAATCCCTTTTTTGACCACCATATTGACTTTAATTGATTCAAAGCCAACCTCTTTTGCAGCCTCAATACCATCTAGAACATCGCCGACCGCAAATTCAACATCATTCATGGTTTTGAATACAGCATCACTTAAGGCATCAAGGCTAATGGTAATGCGTTGTAAGCCAGCATTTTTTAAGAGCTGAGCTTTTTTCCTTAAAAGACTGCCATTAGTGGTAAGGGTAAGATCTAGTTTTTGTCCTGTTGGAGTACTAACTTGCGCGAGCATTGCTACTAAAGACTCTAAATTTTTTCGTAGGAGGGGTTCGCCACCAGTGAGGCGAATTTTTTCAACCCCAAGGCTGGCAAAAATTTGGGTCATTCTAGTAATTTCCTCAAAACGCAACAAAGCATCTTGCGCTAAGTAAGGATAGTTTTGATCAAAAACCGATTTAGGCATGCAATAGGTGCAGCGAAAATTACAACGGTCGGTAACCGAAATGCGTAAATCGCGCAGCTGCCGCTGACGTAGGTCAACTGTTTCACTGTTAGCCTTTTGCAATACTGCTGGAATTGCCGCTAGGGCACCAGCAGTATTGTTAATTGGAATAATGCGCGGACTAATTCGATCAACCATAGCTAAGAGAGTGTAATACTTAAATACTCATTGGGTTAAGTTGAAAATAGCTAGTTTTTATCAATCATTTTTTCTTGACCGCCAGTTTCCACTAAAACCATTGGGCCACTAGGTAAGTCTAGCGCTGGCTTGGGCGTACGTTTTGTTGGCGTTTTAATTGGTTCGGCATTCATTTGCGTTTGCGCTTCAGCTAATTTAGTGGCATCGGTACCAACCCAAACCATGCCCGCAGACTCTACGACCTGAACTAATGGGGCTTCTTCGAGCCGTGAGAAAGCAACCTTAGGCAACTGAGGCGCTGGCGAAGGGGGTAATTCGGTAGCGGGTATTGAAATAGACGCTATAACTGCTGCAAGCGGAGTTTCAGATGGAATCTGCGTAATATCACTTAAATTACTTTGCAGCTCATGCAAGGGTGCGGTAGCAGAATTGCCAGCTATCTGAGCCACCTCTAACGGCGGCCAAGTTACAGTTGTGCTGCTTGCTATTTGATCTGAGTTATCTGCGCTAGCGATTACTTCGTTAACCCCAGGTTCATGACTCGCGGTTTCGGCTTGATTATCGCCGCGCTCACGTTGGCCTCGGCTACGTCCACGGCGATTACGGCCACGTGGGCGATCTTCGCCATTAGCGTTAGCTACATTTGTTTCAAGATTAGCACCATCAGCAATCATCGCATTGCTTGCGCTTGCCTCAACTGAGTCATTGCCATTTGGATTTGCAAGACGCTCTGGTCGATTATTACGGTTACGACCTCCGCGACCTTCTTGGCGGGGCTTTCCCTCACGAATACCGGTCTCGGTATTAGCGCCAGCTTCGCCATTACTAGCCGCTGGACGTTCATTTCGACCACGGCGATTACGTCCGCCGCGTTCATTGCCATTTCGGCCGTCACGACCACTGTTGTTACGAGGGCGGGCTTCGGTAGTGGCTACTGTGACTTCAGGTGTAGAAGAAAATATTTTCTTGATAAAACTCATAAAACCACCAGAAGATTCAGCCACCGCTTTTTCGTTAGTAGCAGAAGCGCGGGCAGGACGGGGCTGGTTCATTGGCGCAGGTTGGCTGGGCGTAATACCCTTGACTGCAGCCTCAGGTTTTACTTTGACTTCTTCTTTGCGGCTCACGATTGTATCGGCCTCTAATTCGGTTGCGGCCTCTTGCGCAATAACATAGCTAGCTTTTTGCTCATCTAGTCGGGGATCATCGTGACGTAAGCGCTCTAATTTGTAATGGGGTGTTTCAAGATGTTTATTGGGAACCATCAAGACATTGACCTTAAAGCGACTTTCAATTTTAATGACTTCAGCGCGTTTCTCGTTCAGGAGGAAGGCAGCGACTTCTACAGGCACTTGCGTATGAATTGCTGCTGTATTGTCTTTCATTGCTTCTTCTTGGATGATGCGCAGCACTTGTAAAGCGGATGATTCGGTATCGCGAATATGGCCAGTGCCGTTACAACGAGGACAGGTAACATGACTGCCCTCTGAGAGTGCTGGGCGCAAACGTTGCCGCGACATTTCCATTAAGCCAAATTTTGAAATTTTGCCCATTTGCACGCGGGCCCGATCATGACGCAAAGCATCACGCAAACGATTTTCAACATCTTTTTGGCTTTTTGCCGATTCCATATCGATAAAGTCGATGACGATTAAGCCGCCTAAATCGCGTAATCGCATTTGACGGCCAATCTCTTCGGCAGCTTCTAAGTTGGTACGGGTAGCCGTTTCTTCAATATCGGAACCGCGTGTGGCACGAGCCGAATTAACGTCTACCGAAACCAAGGCTTCAGTATGGTCAATCACAATGGCGCCACCCGAAGGCAACGGCACCGTGCGAGAGTATGCAGTTTCAATTTGATGCTCAATTTGAAACCGAGAAAAGAGCGGTACATCATCTTGATAGCGCTTCACGCGGGGCAAGTTATCGGGCATCACCACCGACATAAAGGCTTGTGCCTGCTCGAAAATGTCGTCGGTATCAATTAGAATTTCGCCAATATCAGGTTGGAAATAATCGCGAATGGCGCGAATAACTAAGCTAGATTCAAGATAAATTAAGAGCGGCGCCGAATTGCTTTTGGCAGCCTCATCAATGGCTTTCCAAAGCTGCATAAGGTAATTTAGGTCCCACTGTAACTCAACTGCATCTCGTCCAATACCAGCAGTACGGGCAATAATGCTCATGCCTTCCGGTACTTCGAGTTGGCCCATTGCTTCACGGAGTTCTTGGCGATCTTCGCCCTCAATGCGGCGAGATACACCACCCCCCCTTGGGTTATTGGGCATTAAGACAAGATAACGACCAGCTAAAGAAATAAAAGAAGTAAGCGCTGCGCCTTTTTGGCCACGCTCTTCTTTTTCAATTTGAATAATAATTTCCTGGCCTTCGCGCAAGGCATCTTTGATCGATGCGGTACGTACGTCGATACCTTCTTTAAAGTAAGCTCGAGCCACTTCTTTAAATGGCAAAAAGCCATGACGTTCTTCGCCGTAATTGACAAAGCAGGCTTCAAGCGAGGGCTCAATACGGGTGATTACCCCTTTATAAATGTTGCCTTTGCGTTGCTCGCGGCCAGCAGACTCGATATCAATATCAATTAACTTTTGACCGTCGACAATCGCGACTCGCAACTCTTCTTGTTGAGTTGCATTAAAAAGCATGCGTTTCATAATTCTCTCCAAATGGGGCAGGAGGTCGATGCGCGGCGCGATGGAGATGAAATTAGGGGCAACCAAAGAACTAGGTTCATTTGGCCCCTACAGGGCGTGGTTTAAAAGAGAACTAAGCTATTAATTAGTTAGTTCAAGCCGAGCCCCCATTACTGGGAACTGTTGCCACACCGAACGCTCGCCACAGTTACCCTCCTTTAGGGTCATCAATGTAGGCGCGCGCCTAAAAACTGTCATCTAATCGCGGGTCGCGGCATACGGCACGCCAACCCTGCGCCTCGTTAAACAGGGGAGGGGCAACCCTGGGAGTCTATTTCTGATGGTTGACTCCAACACCACGATTGGGTATTCAAGTGGATATTCTCAGTTGAGCCCAATCTGAGCCAATATTGGCTAGTGCCTTGATTATAAGGCAGAAGTTCATAATAACCTTCTGATGACTTCCACTAATTCAAATAAAGCCTCTGCGGCACCTGCAGTAGTCTTGCAAACGATTGGCCCCGATGAAGCAGGTCAGCGGCTCGATAATTTTTTGTTGCGCTGGGCTAAAGGGGTACCTAAAAGCCATGTTTACCGGATTATTCGTTCGGGAGAGGTGCGGGTAAATAAAAAGCGGGCTGAGCCCACCACCCGACTTTCTGAAGGCGATATTGTGCGCTTACCACCAGTGAGAATAGCCTCGCCTGAGCGGGTGCAGTTGGGTCAAAACGCTGTTCGAGCGCAGCAATATGCTGCGCAAATGCCAATTTTGTATGAGGATGAAGTGCTCTTGGTGGTTGACAAGCCAGCTGGGTTGGCAGTTCATGGCGGTTCTGGAATCGCCTTGGGCGTGATTGAAGCCCTCAGATTAACGCGTCCTGAGCTCAATTTTCTCGAACTAGTTCACCGCCTTGATCGCGATACTTCCGGGGTTTTGCTTCTTGCTAAGCGGCGTAGTGCTTTAGTTGAGATGCATCGTCAAATACGCGAAGGCTTAACCGATAAACGCTACTGGTTATTGGCCCACGGCAAAATTGCACAAGGCGCCAAAGTGATGCAACTCAAATTTCCTTTGCATAAGTATCTTTTAGCCAATGGTGAGCGGCGAGTTAGGGTGGCCGCCGAAGGTCTTCCTAGTCATACTGCGGTACGAGTGGCACAAGTACTTGAGGGCGATGCGGTCGCGATTAGCTTAGTAGAGGCGCAATTAAAAACTGGGCGCACCCATCAAATTCGAGTTCACTTACAGCACATTGGACATCCAATTTTAGGTGATGATAAATATGGGCTAGAGGATGAAGACCGACGTTTAAAGTCTAAACGGCTGTATCTACATGCCCATTTGGTGAGGTTTACTCATCCCCGCACCGGCGAGAAAATGCGGCTTGAATCGCCTATGCCAGCGGAGTTCAATGCCTTATTAAAGGCCCTTAAGGTGACCTTAAAGGATCCTCAGGTGACCGACGTTTGAGTCGATAAATCGGTATAGTGCGAAGTTATTGGTGCGATCTTAGTAAATTGTTGGTTGACGAAGGAAATACCGTTTGAATAAAATGTTACAAGCAGGAGTAGAGCGGCGTTACGATTTAATTATCTGGGATTGGGATGGCACAATTATGGATTCGACTCCAACGATTGTGCAATGCATTCAGCAGGCTTGCCGTGATCTAGACTTGCCTGAACCTAATGATGCTTTAGCAAGCTCGGTGATTGGCTTGGGTATCGACGACTCCTTGCGACGCGCTGTACCGAGTATTGCACCGGCACGTTATCCAGCTTTAGTAGACCGTTTTCGTTTTCATTATTTAGCCCGTGATCACGAATTACATTTATTTTTGGGGGTGCGCGAATTGCTCGAGCACTTGCGTCAAGCCGGTTTTTTATTGGCAGTAGCTACCGGTAAATCACGTCGGGGCCTAGATCGTTCTTTAGGGTTTCATCAACTTGAAGAACTCTTTCATGCTAGCCGTACTGCCGATGAAACAGCCTCAAAACCAAATCCAGCAATGCTGTTGGAGTTATCTGATCTACTGCAAGTGCCTTTGCGGCGCATGCTGATGATTGGTGATACGACCCATGATTTATTGATGGCACAAAATGCGGGGGTTGATAGTGTGGCTGTGACTTATGGAGCCCACCCAGTAGAAGAGCTACTCACCGCCAATGCCTTAGTATGTGTTGATAATGTAGAGCAACTGGCACAGTGGTGTAGTGCGCATTTGTACGAACGTAGTTTGACCTAAA
>CAJASX010000048.1 GCA_903944725.1 uncultured beta proteobacterium
AAACCAACAAAGGAGGCAAAAACAAAGAAGTTATCCACAGATAAAAGCATTTAGAATAAACTTTAAGGTGGGTCAAAATTAGATGCAAATGGTGGATCAGTTTTGGATGCAAATTAACAGGTGGTACTAAAAATCAAGTCAGTTCACAAAACGTATTTGATACTCTTTTAAAATCCACCATAAGGAGTTACACGACCTTCTACGTTGGGTATAGACTTAAGGTATTCGATTAAAGCGAAACGCTCCGCAGGAGTAAACTCACGTCCAACTATTCCTCGGCCTGATCCAGCCTCAAATGAATGACCTGCATTAGAGTTACCAACAAGAGTTGTGTCTAGTAAAAAGTCAGAAGGTTTACCAACGCTCGTATTAATTCCCACCTTTATTGGATCAAACTCTCTCGTTATAAAGAACTTTTTAGAACGCTCAGATGCCGGTGATAGCAACTCATACAAATTTGGTACTGAAGCGTTATGCAAAAATGGTGCCGTAGCCCAAACTCCGTCTCGCGGAGCTGCTTTATAACCCAATGGCGGCTGCCCCTCGCTCATCTTGCTTGTATAAGAAGTTATATTGTCATATTCTTCGCTCGCAGTTGATATCCCAGCTTTACTAACTGCCTTATTTAAAATATTCGTTTGAACTGCCTGTTGATAATTCAGCGAAAGCTCCTCAGTGCTTAGACCAAGTACTGAAGCTAACTTGCTACCAACAATTATTTTTATAGTTGAGCTAAAAGTTACGCCCGCCAGTTGCTCATTGTCTGTGCCAACCACTGACTGAGAGATTATTTTATTATCTATAAATTTTTTGCCAGAAGTGCCACGAGGAGAGGTCCAGCGATATGGGTAACTGGCATGACAGCCGCTACAACTTTCAGCGTATAGTTTTTCACCCGCCTTTATTTTTTCCTGATCAAGTGCACCAAAAATAGCCTCAGGCCATTTTGGTGGAGCCAATCGCCTTAATAAATTTTCTATCTTTACCAAACCCCTGACATCACTTGTTGTGTCAAAAAGGCCCTGATCAGTAGAATTCGAACTTAGATCAAAGCGAGCAAAAACACCTAATGACTCACCAATATTTCTGGATAAGGGATTGGGTGCAACGCCACTCCACTGCACCCATGACGACTGGGGTGCATTCCATAAAAAAGGAGGCTTAACCGGAGCAGTAGTTGAATATAGATTGCGCAAATTTGCTGTTCCAACCCACGCCATCGTATTATGAATACTACCTAACGCGTCCATTCTTCCGGGACCCGGCTGATTGACAACGCGAAATATATTATTGATCTGATTATTTACGAAGGCAGCATCTTCTTGAAGACGTCGCCTTAAGTCAGCTTCGTCTACTGCGCTGCTCTTTTGAATGGTCTTTAGCAGGGCTTGAAAACGACTTTGATCACTGACAGTTGCATTGAGCGAATCAGATAAAGTGCTTAGCCAAGGAACAACTGTAAAACGATTTCCAACCCCCCCATCTATTCGAATCTGTTTCCCTTGATATTGAAGTTGACTCGTGTGACAAGCAGCACAAGATAAGCCCATATACACACCAGTAAACTGCCCTGATGAAACTACAGTTTTAGTCACGCCAATAGGTAGATTATCAGGATTATTTTTTGGATCAGGATCGTCTAGTAAAAGCCCCATATGGTCTGCGTTAGCAGCACTACTAAAAAGCTCCGAAGAGTTAGCAAGTTGGAGAGCTAAATAGATGTCATATGAAATCAATGCAGAACCTTGTGAGGTCCAATAGTAATCTGCGCGATCCTGCTCTGACCACGCTTGATTTAAATAGGCTGCTTTTGGTGGTGTTGCTGATGCACTATCGGTTCCGCTACCGCCACTGCAAGATATCAAGTTAAGAACGGTGACTATGCCCGGCAGTAACCAAATTTTTTTAATCTTCATGAGGTTTATTTAAAAATTATTTAAATTGGGATTTATATTTTAACTTTAAAATCCTGACCATAACAACCCCTCGAAAGAACGGTATGAGATAGATTCACTGTCTCCTGTTGGCCGATTTGAGACGGCCATACCCCTAAAAATACTTACTGTTGAATGGCTGCAATAGATCTACAAATGGACATTCTTTCAAAAAATAGCTAGTCGTCTGTGCAAAACAGTGTGTAAAGGTAAGCTGGATGGGACCCTTTTTAAAAAACGGGGGGTGGGGGTACAGTGGGAGTCGGCTTCTGGAAATGCGTCAAGGGGTACCCCTCTTTTATCTAGTATGCGGATGAAATGCGTCCTACTAAGCCACCATGAACATCGATTTGCGCTTAGCTAATATATGGTTGATTCGATTTTGTACTACCTGTGTCACCCATAAGAAAATTCAGGTCATTTATTTATTAACTGATTGCCTCTTTAAGCTGATTGAGTTAGCGTCTAAGCTCTATGCCACAAGGGTTTCACTCGATAACCTGGTCAGGTCGGGAACGAAGCAGCCAAACCCAATTGTGTCAGTGCCGAGGGTAAGCCTTGAAGCGTCCTTCATCGATGAGGATCGTCATCACTAGACTTTTAAAACAGCATCAGAAGAAAAGCTAAAGATCCTGACCCGTAACTCAGGAGTGGCTCGAAGATGCTTAGGGTCCCTCTAGCATGTGCATCAAAAGCCGCTTAACTTGGTCAAAATTTGGTCAAACAGTTATCAAATCTGGTCAAAAAAGGTGTATAAATAAGTCTGGTGAGGGTTTTTAAAGTGGTTGGTATTTCTACCCGCAAGCCCTTGTTTTATTTGTTGTTTGGCTTTGCTTTAGTGGCCTGCCCAGCACGATTCGAACGTGCGACCTACGCCTTAGAAGGGCGTTGCTCTATCCAGCTGAGCTATGGGCAGATGGAAACACGAATTGCTGGACTAAAGAATCATGGTCGGGGCGAAAGGATTCGAACCTTCGACCCTCTGCTCCCAAAGCAGATGCGCTACCAGGCTGCGCTACGCCCCGACAAGGTAGCTATTTTACATGGGCGAAGCAATTCCACCTGAAAGTTGCGACTAGAAGCTTTAATTTAGCTACCTTAAGGCAATTTTTGATTTATTTTAGAAGCAATCTGCTTGTGTGTAAATTCTGCAAGACCCTTACGATCTAGACCTCCAGGAGCTACCGGCAGGAACTCAAGCTCAACTACCAAGGGTCTAGCTTGCAGAATCTTAATAATAGACTCTATCAACCCCATATCGCCAATAAAAGCTGCCGCGCTTGATGGTTGCAGCCTATTCGCAGTCTCGCTAAAGTAACGAATTACCACCATTGAAACAGGCGCCTTACTTAAGATTGCTGCCTCAAATAGACTTGTTTTAAAAGGCAAAACTATAGTGCCGTCAGTTGAAGTGCCTTCGGGAAAAATGCCAATACTTTCCTGTTGCAATATTGGCAACATGTCTTGCGCAACTTTGCGCCCATGATGTGCGCTGTCTCGTCGAATAAATAAGGTGCCCAACTGTGTCGCCATCCAACCAAAAAGTGGCCACCCTGCAACCTCCGACTTGGCGACAAAACGCATTGGTTTAAATGCCAATATCGCTTGTATATCAACCCAAGAAATATGGTTTGTAACTAATAAACAAGGTTCTTTTGGAAAAAAGTCGACATTTTTTAGCTGCAAGCGTATGCCGAGCAAAGTCAATAACTTAAGAGCCCAATTTTGAATCTGCTGCTCCTTGGCATTACTCTTAATCCATGGAAAAAGAAAACACAAAATAAGCATACCGAGCACAATATGCCCAGCAATTTTGGCCAAGGTAAATATCTTCGCAAAAAAAGTTAGCTTACTCATCAAATAATCATAAAATTAAAACAAGTCATAAAAATGACATGAAACTGTCATGCTACTTACATAACTAAGTGGCCTAATGAACTTCCATGCAGCACTATAGAGCTATTTGGATTTCAGATGTGCACCTCGGAACATCAGGGTGCCAAGCCGACTACCTTCTTGATTTTCTAAAGCACAACGAAGCAGATACATTTTATTTAGTAGGCGATATTATCGATGGTTGGCGCCTAAAAAAATCTTTTTATTGGCCGCAATCACACAATGATGTCGTACAAAAATTACTACGCAAAGCACGTAAAGGCACTGAAGTAATCTATATACCTGGCAACCATGATGAAAGTGCTCGACAATTTTTTGGTCTTTCATTTGGGGATGTCAAAGTAGTTGAAGAATATATTCACGTAACTGCCGACGGTAAAAAGCTCTGGATTACCCATGGCGATCTCTTTGACGGAGTAATGCAATATGCCAAGTGGCTTGCTTACGTTGGCGATAGTCTTTATACCCTCATTCTGCATATTAACCGCTACTTCAATCACATTCGCATGAAGTTGGGTTTGCAATACTGGTCTTTATCACAGTACTTAAAGCATCAAGTTAAAAATGCGGTTAGTTTTATTGCCGATTATGAACATATGATGGCGCGCGAAGCACGCATGCGCAATTGCGATGGTGTAGTTTGTGGCCATATTCATAAAGCTGAAATTCGCGAAATCGATGGTTTACTGTATTGCAATGATGGTGACTGGGTCGAAAGTCTCACCGCCTTGGTTGAAACCAAGACAGGTGAATTAAAAATTATTCATTGGCCGCTAATTAAAGGCGATCCAGTGCTTGCTCTAGACCCTACTCCAAAACCAATTTCAATTCCTAAAGACGAGGTGTTCGCATGAGAATCATGATCATTACAGACGCATGGGAGCCACAAGTAAATGGCGTGGTACGTACCCTAAAGCAAACCCGTACTGAACTGATTGGGATGGGTCATCAGGTAGATATGATTACCCCGCAAGAATTTAAAACCATTCCGTGCCCTACTTACCCCGATATTTCTCTATCCCTATTTCCTGCAAAAAAATTAGCTGAACGGATCAAAGGTTTTGCGCCTGATGCTATGCATATTGCCACCGAGGGCCCGCTTGGCTTAGCAGCGCGTGCTTATGGGGTACGCAATCATTTACCCTTTTCCACCGCCTATCACACCCGATTTCCAGAATACGTACAAGCGCGTACAAAAATTCCTGTTGGAATCACGTACCGATTTTTAAGGTGGTTTCATAAACCCTCTATGGCTGTAATGGCACCAACAATTGTGGTTAAAAATGATCTTGAAAAATTTGGCTTTACTAATGTTGTCTTGTGGTCGAGGGGTGTTGATCTCAATGTTTTTAAAATGCAACTCTCAAAAGTTCTTAATTCTGCCCATCCAATTTATCTTTATGTCGGTCGAGTTGCGATTGAAAAAAATATAAATGCTTTTCTAGAAATTAATTTACCTGGCTCAAAATGGATCGTAGGCGATGGACCCGCCCTAGCTTCAATTAAACAAAGATATCCTGAAATTAATTATTTGGGTGTGCTTGATCAAGCCGAGCTTGCTACAGTTTATGCGGCTGCCGATGTATTTGTTTTTCCCAGCAAAACCGACACCTTTGGCTTAGTTTTGCTCGAGGCTATGGCATGTGGACTTCCTGTGGCGGCTTACCCGGTTACAGGCCCAATTGATGTACTTGGTAAATCAAATGCAGGTGCAATGCATGAAGATTTAAGAGAAGCCTGTTTACAGGCGCTAAAAATTCCTCGAGAACGGGCTCGTGAACATGCCGAAAAATTCTCCTGGCGGGCTGCTACCGAACAATTTGAAAGTCATCTAAAGCCCGTACCTAATCGAAATTTACATCAAACCGCTTTAGCCTAAGTAATTTAGTTTGAAATCGCCTTATCACATTGATCAAAATCCCCATAAGGGCAATCGTGGCATTGCCCGCGCTTGGCATGCCGCTAAAAATTCTTGGTGCGGAGTGGTTTATGCCTTTCAAGAAGAAAGTGCCTTTCGGCAAGAGCTCACTTTACTAATAATTCTGACGCCAGCTGCTATTTTAATGCCCGCCACACATTTAGAAAAAGCATTAATGGTGGGCTCTCTTTTATTAGTGTTAGTAGTTGAATTATTAAATTCTAGCGTTGAAGCTGCTATTGATCGAATTTCCTTTGAGCATCATGACCTTTCCAAGCGCGCTAAAGATTTTGGCTCGGCCGCAGTCATGCTCACTCTATTGTTTGCCTTATTAATTTGGCTAACCATTGCTATGCCACTTATTTTTAGCTTCATTTGAATTAATTATTGAAAGGCCTTTGTATGACAGAAATTCCTAACCCTTTTAGACATTTAGATAGCCTGATTGTTTTTGATAAAGCTAAATGGGGAGTGAAACTAAAGCCTCTAAAAAAGATTTTTTCTAAAAAGATTGCAAAAAAACTTTTTGGCAAGAAGTTTGCTCTTAAATCACGCTCATCCTTGTTAGCGCCAACTGAAATCATTACCCCCAGTATAAAACCCGTAAAAAATAAGAAGCCTGCATTACAAATTTCTTGGGCTCTTGATGCACAAGAAATAGCTGAGGCGCAACGCTTACGATATATGGTATTTGCTGAGGAAATGGGTGCGCAGCTTGCTTTAAATAACGCAGGTCTAGATATTGATGAGTTTGATGCGTACTGCGACCATCTATTGGTGCGCGATCAAGAAACTTTAGAGGTGGTTGGCACCTATCGTGTGTTACCACCCCATAAAGCACGGGAATTAGGTCGCCTTTATGCCGACTCTGAATTTGATCTCACTCGACTCAATCATTTACGCCCTAAATTAGTTGAGGTAGGCCGCTCTTGTGTGCACTCCGATTACCGCTCTGGCGCCGTCATTATGGCTTTATGGAGCGGTTTAGCCCAATACATGCAATTACATCAGTATGAAATTATGCTTGGTTGCGCCAGTATTCCAATGGCGGATGGTGGTCATTTTGCTGCCAGCCTATTTAATGCCCTAAAAAATGAGCAGATGGCACCAATTGAAAATCATGCATTTCCCCATGTACCGCTGCCTTTAGCTGAATTAAATGGCGGCTTAAATGTTGAGCCTCCACCGCTTATTAAAGGCTATTTAAAACTAGGTGCCAAAATTTGCAGTGCCCCCGCTTGGGATCCGCACTTTAATACTGCAGATATACTCACCATTTTGCGTCTTCATGAAATTAACCCACGTTATGCAAAGCACTTCTTTGGCAGCAAAGAATAGTTTACTTTTAGGGCTCGTATTTATTTCAATTTAAGTCGATAACTGCGGCCAATACGTTCCCACTCTAAGGCTTCTTTTTTTAAACTGAATTCAGTCAAGGGGTGTTCATTTGCCCAAGATTTAGGTATGCTCACGACAAAACCATCCTCATCGAGCGAAACTTTGACGGCTGGCAAATCGGCATCTATTCGTCCACGACTTAATACATGGGCTAGGCGCAAACTAAATAACATTCGCCAATCTAAAAACCCGTCGCTATTTGCTAATTTACCTAACTTACCCGTATGTCCCAATAATAACGTTGCTAAACGTGCTTGATCTTTTTTGGAAAAACCAGGCATATCGGCATTGCCCGCAATATAAGCAGAGTGGCGGTGATAGCCATTATGCGAAATCGATAAACCAATTTCATGTAAATTAGCCGTCCACTCTACTAGCGCCAAATTATCGCTACGATTCTCAAGATTTGGCTTAGGTAATTGCTCTAAAAAATCAGTAGCTAATTTACCCACTCGCTGCGCCTGATCTCGATCTACGGTATAGCGTTGCATAAATTGCTCTACCGTAACAAAGCGCATATCGTGGTGTTGAGCCCGACCCAATAAATCATAAAGCACTCCAATACGCAACGAGCCATCGGTCACTTCCATCGAGTCAATCCCAAGCTCATTAAATACCGCCAACATTATCGATAAGCCACCTAGTAAAACTAAACGTCGGTCATCTTTTAAGCCAAGCAAGTCGACTTCGCCGACATTATCAAATTGGAGTAAGAGTTTTTTAAGTTGCCTTAAGCCCTCGCGTGTAATTAAACCTTCGGGATGATTAACATCGCTATTTAAATTATTCGCCATCATTAAATCAGCCAAGGCCCGGGCGGTTCCTGAAGAGCCCACCGCCTGACGCCAGCCAGCCTTTAAAAAAGCACCAGAGATCACTTGAATTTCACGTTGTGCAGCTAATTCTGCCTCCTTAAAGGCATGCGCATCGATTGCCCCTTTTGGAAAAAATTGCATGCTATGCGAAACACAGCCAATGTAAAGACTTTCTAATAGTTTGGGCTCATAACCAGCGCCAATAATAAATTCGGTAGAGCCCCCGCCAATATCAACAACCAAGCGATTACCTTGCACAGCCGAGGCTTCATGCGATGCGCCAATATAAATTAAGCGCGCCTCTTCAACCCCAGCAATGACCTCTATCGGAAAACCTAAAGCTTGTTCGGCATCGGCTATAAAGTTTGCTGAATTGCGAGCTACCCGTAGGGTATTAGTGGCTACTGCCCTTACCTTGCTAGGTTCAAACCCTCGCAAACGCTCGCCAAAACGATGAATGGCATTAAGGCCACGCTGGTAGGCATCATGACCTAAAAGTTTGTTTTCAGTTAAACCCGCAGCTAACTTAACAGATTCACGCAAGGTATCAATTGGTCTTAATTGGGTTCCCGAAGAAGTGATAATCGGCTGGGCCACCAACATGCGAAAGCTATTCGAGCCCAAATCAACTGCAGCAATCAGATTTGAGCCCAGCGGGGATGAAATATTAGGTGAAGTGGGCAAAAGAGTGAAACCAGTGAAAAATAAGAGATAAGCTTATATTATGAAATAAAAGTGACATATTAATGAAATGTGACGAAAAAAACATGGCGACTCCCCTTCTTAATCGTGAAATTGGCATTCTAGAATTCAATTCGCGGGTCTTATCGCAGGCTGAAGACCCCCAAAACCCATTACTCGAGCGCTTACGCTTTTTAAGCATTGTCTCTAATAATTTGGATGAATTTTTCGAAGTGCGGGTTTCTGGGCTCAAAGAACAACTCTTAAGTCAGCCTCTAAAGCTTGAACCAGATGGCCTTACCATTCAAGATTGTTACCAACGGGTAGCTGAATACTCCCATCACTTGGTTGTGCGCCAATATGAAATTTATCAAAAAGTTATTATTCCCCAGTTAGCAACAGATGGTATCCGTTTTTTAAGGGGCGAAGATTGGTCAGCTCAACAACGTCGTTGGGCATTCGATTTTTTCCGTACTGAAATACTGCCTCTATTGACTCCAATTGCCCTAGATCCTGCGCATCCATTTCCGCGCGTAGGTAATAAAAGTTTAAATTTTATTGTTGCTCTAACCGGTAAAGACGCTTTTGGTCGTGAAGCCAATTTAGCCGTAGTACAGGCTCCGCGTGCTTTGCCACGAGTCATTCAAATTCCTAAACGACTTTCTGATTGTGATTATTCTTTTGTCTTGCTCTCTTCTTTAGTGCAATCGTTTGTAGCCGAGCTTTTTCCTGGTTTAAGTATTTTGCAAGCCCATGCATTTCGAGTAACGCGCAATTCAGAATTATTTGTTTCTGATGATGAGGCTACCGATTTACGCGAAGCCTTACAAGGCGAACTACCAACCCGCCATTTAGGTGATGCAGTGCGGCTAGAAGTGTCGGCAGATACCCCTAACGATTTATTGGAATTCTTACGTTTGTCTACTCAATTAGAGACAACTGATTGTTATCGCGTCAATGGACCCGTTAATTTAGTACGACTGTCACAAATACCCGACTTTATTGACCGACCGAATTTAAAATTTCCT
>CAJASX010000049.1 GCA_903944725.1 uncultured beta proteobacterium
AATTTAGTATCCGAATCATGTGCCGCAGAAAAGCTCCTGCATCAGCGTTTAACGCAAAATCCACGTGCTGAAATTAGCGAAGCTGAAATTGCTGAAATGATGGATAGTGACATTCAAGAAAATTACCGGATTTGGTTGCGGTATCGCGCTAAATTACTCTTAGCACCCTCATTAGAGTCATTTTATTTAAACCTATTTGCCGGTGATGGGGTTGATGTACCACCCTTGTTTGTCAATCAGTTAGTCCAAATTTTTATGCGGCATATCTTGGGTGATGAGCCAAGTGCGATGGATGCCAGAGTAGCTGAATTATTTTTCCGGCCACAAAAAATGAGCGTTTTAGAAGATGGTCTGGTGATGAGTGCAGATCATGAAACCATTGAGTGCAATGCCCAGGCCCCAGAGTTTGGCAACATCGTTGATTTACTAAAACAGACTACAGTAGCAATGAAATCAATCGACCTTGATGTTTTGCACGAAGATAATGCCGATCTTTATTGGACCCGTGATAGTAGCTACGATTTTGCAATTCCCTTAAATTTTGGTCAGCCCCCAGTTGAGAATTTTAGTAAATTACTTGCCAAATGGCTCAATCATTTTTTAGGTATCGAGGCCAAGATTACCCCATTAGCAGCGATTAATGATCCACAGTGGGTCTGGCATGTTGGCTTAGACGCCGCTTCTACTGAAATCTTAAATGCACTCTATAACAAAGACATGGTTGAGGCGAATAGCATTGCGCGGTTAATTTGTTTATTTCGTTTAGATTTTATCAGTCCAAATGTGGTTCTTCCCGAGTTAACTGGCAAACCCGTTTATTTAGGTATTGCCATGAATCAGGACAAGGTATTAAAACTGAAACCGCAAAATTTATTATTTAATTTACCCCTTGCGCCAGTTTCTTAAGCATTTAAATCCAGTCATGTAGTTGCACTTTGGCGCCTAAAGATTTATAACCTTCGGTGATGCCCGCATAATTCCTAATTTTGCTAATCAGTTTGCCAACCTCCTTGTTGGCAGCCAATTCTTTACGCATCGCCAAAAAAAATAGTTCATCTTTAAGGTAGATAAAGCCTAGTTTATTTTCTAGCGCAATATTTTTAACGGAAATACCAACATTGGCTTTGTTGGCTAAGATCGTACTGGCAACCGCAGAGTGGGTAAATTCTTCATTGTTATAGCCCTTAATTTTCTCTGAATTAAGGCCTTTTTCAGCTAATAAAGAATCCAGCAATAAGCGGGTGCCCGAGCCTCTTTGGCGATTTATAAAACGGACTTTTGGATTGGTCAAGTCACTGATGGAGGTTAGATTCAGGGGGTTGCCCTTTTGCACAATTAAACCTTGGATTCGTTTCATCACTGGCACTACTTGCATACCCGCTTTAATTAGGCGCTGATGAATGATGCGAGAATTTTCGGGATCAGAAACGTGGTATCCCGCAATGTCGGCCTCATGATTTAGGAGGCGTTCCAGTGATTCACCTGAGCCCGCTACCCTTAATTCAAAGCAAGTTAGCTCCTTAACAGTCTGCTGAATGATAGGATCACTGCTAGTAAAAATATGCCATTTTTTATCTTGAGCTAATCGATAGACATCGATTTCTTTGGATAGAGCGTCTTGAAAATTAAGCGTTTGTTCGTTATAACGGTTTTGCATTTGGGTAACAAATTGAATTAAAAAGAGACCAAAATGACTTACTGTTGAACCATGGCCCTTTACTCGTTCGACTAATTTTTGATTTAGAAGCGCTTCTATTTCATTTAATTTATTCCAGAGAGTCCGGTACGAAGTTCCGGACCTTTTTGCCGCACCCATTAGGGTCGCCTCTTTTTTGATGTCCTGGAGTAAATCGACTAACCAGACTAAATCAACTGAATCAAGCTGTTTTGAGCCTTGGTGGCCAATGAGTAGCGTAGGCCTAATTTGAATTCGCATATGTAATTTATTTCATATTGATGTTTTGTATGATCTATGAATACTAACTTGAATTGAATAAGGCCCTAAAAATGTTAAAAGCAATTACCTTCCGGATCTTTATAACCTTTTTTTTAGGTGCAACCGTTTTAGTTCAAGCAAGTTTTGCACAGGAAAAAAGTATCGTTGTATCTTCAACGACATCGACAGAGCAATCTGGCTTATTCAGTTCTATTTTGCCAATTTTTCAAAAACAATCTGGCGTCCAAGTCAAAATTGTTGCAGTGGGTACTGGGCAGGCGCTCGATATAGGCCGACGCGGAGATGCAGATGTGGTATTTGTTCATGATAAGCCAGCCGAAATAAAGTTTGTTGATGATGGTTTTGCGACTAAGCGTTATGAAGTAATGTACAACGATTTTATTTTAATTGGCCCCAAGAGTGATCCCGCTAAAATTGTTGGCGGTAAAGACATTAAAGTGGCTTTTCAAAAAATTGCTAATGCTAAGGCGCCATTTATTTCTCGTGGCGATAAAAGCGGTACTAATGCCGCCGAATTGCGCTATTGGAAAGATGCAGGGCTGGCAGTAAATCCTAGTATGCCTTGGTATAAAGAAACCGGCTCGGGTATGGGGCCAGCTTTAAATACGGCATCCGCTATGAATGGCTATATTTTGGCAGATCGAGGTACTTGGCTAGCCTTTAAAAATCGGGGTGAGTTAGATATTTTGGTTGAAGGCGATCCTAATTTATTTAATCAGTATGGGGTAATGTTGGTTAATCCTGCAAAATACCCTCAAGTAAAAAAGGTAGAGGGACAGGCCTTTATTGATTGGCTCATTTCCAAATCAGGCCAGGATGCAATTGCTGCTTTTAAAATTGGGGGTCAGCAATTATTTTTTCCAAATGCAAAGAATTAATTAGGGCAGCATCCAGCATAATTTAGAGGTAATGATTTAGTATCAATAGCTCGATCGGCAAAAAGAGCGCATATGCAGTATGAATTTGACCATTTAGTCATTATGGCAAGAGACCGAATAAATTTGGTTGCGAAGCAATTTAGCGATCTTGGCTTTCACCTTAGCGCTAAGTCTACCCATAACTTAGGTTCATCGAACCAGTTAATTGTTTTAGATTCTGCCTATTTAGAGATCTTGGGTTGGGAGGCTGGAACTCTACCCCAGCGGCAAGAAATTGCTAACCAAGCTTTAGGTCTTGATGCATTGGTATTTCGAACGACCAATGCTGAGGAATGTTTCAAGGTGCTACAAGAGGCTGGATTTGCGCCAAATACCCCTCAAGATTTATCACGCCCCGCAAAAGTTGGTGATGGGATAAAGCAAGCCTTTTTTAAGACGGTACGTTTTTCTCAGCAGCCAATCGCAGGTTTACGAATTTACTTTTGTGAACACTTGACCCCCGATTTTGTTTGGGTGCGCGTTGACCAGCAACACTCAAACTCGATGAACCACTTACAAAGCATTACCCTAGAATCGGCTAACCCTTTAGCGACCACTCGCACTCTAATGAAATTGTTGCAAATAGAGGGGGGCGATACATTAAGCAGGAATTTATCTGAAGAGGGGGAGGCGTATCAGCTCAATTTGGCTAATTGCGAGTTAAAGATTGTATTTAATCAAGCTATTTCATTAGCGCAGATAGCAAGTTGCAGCTTAGTGCAGCAAGGCTTACCTGCTGAGTTGCAGATTAGCCAAGCTATGCTGATCGCAAGCCCTTAATAAAAAAAGGTGTCGCAAGCCCTGAGGAGTTGGGCAATTCCCTATTAATTTTAGGGTATTTCTAATTTCATTAAAAAGGAGTATTTTTACTCTTATTCTCCGATTGAAGAAAAGGAACTGTTATGCGCTTAGCCCAATTTCCCTTCATTGTTAGCCTTCTGGCAACCCTTATCTTAAGTTTTAGTACTTTAGCCTTGGCCAATGAGCCTAGTTTGCATGAGGTTTATCAAAAAATTCAAGCTGGACAGCTGGCTCAGGCTGATGTCATGATGAAAGAGGTCTTGCAAAATCATCCTAATAGCGCTAAGGCCCACTATATTATGGCTGAACTGCGGCTAAAAGAAGGGCGCCTTGAGCAGGCCCGAGCAGAACTGGCTCGTGCCGAGACACTTGCCCCTGGCTTGCCTTTTGCGCAAGTTGATTCAGTCCAAAAGCTGCGCACGCAATTAGCGGCTGGATCAAAGGTTTCAGGATCTAATTTAGCGAATAATGCTGCGCCTACTTCGATCTTTAGTAGCCCGATTTTTTGGCTGTTAATCGTGGTTTTAGTTGGCGGCGTGATTTATTTTATGAAGCAAAGAAAGCGCGAGCAAGCAAAGGCGGCGGCATTAGGCAATGGCCCTCAGAGCGGCTCGGCACCAAACCCCACTGGTGGGCCAGGACCTAATGGTCCGGGTGGCCCCGGCAGCCCTAACGGCCCTGCCGGCGCACCAAGCAATGGCTTTGGGGGGTCTGGCCTAATGGGCAGCTTAGCAACTGGAGCAGCCTTAGGAGCTGGCATGGTCGCTGGGCAGGCTTTAGCCAGTCATTTAATGGGCGGCGAGCATGGTAATCGGGATTCCTCTGGCAATATTCAGCCAGCTCAAGCGGGGCGAGATAATACCGATTTTGGAGTGCGCGACGTTAGCACATGGGAAGACTCGGGTAACGCAGGTAATTCGGATTGGGATGACAACAGTGGTGGTGGCAGCTTTATGGATGATGTCTAAGGCTACGGGGTCAATTTTTTTACCCTGAGCCAGATTAAGGCCAACCCGGTTACCAATACAGGAATGAGAGATCCCAGATTTAGGAGATCCCATCCCTGAGTAGTAACCATTGCCCCCGAGCCAAATGAGGTGAAAGCCATTGTGCCAAATACAAAAAAGTTAATTACTGCTTGAGCTTTATCTTTTTCTTCGGGGCGGTATGCAGTCATCGCTAAGGTAGTGGAGCCAGTAAATAAAAAATTCCAACCTACTCCGAGTATGAAAAGTGCTAACAAAAATTGATGTAGGTCGGTTCCAGTCGAGGCAATAGCGATACAGATTAAATTGAGTATTACTCCAACCCCCATAATTTTGATCGCGCCAAAGCGTTGAATTAGTGAGCCAGTAAAAAAACCTGGAGCAAACATGCCGATTACATGCCACTCTAATACGAGGGCAGTATCGGCGAAAGGTAAGCCACAAATTTGCATTGCTAAAGGGGTGGCAGCCATCAGTAAATTCATCACACCATAGCCCAGTGATGCGCCAATCGTAGCCACTAAAAATACTGGTTGCAGTAAAATAGTTTTCAAGTCGCGACCAGCTGACAGGGGTTGCTTCGATTTATACTCTTCTGGAAAGTCGATAAATTGCATTACGACAATCCCAGCAATTGCAGCAACCGACAATGTTAGGTAGGCCCCTAGAAAAGGCACTGCAAACGCATTTTTGGTCCATGATGCTAAATTGGGTCCCACCACGGCCCCTAAAATCCCGCCTGCTAAAACCCACGATACAGCCTTATCACGCAAGCTAGCAATGGTTAACTCAGCAGCCGCAAAACGATAGAGTTGACCATTAGCGCTGTAATAACCAGCAATAAAAGTGCCTGCCACCAGCAGCCAAAAATTACTAGAGAGAGCCGCATAAGCACAAATTAGCGCTGAAATAAAGGCGATAAATAAACCGAGCTGAAAGGAGCGGCGTCGACCAAATTGATGCTGCGTTTTAGCAACGATTGAGGTCGACAACGCTCCCCCAACTACATAGCCCATAATTGGTATAGTTGCCATCCAAGATAAAGGACTTAAGCTGAGGCCAACTAGGCCATTAATGGCAATAAAAGTGACATTATTGGTTAAAAAAAGCCCTTGGCAAACTATTAATAAACCTAAATTCTTATTAAATAAAGTGGCTTGTGCTTTCATCCTGAGTAAGATCCGTAAACCAAGCAAAAATGATAGGATAGCTTAAGCACGTTTTGGATTGACTTATTCAACATCCATAAGAATGTAACTCATTTTTATTGTTCTGAATTTTTATTATTTTTTTAGGTAATTATGAAAATTATTATTGCTCGCCATTCTGAAAAATTAAATGCCCCCAGCCTTTCTGAGACAGGCATCATGCGTGCCCAAGCACTTTCGGATCAATATTTAGGACGTCATGCTTGCCAATCATTGTTTGCTAAAAATGAGTCGCCAGCTGCTTTGATGGTGATGACCTTGCATACGATGGAAACAATGGCACCGATTGCTGCTAGCTGGAATATGCCGATCATTACTTATTGGGCTGAGGCCGGACTTGATCGGATGCATATGGCCGAGCAAAATGTACGCAATCAATTAGCAGCAGCAGACTTATTAAATACCACTAGCTATGTTGATAAAACTGTACTGATGATTTGGGAGCATTTTCATATTGCCAGCGCTGCGCTAGAGTCTGAGTTTACTGGAGAAAAAGTGACCTTGCGACAATTGCTCAATTTAGATCAAATTGCGGGTGTACCCACTACCTGGCCAGATGATGTCTATGATTATTTTTGGGTTATCGAGTATAAAACTGGGGAAATGACTCCCCGCTCATTTCAGATGATCCGCCAACAATTTGTCGCGCCTCATGCTGATCTACCTTCTGCTGTTTGGCCCGCCTAATTATTCGTAATTAATAGCATAAAATGATCAATTAATTTGTTGTTATAACTTATCGGTCTACATGCTATTTAATGAACTCGCTTTATCTGCACCTATTTTGCGTGCAGTGCAAGAAGAAGGCTATACAACGCCCACCCCAATTCAAATTCAATCAATTCCAGCAGTCTTAAAGGGCGGTGATTTAATGGCCGCAGCCCAAACCGGTACTGGTAAAACTGCAGGCTTTACCTTACCAATTTTACAAAGATTGATGGACTCAAAAGCTGGTGAAGTGAAGACGCGTCGCCAGCTACGGGCTTTAATTTTGACGCCAACACGCGAGCTAGCGGCGCAAGTACATCAGGCCGTATTAACTTATGGCAAATACACATCATTAAAATCGGCGGTAATTTTTGGTGGCGTTGGTGCAAATCCACAAATTAATGCGATTAAAAAAGGCCTTGATATTTTAGTGGCTACCCCCGGACGCTTAATCGACTTAATTGGACAAGGCTTTATCTCATTAAAGGAAATCGAAATTTTGGTTTTAGATGAAGCAGATCGCATGCTAGATATGGGTTTTTTGCCAGACATTAAACGCATTTTGGCCCTATTGCCAAAAACACGCCAGAACCTATTGTTCTCTGCTACTTTTTCTGCCGAAATTAAAGCGCTTGCCAATACCTTACTAAAGTCTCCAGCATTAATTGAAGTTGCGCGTAGCAATAGCACACACGAAGCGATTACTCAAAAAATCCATCCGGTCGATAAAAATAAAAAACAGGCCCTATTAGCCCACCTCATTAAAGCAAATGATTGGCAGCAGGTGCTGGTCTTTACGCGCACTAAACATGGCGCTAATAAGCTTGTAACTCAGCTTGAAAAAGATGGCATCACTTGCATGGCCATTCATGGGAATAAAAGTCAAACGGCACGTACTAAAGCTTTGGCAGACTTTAAGTCTGGAAAAATCACCGCTTTAGTAGCAACCGATATAGCAGCAAGGGGTATTGATATTGATCAACTACCCCATGTAGTTAATTACGATTTACCCAATGTGTCAGAAGATTACGTACATCGGGTTGGCAGAACGGGCCGAGCGGGTTCGAATGGGATCGCGATTTCATTGGTTTGTATCGATGAATTAGCACTCTTGAAAGATATTGAGAAATTGACTAAACAAACTATTCCGCAAGAAATTATTTCAGGATTTGAGGTTGACCCTAAGATTGGTATTCAGCCGATTAAGGCAGCACGTTCAGTACGGCATCAGGCTCAACAAAAAAATAACCCACAAGCTAGGCGCCAAGCTAAATCTCAAGCGCTTAAGTCAAGAGCAGGTCAAAAAAATAATACCTAGTTTTTTGTAGAATCTTGGCCTATTTAACTAGTAATACTGGTTGTTTCGCAATCGCTCCAACTCGTTGCGCTACAGATCCTAACAGTAGATCAACTATACCAGTACGCCCCTTAGCGCCCAAAATTATCATATCGCACTTTTCTGTGCTAGCAGTACTGGCGATTGTAGAAGCTATATGACCAAGCTCGATAATAATACTGTGTTTAATTTTGGACGTATTTAATAATTTTTGAGCAGCTTTTAATTCTATTTTGCTATTTTCAATCAAAAAATTCTCTACCTCTTTTTTCCCCACAAAACTCTTTACTCGATTTAGCGGTTCATCATCATGAACATTAATTAGCACAATAGACGAGCTTGAACGATTATCTGACGCGAGTTTGATCGCATACTTAACCGCTTTTAAAGAGGATTGAGAGCCATCAACACAAACTAGATATTTCATGGTTTATTCCTTGTAAGCCTTTAATAGGCTTTAATTTTCATTAAAAAATAGGGCTTTAGTGCTAATACCTAATTTTATCATTGATAAGCAGTGAAATTTTTGATTTGCATCAAAACTGCTTTTAAAATCTTCTGCTAAAAGTAATAGGATGGTGTATGCAGCAACTAATTTTATTCAAAAAAATGGTGTAGACCAAGTGCCATTAACTTTATTTTCGCCTGCCTTGTTAAAAAAATTTGATATTAATGGGCCACGTTACACCTCTTATCCTAGTGCCGATCGTTTCCATCAAGAGTTTACTGAGAACGACTATCACTTAGCATTAAAGCGGGTAGCACTCACTAAACAAGCTTTATCTCTATATCTTCATTTACCGTTTTGCCCTAATATTTGTTACTACTGTGGTTGCAATAAAATTATTACGAAGGATCATGGGCGGAGCGCCAAGTACATTAAATATCTAGCCAAAGAAATGGCTACTGTTTGTCGGGCGATGAATCTTGCTCCTGAGCAAAAACTACCCATTAGTCAACTGCATTGGGGTGGTGGTACTCCAACCTTTCTGTCTCACGCTGAAATGCGTGAATTAATGGACTCGATTAAAGACCATTTTGAATTTCAAAGTGGCGGGGAATACTCGATTGAAATTGATCCTCGGCAGGTAACTGAAGCCGACATTGCATTGCTTGCCGAGTTAGGCTTTAATCGCATTAGTCTTGGGGTGCAAGATTTTAATCTGGATGTTCAGCGGGCAGTACATCGGCTGCAAACCCGTGAGGAGACTCAATCGGTTCTAAATTGGTCACGTAAACATAGCTTTAATTCGAGTAGTGTTGATTTGATTTATGGTCTGCCGAAACAAACGCCGACAAGCTTTGCAGCCACAGTGCAAGCTGTGATTGAGATGAATCCAGATCGTTTATCGGTTTATAGCTACGCTCATTTACCACACATTTTTAAACCACAACGACGGATTGTAGAAA
>CAJASX010000050.1 GCA_903944725.1 uncultured beta proteobacterium
GCGCGATACGTTTGCTCTTTGTCGCCCTTGGCTACGGCGTTCATCATCGTGCTGTAAAGCTTTGAAGCCTCCATGGCTTGATTACTTTTCCACCATTGCCAACCACTATAGGTCGCATAAACCAACAAAATAGCAGTTAATAAACTAGTCAATAACTTGCCATACTTTTTCCAAAAGTCTTTAAAGTTATCTAGATGTTCTTGTTCTTCGAGATCGAGTGGCATAACTATCCAAAAAGTGAGCGTAAATAAAGTAAATAAATAAAGGCGGGATAATGACGTAGATTGTAGGGCAGCTTATTTTATTCCGAGGCTGAAACCAGCGCCTCTATTATGGCCTCTAGTAAGTTAGGCAGAGGTACTGCACGTTGGCCGCCCTGACCACGTAAGTCTTTTATTTGAGCTTCATTATGTGCTAATTCATCGGGACCAATAATCAAGGCAAAGGTAGCTCCACTCGCATCAGCTTTTTTCATCTGCGCTTTAAAGCTTGTCACTTGACCATCGGGGGCGCAGAATAAAATCGCATCAATACCAGCGCTGCGTAATTGTTCGGCGGCAATGAAAGCGGCTGTTAAAGTTTCACCGCCCTGATGCAAAATATAAACATCACACACCGCTTCAGCATCGGGTACTGAGCCTGAAATTGCCATTAGTTCCAGTACTCGCTCAATACCCATGGCCCATCCACAAGCTGGCGCAGCTTTGCCACCCATTCGCTCGACTAACGGATCATAACGTCCACCGCCAGCAATCGTGCCTTGCGCACCTAGTTCGGTGGTTACCCACTCAAACACGGTGAGGTTGTAGTAGTCTAAGCCGCGCACCAAGCGCGGATTAATTTTGCAAGGAATATTGTGGGCTTTTAATAAGGCCTGGACAGCCGTAAAGTGCTGCATGGATTCAGCGCCGAGAAAATCCAGCAAGCGTGGCGCCTTCTCAATCAATTCCTGCATTACTGAATTTTTAGAATCCAAAATGCGTAAGGGATTGGTAAGTAAACGACGCTGTGAATCTTCATCAAGAGCTGCGGCATTGGCTGTAAAATAGTTAACTAAAGCCTCACGATGCGCATTACGTTCAGCAGCTTGGCCTAAAGAATTAATTTCAAGGGTGACTCCGCGCAAACCCAACTCATCCCACAAGCGCTGACCCATCACAATAATTTCGACATCAATGTCGGGGCCTGCAAAGCCTAAAGCCTCAACTCCAAATTGATGAAACTGACGATAGCGCCCGCGCTGTGGGCGCTCATGCCGAAACATCGGACCCATGTAGCATAGTCGCTTAGGGCCGTCATACAGTAAATTATGTTCAATTACTGCTCGCACAACTGCAGCCGTCCCTTCAGGTCGCAAAGTAAGTTGCTCGCCATTGAGGCGATCTTCAAACGAATACATTTCCTTCTCAACTATATCGGTAACCACACCAATGCCGCGCTGGAAAACTTCGGTTGCTTCAACAATCGGGGTTTTTATTAACTCGTAGCCGTAAGCGCGGGTTAAATCGTGTAATATTTTTTCTAAATAGAGCCACTGCTTTGCATCTATAGGTAATACATCATTCATACCCCGCACGCCGGCTAATTTTTGAATTTTTTGCTCACTCATTTAGCGTACTCATGTTGACTGGGCACCATAATGTGACTTCACATAGTCATCTACAATCACTTGAAACTCTTCAGCAATACCTGTGCCACGTAAGGTTTTAACTTTCACGCCGTCAACAAATACCGGTGCCGCAGGAGCTTCACCCGTGCCAGGCAAAGAGATGCCAATGTTGGCATGCTTACTTTCTCCAGGACCATTGACAATACAACCCATCACCGCAACATTCATATTCTCTACCCCAGGATGGGATTTTTTCCAGATGGGCATTTGCTGGCGCAAGTACGCTTGAATTTGTGCCGCTAATTCTTGAAAAGTCGTACTGGTCGTACGCCCACAGCCAGGGCATGCAATTACCATTGGCGTGAAATTACGTAAGCCCATGGTTTGTAAAATTTCTTGAGCCACAATGACTTCATTTTCTCGAGGAGCACCAGGGTCGGGTGTTAGCGACACGCGAATCGTATCGCCAATACCCTCTTGCAATAAAATACCAAGGGCAGCAGTCGAAGCCACAATGCCTTTGCTGCCCATGCC
>CAJASX010000051.1 GCA_903944725.1 uncultured beta proteobacterium
AATCCTTGGGCTGCCTGGATGATCATATGAAATGAGAGGAACATGGCCAACTTTCATAACAAAGTAGGGGGTAATTGGTGGTAATAACTCGGCGGTATTAACCTGTAATGCCAAACTGACGCAGTAGCTACTGTGGGTATGAATGATACAACTCGTATGTGGGCTAAATTGCAATGTAGCACGGTAGATTGCCTGGTGTAAGAGAACTGTTTTACTAGCGCGCTCACCGCTTTGTTGTTTCCCATCAGTACCGATTTTTGCTAAACCCGCTGGATCCAAAAAACCGAGGCAGGCGTCCGAAGGTGTAATTAATAATCCGTCCTCAAGTCGTATACTAATATTTCCGGCTGTTGCATGAACATAGCCGCGGTCAAAGAGACTCTTGCCAACGCGACAAATTTCTTCACGAGCAAAAGACTCCTTCATTGTAGTATCCCAAACGATTTAAGAAAGAAATCAGGTGAGCCAAAGTTACCAGACTTGAGTGCAATATGAAATCCCTCTTTTTCTGAAGAATCTGGGTTGGCATAGCACCAAGGAACGCCTGGGTCAATCTGGGGGCCTATCTGTAATTGTTCAATTCCGAGCGCTTGCACACAAGCACCCGAGACCTCCCCACCAGCGATAATTAACTGCTGTACGCCAGCTGCAACAAGGCCAGAAGCAATTGTAGCTAAAGCGCTTTCAATCAAATTACCTGCCTGAGAAATGCCAAGACCAAGCTGAATCATTTTTACTGTCTCTGGCAAAGTAGTTGAATAAATTAATACTGGCCCTTGGTCTAGATGGGAGGTAGCCCAATCGATTAACTGCTGGATAGTCCCTGGGTCTTTAGCTAATACGAAAGGATCAAGCTGGTGTGCTGGCAATCCTGCGGCAATAAATGTGGCCACTTGTAAATTAGTAGCCTGCGAGCAGCTTCCAGAAATAATCGCTTGAAACCCTTGAACAGGGGGTAGAACCTGTGCCTTATTCGCGGCCGGTAACGAGAAATTTTGCGGTAAACCGATTGCTATACCAGACCCGCCAGTAACTAGCGGTAGTGATCGAATTGCTCGCCCAATTTCAAGCAGATCATGATTTGAGATAGCATCCACAATCGCCATGCTTACCGAGTTAGATCGAAGTTCCTGAATTTTTGCCTCAATGGAGTTACTACCTTTGGTAACACATTCATAATCAATTAGTCCCACACTCGAGATACATTGAGACTGTAAAACCCGTACTAAATTAGAATCATTCATTGGCGTTAGTGGATGATTTTGCATTCCACTTTCATTAAGCAACTGGTTTCCTAGAAATAAATGCCCCTGAAATACAAAGCGTTTGTTTTCAGGAAAGGCTGGAGTAGCAATTGTGAAATCGGTAGCTAAAGCACTCATCAACGCTTCTGCTACTGGACCAATATTTCCTTTGGCGGTACTATCAAAAGTTGAGCAGTACTTGAAATAAATTTGTTGAGCACCGCAAGAGCGTAGCCACTGCAGGGCATTAAGCGACTGTTCAACCGCCTCATCTACTGGAATTGTCCGAGACTTTAAGGCAATGACAACAGCATCGGTAGGCATATTAATTTTTGTTTTTGGGGTACCAATAGTTTGCAAAGTTCTCATTCCCGCGCGTACCAGATTGTTAGCGAGATCAGTTGCACCAGTAAAATCATCAGCAATACAGCCTAGAAGAATTGTGCTCATGAGCTTTAACCTAAAAATTAGCGTAACTGGATTGCTGTGGGGTTTTCATTAATGTACTGCTGAACAATAGCATCAAAGGATGGGTCGGGGGTCAGGCCAAGTTGCGAAGCACGCGAGTAGGCAATTTCACCGGGCCAACTGTTGACTAATTTGACAATTGCAGGGTCTATTTTCCAATCAAGACGATCAGCAAGATGTGGTCCCCCCAGTCGTAGCAGGGTTCTAGCCATATCACCTACTGTTACGCGTAAAGAGGGTAGATTCATTGCGGTCAGAAAACCCCATGAACTATCAGCTGTTTCAGCTGCCTTGATTAGTCCTTCAATAGTGCGGGCTGGGGAGGCAAGTGCTACTGGAGTCTCTGGGTCAACAGGAACAATCGCTTTTAGGCCAGCAAGTGGTTCGCGAATCATGCCAGATAAAAATCCAGAGGCTGCACCGTTAGGATTTCCTGGGCGAACACTAACGGTCATCAGTCGAACAGCGCGCGCACGAATAAATCCTTTTCTACCAAAGTCGGCCACCAGTTGTTCTCCAATGTATTTCTGAATTCCATAACTGCTTTGTGGAGTTGGCAGAGTATCGTCATCAACGATGATGCCTTGCCAAGATTGGCCAGGCCGACTACTAAACACGGCAACAGAGCTAGCAAATATAAAGCTGGGCACCTGTTGGCTAGTTCGGCATGCCTGCAGCAAGTCACGGGTTGTCTCAAAATTACTAGCCATACCAAGATCAAAATTGGCCTCACATTCACCGCTAACTGCCGCGGCAAGATGAAAAACCGCCTTGATCTCTGCCGTCATTATTTTCTCGGTCAATAAAAGCGTACGCAGATTACCTGCAATGAACTGAACCCGCTGATCAGCTTGAAGATCCTTTGCTGGCGGAACAAGATCAGTAAGAATTAATTTCCGAATAGGTTGACTAGATTCCCCATTGATGCGAATCGTGCCTTTTTGCAGTAACGTTCTCGCCAGCTTCGAGCCAAGAAACCCACACCCTCCCGTTATTAAAATATCCATTACTAGACTTCCTTTTTAGGTAACTCAATGCCCGGAAAGATCTTGATCACAGCGCTATCATCTTCTTTTGCAAAACCTGCAGTCGAGGCTTGCATAAACATCTGGTGAGCGGTGGAACATAATGGCAGCGGGAATTTAGTCTCGCGTGCAACATCTAGCACAAGCCCCAGATCTTTTACAAAAATATCAACCGCAGACAGCGGTGTGTAGTCAGCTGCCAACACATGTGCCATGCGATTTTCAAACATCCAGCTATTGCCTGCACTATTGGTAATTACTTCATAAAGTGCTTCGGGGTTTACGCCCTCTCGAATCCCAAGTGCCATAGCCTCAGCTGCCACGGCAATGTGAACGCCGGCGAGCAACTGATTAATAATTTTTACCTTACTGCCTGCGCCTGCCTGATCTCCAAGCCTATAAACTTTGGATGCCATGGCCTCAAAAAAGGGTTGTGCAATAGCATACGCTTTTGGATCACCGGCCGTCATCATCGTGATCTCGCCTAGGGCCGCCCGGGCTGCCCCGCCAGAGATTGGTGCATCAAGATAAAGAATGCCTTTTGCAGCAAGCTTCTTTTCGATCTCAATCGACCAGTTTGGATCAACAGTCGAACACATCACAAATACCCCACCTGGGCTCATGCACTCTAAACAGCCGTCAGGTCCAAATAATAAGGATTCTGTTTGTGCAGCATTAACGACTACCGAGATCACTACCTCGCAAGATTTTGCCAGCTCTGCAATTGAAGAACAGGCAATTCCACCCTGTGCCGCAAAGGTGGTGGCGACTTCGGCGCGGATATCGAATACGCGGGGTACCAAGCCAGCTCTGCGCAGTGAAGTAGCCATACCAAGGCCCATTGCGCCAAGCCCAATCAATCCTACAGGGGGTAAGCCATTTAATGGTTTATTCATAGCTCAATTCTACGCAAATATAAGGTAAACCACTATAAACGCCAATAGATTTTAATGATAAAAAGAGGGTATCAATGAAAAGAGGTTTTCCTTTATGAATATGTTTCGACAATTGGTTGGCGCAGTTTTTATTATCTTGAGCATGCTTTCTTTCACTACCGCCAACGCTCAGGTATATCCAAATAAGCCCATTAAATTAGTTGTGCCTTTTCCTCCCGGCGGCCTAATTGATAATGCGGCTCGTTTAATAAGCCCAGCACTCTCAAAAGATTTAGGGCAGCCGATTGTAATTGAGAATAAACCTGGCTCGGGCGGAAATCTGGGGGCGGCTGAGGTTGCAAAAGCCAATCCAGATGGTTACACCCTCTTAATGGCTTCTGCCCCGCTCAGCATTAGTCCTGTTCTCTATAAGACTTTGCCTTATAACCCATCGAGCATTGAGCCAATTGCCATTTTCGGCCAACTGCCTAATGTCTTATTGATTAACCCTGAGTCGGGAATCAATTCAGTAGCCGATTTAGTCAAACGTGCAAAAGCGAGTCCTGGCAAGCTCAATTACGCATCTAATGGCAATGGCACTTCATTACATCTAAGCGCCGAGATGCTCAAAAGTCAAGCGGGTATTTTTGTTTTGCATATTCCTTATCGCGGCTCCTCATTCGCAAATGTGGCCCTGATCGCTAAAGAGGTAGATTTTATGTTTGATAACCTGCCTCCCGCGATGGGACTAATTAACGGTGGCAAGTTAAAGCCACTAGCAGTTACAAGCGCCGAACGCAACCCCGCACTTCCAAATGTGCCCACCATGGTTGAATCAGGCTTTCCTAATTTTCTAGTAACAGCTTGGTTTGGCATAGCTGCTCCTAAGGGGTTACCAGATGCAGTCAGTCAACGACTTCAAAATAGCTTACAAAAGATAGTTGCTCAAAAAGAGATGGTTGAGGCTATTTCACGCTTAGGGGCAACCGTGACGTTTATGAATGCCCAGCAAGCCACTCAATTTATGACAGCTGATACTGATCGCTGGCGTAAGGTGATTGAAGGTGCCAAGATTCAAATGGATTAAGCAACACAAATAACTTAATACATTAACCTAAAACGCATAACCTACACCGATTAAAAGTTGATAAGTGTTTAGGCTAGCAAAGTTAAGAGTTACGTTTCTTGTGCCGGTAGAGCTAACGCCAAGGAGATTGGTTACAGCCTTCTGTGGTGTGTTGTAACTATAGCTAGGAGCGCTATAGCCCATATAGTTGCCTTCTACAAAACCATATAAACCACTTGTGATGATTTGTTTATACCCTAAACCAAACAAGTAACCGCCTTGATTAGAAGACTGATTTCCCCCGGTTGAAGCAGTGGTGGTTGATACCCCATTGAGCGTTTTGGTAATAGAAGTCGCACGGTTAAATTGTGTACTGACTTGACTATAGCCCGCTTTAATGTACACCAATTTATCTTTATTAATTGCATAAGCCGGAGTGAGAAAGAGATTAAAGCGATTTGATAGTTGCATGCTAGTGCCATTCGCGTTAATCGTTACCCCATTAGATATTGAGGAATTGCCCTGAGCAT
>CAJASX010000052.1 GCA_903944725.1 uncultured beta proteobacterium
AATGGCCACTAATCTTGTTGATTTCTCCTATACCTATATACTCTTAAATATTATCTAAATAACAACTAGATGCAAAGGGACAGCTTTGAAATTTTACATAAGGTTAATTTTGCTATTGGCAGTTTCTGGGCTTAGCATTGCAGCTCATGCCCAGTCGCGTTTTGAGGATAGCTTTTCCCAAATGGGTGTGGGTTACGAAGTCTTAAAGTACTCATTTACAGGCGGTACGATTACTGAAGGCCAACTTCAGGGGGTTCCTTATACCGCTTCTGCACCCAACTCGAATAGCTTAACCCTCTCAGCTTCCACCGGCTATAGTTTTTTATTGCACCCCAATTTCTTATTAGGCTTTGGTGCTGAATATAACTTAATTGATTCAAAAAGTTCTAGCTATACGATTACTGCTTCTGACGCAAGTGGAGGAGGCCAATTTAAACAAGGGAGCGCTACGAATTGGGTATCCGCTATCAAGGGCCAAGATTACAACGTATATGTAGCGCCTGGATATCCTATAGGGCTTGATAAATTGGTGTTTGTCAAGCTAGGTTATGCCAGTACGAAAATGTATTCTGGTGATGGTGATTACGATATGGTTAGAGGGCCCTTAGTTGGCCTTGGCTATAAACAAGTTATTGCTGATTTTGATTGGATTATTAAAGGCTATATCTATGGCTATGGTGAAGCAAACTACATTAAATATGGTAATGTTTATGCCTCTGGTGGAACTGGATCTTATGCTGCTAGCGCAGCTAATGTTCGCGTAGGTTTAGGCTTTCTTTGGAAGTGACGGCTTGGTTTTTAATTAATACAAAATTCCCAGCTCGACCATACCCCTTACTTGAGAAGTATTTGTGCCATTAGGGCCAAAGCTTGCACCAGCGCTTGCATTTACTGCCTTTACGAGAGATGCCTCGAAACGCATAAAGTATTGCTCAAATTGATAGGTAGGGGTGATGGTAAAAGTCCATGCTGAGCTATTGGGGCCGTAAAGCAATATTGGTGCCCCAGCTACATTGCCGCCGTTGGTAGACAAATACTCTACTCGTACTGGCAAACTCATATTCTTTAACTTAGCTGGGCCTATTTCGGTTGGTTGCATTTTATAGTTCACCAATATTGCGCCACCTCGAGTGGTATACGAAACAGGTATGCCAATGGAGGGGTTTGCGGGTATAAAAGAATACTGTAAATAAGGTACGACTTGCCAATGCTCAGAGGTAAATTTGTAAATTACATTACCAATTTGGGAATTGTTTTGTAATAAAGGCGTATTAAAGGTATTCGTATTATTGGGGCTAAAAGAGCCGACATAGCTAATATCAAGCTGATGACTTTGATTCATTTTGTAACTAGCTGAGGCACCAAGCCAATTATATTTTCCTGAATACGCGCCATCATTGAGCGTTAAAGACAAAGCGACCTTATCTTGAGTGTGATTAACCTGAATGCCGCGGGTAATGACATTCGTTTGGGCCCATAAAATACCACGGGCAATATTTAAGTTCTGATAGGTAAAGCCAGACTCATAACCGCCCATGGCCTGCAGTTTGCCTATTAATGCAGACCAATTGCTATTAGGCACATAGGCCGCATAAACCTGGGGGATATAACCATAGGTGTCGTTAGTATAAAAACTCGCTCGTTTGTAAGGCGTACCCAATCCTGGAAAACTATATAAACCTGCTTTCATAAAAAATTGAGCTACCCCAGTATTTTTTTGTAAAAGGAGCTGTGCATTCGAAACATCGGCAGTTGTGCTTGGATAGCCTGGCGTAACATTAGTTTGAGTAACCCCTAGGCCGCTTACTGCAGCTGAGGCAATCCATTCGCCATATTGTCCTAAATCAATTGCCAGCCCCTTGCTGCTAAATTCCAGCGCGTTGTCCATATTGACGCCTATTTGAATACTATCGGTTGGGGTGTTGGAGATAAAGGACTGATGAATCGCCGTTTGGCAAAAGCCACTATTGGCAATAAGCCCTAGGGCTGTAGCCAAAGTATTACGGCAAATTGACGGATATTTTTTAGAGGGCAAGCTTTGCTTTAGAAGATGTTTGAATAGAAGCGGAAGCGAGGAGGACGAGCCCAACCCCCGGCACTGGCAGTACTTGGGTTTGGCTGCTTCGTTCCCGATCTGACCAGGTTACCAAGCCACCATGCGAGGAGGCCCGTCCACTTTCATTTTAGCCTTGTTAGAATCTACCTATGACAGCATTGGCATTGGCCCGTTCGTGGCGACCTAAAACCTTCACCCAATTGGTAGGGCAAGACCATGTGGTTAAGGCTCTAACCCATGCCCTTGATCAAGGGCGGCTTCACCACGCTTGGTTATTTACTGGCACGAGAGGGGTGGGTAAAACCACAATTGCCCGTATTCTAGCTAAAGCGCTCAATTGCACTGGCCCTGACGGCAAGGGCAAGATGACCTCAGAGCCCTGTGGAAAATGCGCCGCCTGCGTGGAAATTGATGAAGGCCGTTTTGTCGATTACATTGAAATGGACGCCGCTAGTAATCGCGGTGTCGATGATATGGCGGCCTTGCTTGAAAAAGCCGCCTATGCACCAAGTAGCGCGCGCTTTAAGGTCTACATGATTGACGAGGTACATATGTTAAGTACCCAAGCGTTTAATTCGATGTTGAAAATGTTGGAAGAGCCGCCACCCCATGTGAAGTTTATTTTGGCGACGACTGATCCGCAAAAAATTCCGGTTACGATTCTTTCACGTTGCCTACAATTTAATTTAAAGCAAATGCCGGTAGCGTTGATTATCGAACATCTGGAAAAGGTATTAGCGGCAGAAAAAGTCAGTTATGAGCCAGTTGCGTTGCGAGTGCTTGCAAAGGCTGCACAGGGCTCGATGCGCGATGCGCTTTCGCTTACCGATCAAGCCATTGCGTATGCTGCTGGCACTGTAAATGAAGCTGCCGTACGCGGCATGTTGGGTACTTTAGACGATACCTATCTCATTAGCATGCTTGATGCTCTGGCAACACATGATGGCGCAAGCTTATTAGCTATTGCCGAAGAAATGGGCGTACGGAGTATGTCATTCTCCTTGGCTTTGCAGGATTTATCGAGCCTGCTGCAAAAAATTGCTGCTGCACAAGTTGTTCCCGAATCGGTACTAGATGATTGGCCAGAGGCAGGCGAAATTCGGCGCTTGGTGTCGGTATTCGCCCGTGAAGAAATTCAATTGTTCTATCAGATTGCTATTACCAGTCGAACTGATATTTCCTTAGCGCCCGATGAGCAAACTGGCTTTGCCATGGCCTTATTACGGATGCTGGCGTTTCGTCCAGCAGGATCGGGCGATTTGTCGCAAAAAACACTACCCGCGAGTACGCCGGTAGTTAAATCAGCACCTAAGCCAGCGCCTAAGCCAGCAATGAAGACTGAAACTAAGTCTGCAACTCAGTCTGCAACTGAACCCGCAACTAAAGTAGCACCTGAAATTCTCAAAGAAGCACCCAAGGTCCCAGCCGCAGCTTCTGCAGTATCTTCGTCTGCTGCAAGCAAGGGGATACCTGAGGCAGGGCGCCCCAATTGGCACGATTTAATGCGCCAATTACCCCTGCGTGGTTTGGTGCAACAAATGGCCTTTCAAACTGATTTACAAGATTGGGTTGACTCCACACAAGGCATTAAGATCATCGCGGTCAGTAGCTTGCCACAGTTAGCGACAGCTGATTGTGTTGAGCGCCTCCGCGAAGTACTTGCCACCCACTTTGCTAAGCCTGTACGGCTTGAAGTCATTGGCGGTGTAGTTGATCAGTCGGTGGCTAAAATTGATGCGCAAGTTAATCAAGAGCGCCGCTTAAACGCCGAGCAACAAATTGCTGCCGACCCATTTGTTCAAGAGCTTGAAAGAGAGTTTGGTGCGAAAGTCGTTAGTGGTTCAGTGCGGCCGCTGTAGCTGAACCTGTTATTCAAATTAGTAATACGGAATTTAGTAAAAAAATGAGGGACGCAAGATGATGAAGGGTCAATTGGCGGGCTTGATGAAACAAGCTCAGCAAATGCAAGAAAATATGAAGCGCGCGCAAGAAGAGTTAAGTACGCTTGAAATTACCGGCCAAGCCGCCGGCGGTTTAGTGAAGATCACAATTACGGGTAAGTATGAAACTAAGCGCGTGCAAATTGACGCAGGCGCTATGGAAGACCGGGAAATGCTCGAAGACTTAATTGTCACCGCCTATGCCGAGGCCTTTAAACAGGCTGAGGCGGCAAACTCGAAGCTGATGTCGGGGGCGACAGCGGGTATGCCAATGCCACCTGGATTTAAGTTACCGTTTTAATGTCGCGTAATTCAACTAAGCCAAACGGTAAGTATGATTTGCCGCAAGATGCTTTACAGCGCTTAATTGATGCTTTGCGAGTGCTACCAGGCGTGGGGCCCAAGTCGGCCCAGCGCATGGCTTTTTATTTACTACAACACGATCGTACAGGAGCAGCCTTGTTGGCTCAATCGCTTGGTGAAGCAGTTGAGAAGGTAGGGCATTGCAAACGCTGTAATACCTTTTCAGAAACAGAAATTTGCATTACCTGTAGTGACCCGCGTCGCGACCCAAGTTTGTTATGCATTGTAGAAACCCCCGCTGATCAAGTAATGGTTGAACAGACTTTAAGTTTTAAAGGTAATTACTTTGTTTTAATGGGCCGTATTTCTCCCTTAGATGGTATGGGGCCAAGCGAAATCCATTTTGATCGTTTGCTTGCTCGAATCGAAAATCCCGATACAGGCATTGCAGTACGAGAAGTGGTTTTAGCCACCAATTTCACTAGTGAGGGTGAGGCAACAGCGCACTATATTGGCGAGATGTTAAAGCTTAAGGGTATTAAAGTAACGCGAATTGCCCGTGGCATACCGGTTGGCGGCGAACTAGAATATGTCGATGCAGGCACATTGGCACGCGCTATGCTCGATCGTCGAACCCTAGGTTAAGGTAATTTATGCCAGTGCATTCTGATTTACATATTCTTATTTCTAACGATGACGGTTATTTAGCTCCTGGCTTATTGGCTTTAGTAAATGCTTTACGCCCCTTAGGTCGGATTACCGTAATTGCACCAGAGCAAAATCATAGTGGCGCCTCGAATTCATTAACCTTATCGCGCCCCTTATCGATTCATCGTGTAGCTGGTGGCGAACGAGATGGATTTTTATTTATTAACGGTACGCCAACCGATTGCGTGCATATTGCGATGACTGGTTTTTTAGATCAGCGCCCCGATTTAGTTGTTTCGGGTATTAATCAAGGCGAAAATATGGGTGAAGACGTGCTCTACTCAGGCACAGTGGCAGCAGCAATTGAGGGGGTCATGTTTGGGGTGCCAGGTGTAGCGTTTTCACAAATTGACCGCGGTTGGGCTCGCATTGATGACGCAGCAGCAATTGCGAAAGACATTGTTACTCATTTATTGGCGAATCCCATTGGCTCTGAAAAAGGGATAGCAACCTTATTGAATGTGAATTTACCCAATCGCGCTTATGCTGATTTACAGCGCTGGCGCGTTACACGGTTAGGAAATCGTCATCACTCGGAGCCAGTAGTAGTCCAAAAAAATCCCCGTGAAGAATTAATTTATTGGATTGGTGCTGCAGGAGTAGCGAAAGATGCTTCTTTGGGTACCGACTTTAGTGCCATTGCCGATGGCTGTGTATCACTGACGCCGATGCAACTGGATTTAACCCATCACGCTCGCTTAGCCGCCATGCGCGCTAATGGCTGGGATCGGGGTTGAAGGCAACTTCACGCCATGCGGGGCATCGCCAGGCGCTCGCCGATAAAGTAGCCGCTAGCGGAGTAAAGCATCTTAAAACCCTCGAAGCGATTGCGACGGTTCCACGACATGCTTTTATGGATGCTGGTCTGCACGCCCAGGCTTATGAAGATTCTGCGTTACCAATTGGCCATCAGCAAACAATTTCTAAGCCATCGGTTGTGGCGCGCATGATCGAGCTATTACATAAAAATAAAAATCCCTTAGGTAAGGTACTAGAAATTGGCACAGGTTGTGGATATCAAGCAGCTGTTTTAAGTTTACTGGCTAATGAGGTGTATTCAATTGAACGTATTCGGCCTTTGCATGACTTGGCGCGTGCTAAATTACGGCCCTTTCGTATTAACAATTTACGCTTGATTTATGGTGATGGCATTCTAGGCTTGCCACAAGCTGCACCATTTGATGCGATTATTTTAGCGGCCGCTGGCTTAGGAATTCCTGATGCTTTATTAGACCAATTGGCGATAGGTGGGCGTTTAGTAGCGCCTGTAGCGCGCAATGCTAATGCCCAGCAACTATTATTAATTGAGCGGGTAAGCTCACAGCGCTATCAAAGAACCGCTCTAGACGAGGTCTTTTTTGTGCCTTTACAATCGGGGGTAATATGAAGCGATTAAAGCCAATGCCCCAGATACCTCTTAGACTGGTTCTTATAAACCGCCCGCTAGCTTTAACTTCGACCTTGGTGATGGCCATCGTGTTAGGGACCATATTGACTGGCTGCTCTTCTCCACGAACTAAGCCAGCCCCAGTAACTGATCGCAATGCGGCTAGTGTTACTTCTATGGCTTCTGAGCCTACACCCCCTGGTTACTATCGCGTAAAGCGAGGCGATACCCTGTTGCGCATTTCTTTAGATCATGGTCAATCGTATAAAGATATTGCACTTTGGAATAATTTAAGTGATCCTAATCAAATTGAGGTTGATCAACTCTTATTAATTAAATCACCCACAGCTAGTAAATCGGCCAGTGTGGCAAGTACAGCGAACAAAAAATTACCTGCCGGGGAAAGCGTGGTCGGCAATGCTAGCTCAGCTAAAGCTGCTGTAGCCAAAGGCGATGGAAGTAAAGCCGATGCCATGAAAAGCGATGCCAGTAGTTCTCCAGTAGCTGAGCCAGGTATACGTTTGTCTTGGCCTGCACAAGGCAAGGTAGTAGAAGAATTTAGTGAGGGCAAGAATAAAGGCATCGATATTGCAGGCAAGCTTGGCGAGCCAGTACAAGCATCAGCCGATGGCAAGGTAGTGTATGCAGGCAATAGTCTGCGTGGTTATGGCAATTTGGTGATTGTGAAACATGACAACACCTATTTAACTGCCTATGCTTATAACAAGAGCTTGTTAGTGAAAGAGGGCGATAGCGTTCGTAAAGGGCAAAAAATTGCTGAGATGGGTGATACCGATACCAATGCAGTGAAGTTGCATTTTGAAGTACGCGTCAATGGTAAGCCCGTTAATCCAATGCAATTTTTACAATAAGTTAGCTATTGTCATGCGTGTAGGTGCTACCGTTTTGGTTTTTGACATTGAGACTGTTCCCGATGTTGCTGGTTTAAGGCGGCTAGAGGATTACCCCGCCACGCTTTCTGATGCCGAGGTAGCACAGTTGGCCATGGCTGCACGGACCGTGAAAACGGGTAGCGATTTTCTGCCTCTCTACTTACAACGTATTGTGGCAATCTCGTGCGTTATTCGGCGCACCACTAAAGAAGGTCTGCCGCAACTGAAGGTCGGGTCTTTAGGCGATATCGGTGATGTTGAGAAAACACTCATTCAGGCGTTTTACGATTTAGTTGAAAAATATACGCCGCAATTAGTCTCATGGAATGGTAGTGGTTTTGATTTACCTGTTTTGCATTACCGTGCCATGGTGCAGCAAGTACAAGCAGCGCGTTATTGGGAGATGGGTGAAAGCCAAGATAGCGATAGCCGTGACTTTAAATGGAATAACTATATTTCTCGTTACCACTTACGGCATTTAGACATGATGGATATTTTGGCTAAATTTAATCCACGCGCTAATGCGCCCCTCGATGGGTTGGCAAAACTTTGCGGCTTTCCTGGAAAAATGGGCATGGATGGTAGTCAAGTTTGGGGCGCCTATCAGGAGGGTCGCCTACCCGAGATTCGCAGTTATTGTGAAACTGATGTGGTGAATACGTATTTGATGTATTGCCGGTTTCAATTAATGCGCGGCGGCTTTTCTGCTGCTGAATACGCTGAAGAATTACGTTTTGTTCGAGCCTATCTCGAGGGTGAGGCTAAACAAGTGCACGGCGCAACTTGGCAGGAATACCTTGCTGGTTTTACGGATGCCGCTTAAGTATTTGCGGTATGTCTGAACCAGTTTGCGAGCCGATTTGGGTTGAATCAGTTGATTTAGATGCGCAGGGCATTGCCAGGCTGCCGCCTGCAATTGGTGCGCTTCCTGGCGAATCTGGCAAGGTGCTCTTTATTCGCGGAGCGCTGCCCACTGAACTAGTAAGGTATGAAATTACCCGTGATAAAGCCCGCTTTGCCAAGGCCAAAGTCATACAAATATTAAAGCCTGCTGTATTTCGAACCCAAGCACGTTGCGCCGCCTTTGGAATTTGTGGCGGCTGTAGCATGCAACATCTTGATGTGGCCGCACAAATTGCGATTAAGCAAAGAGTCTTAGAAGATGATCTCTGGCATCTCTCCCGCACTAAACCAGCAGAAATGTTGCGCCCCTTAGGCGGACCTAACTGGGCTTATCGGCAACGAGCACGTTTAAGTGTGGTGAATCGCTCGATTAAAAAAGGTACTGCTTTAGTCGGTTTTCATGAATTCAATAGTGGCTATGTTGCTGATATGTTGGCTTGTGAAATATTGCCCGAATCAGTTTCTGCTTTACTAGTACCCTTGCGAGAGTTGGTGAACGCACTCTCGATTCCTGATGACATTGCACAATTTGAATTGGCGGTAGGCGAGGGCAATGCCACCAATGCATTTCAAGCGGTGACGGTTTTGGTAATGCGCCACATGGCGCCATTCACTGCTAGCGATTTAGATTTGATCCGCAAATTTGCTGAGGCCCATGCGGTATGGATGTGGCTACAACCTGGTGGTATCGATACGGCTAAACCATTTCATCCCGCTGAGGGTACTTTATGTTATCGATTACCCGAATTTGCGCTTGAAATGCCTTTTTTACCCACCGACTTTACGCAAGTCAATCATGCGATGAATCGCGCCTTAGTAGGTCAGGCAATACGACTGTTGGCGCCACAGGCCAATGAGCGAATACTGGATTTATTTTGTGGCATTGGTAATTTCACCTTGCCCTTAGCGCGTTTAGCTAAATCTGTTTTGGGTATTGAGGGCAATAATGCCTTAACCTTGCGGGCGCATAGCAATGCCAAACATAATGGCCTGAGTGATTTAGTCCAGTTTCAATTAGCCAATTTATTTACGACTGATGCAGCAATGGTGCGTTCATGGGGGCCAACAGACCGCTGGTTGATTGATCCCCCTAGAGAGGGGGCAATGGCCTTGTGTCAAGCCTTGGCAGAACTGTATAAGAATCTTCTTGCAGGCGATACCGCCAACAATGCTTTTCTGCCGCAACGCATTGTTTACGTCTCTTGTAACCCTAAAACACTGGCCCGCGATACGGCAATCTTATTGGGTCACGCTGGCTACGAGCTAACAAAGGCAGGGATTGTGAATATGTTTCCTCACACTTCGCATATTGAATCGATGGCGGTATTTGAGAAAAAATAAGCGTATAAAAAAAGCACCTCGAAAGGTGCTTTTTAATTAATACCTTAAGTCTAACGCTAAGGGATGCTAATCGCGTTGTCCACCCATAATGCCAAATAAAGCGAGCAAGTTGGTGAAGACGTTATAGACATCAAGGTAGATGGCTAGAGTAGCCATGACGTAGTTAGTTTCGCCACCATTAATAACACGCTGCACATCAACCAAAATAAAGGCTGAGAAAATTGCAATTGCCAGAATCATCACAGTAAGCATAAGGGCAGGTAATTGCAGCCAGATATTAGCAAGCGAAGCCACAATTAGTAGTAACACGCCAACCATCAACCATTTACCCATACCTTGGAAATCACTTTTACTTACCGTGGCAATGGTAGCCATGGTGGCAAAAATTAAGGCAGTACCACCAAAAGCCAACATGATTAAGGTTGCGCCATTGCTATAGCTACTGAGGGTAAAGCCAATGAGGCTCGATAACATGAGACCCATGAAGAAGGTAAAGCCCAGCAACAGCAAGACGCCTATGCCAGTTTCTTTGTTTTTATTGATCGCCCAAAAAAAGCCAATGGCAACTGCTAAAAACACAATAAAACCTAAGAAAGGACTACCAGCAAAAGGTACAAACCCCATTGCAACGCCTAACCAAGCACCAATGACGGTAGGTACCATCGAAAGAGCAAGCAAAGCATAGGTATTGCGCAAAACCCGGTTACGGATTTGCAAACTTGTTACAGAATCAGACTGTCCAAAGCCAAAAGAGTTTAAATCGCTCATTGAGACCCCTTCATTGTTAAATTAACTAAACCCAAAAGTGGGTTATCTAGTAAGTATAGACAAATTAGGTGAATTTCAAGGGCTTTCGTAAAGATAGCACTGTTAGAGGGGTTATCCCCTGTAAATTCAATCACTTAGCAAACTTACCCTTAAGGTTGGTATGGTCTAGGGATGTATAATTCTCGGGGCGTTGGTAGCAACGCAAGTTTAAGCATTTGCAGCTAGGATGCCCTTTTTGGGGCACTCTATCTGCTTTTTACGATCTTTGATTCAGTACTGGAGTTATGCATGGCAATGGAGCGCACCTTATCTATTATTAAACCCGACGCAGTGGCCAAGAATGTCATTGGGCAAATCTATGCACGTTTTGAGGCAGCTAAACTCAAAATTGTGGCCTCGAAAATGGCGCACTTATCGCAAACGGAAGCCGAACAGTTTTATGCCGTGCACAAAGACCGGCCTTTCTTTAAGGACTTAGTCAAGTTCATGATTTCTGGTCCTGTGATGATTCAAGTATTGCAAGGTGAAAACGCGATTGCCAAAAACCGTGAATTGATGGGTGCCACCGATCCGAAGAAGGCTGATAAGGGTACGATTCGTGCCGACTTTGCTGATAGCATTGATGCTAATTCGGTGCATGGCTCAGATGCCCCCGAGACAGCTGCAGTTGAAATTGCCTTCTTCTTTCCTGGCATGACTATTTTTAATCGTTAATGTGAATTCCCCCCGCGTTAATCTCTTAGATTTAGACGCCGATGCAATGAAGGCGTACATTGCGGGGCTTCATGAAAAGCCGTTTCGGGCAAAACAATTACTAAATTGGGTGCATCAGCGGGGTATTGGTGACATTGCCTTAATGACTGATTTAGCTAAATCATTTCGCCAGACTTTAAGTGAGCAGGCGATAGTAAGCGCCTTACCAGTTTTAAACGAAGCGCTTGCGACTGATGGCACGCGTAAATGGTTGCTGGATGTGGGCGGCAATAATGCCGTAGAAATGGTGTTTATCCCCGAGGATGATCGCGGCACCTTGTGTATTTCTTCGCAGGCGGGTTGCGCAGTCAATTGTTCTTTTTGCGCTACTGGGTATCAAGGTTTTTCGCGGAACCTGACCGTGGGTGAAATTATTGGTCAGCTATGGTTTGCCGAACATCATTTGCGAGCCGACCCTAGCGCAATAAAACGTCTTGAAGAATACCCAACCCCTGGGTATGTTCATGAGGGCAGGGTCGTGTCAAACGTAGTCTTTATGGGTATGGGCGAGCCTTTACTCAATTACGATAATGTCTTGTCTGCCTTGCGCTTAATGTTAGACGATCACGCTTATGGCCTTTCGCGGCGTCGAGTAACTGTCTCGACTTCGGGGGTAGTGCCAATGATCGATCGTTTGGCTCACGATTGCCCAGTGGCTTTAGC
>CAJASX010000053.1 GCA_903944725.1 uncultured beta proteobacterium
TCGACCATTGCGGGTCAAATTGGTAAGCCAGGATCAGGTTTGCATCCTTTGCGCGGACAGAACAATGTGCAGGGCGCTAGTGATGCGGGTTTAATACCGATGATGTTTCCCAATTACCAGCGGGTCGATAACGCTAATGCGCATGATTGGTTTGAAAAATTCTGGAGGACGCCATTAGAGTCAAAACCTGGGTATACCGTGGTTGAGATTATGGATAAGATTTTGGCACCAGATAGTGACCCCGATAAAATTCGTGGTATGTACATCATGGGTGAGAACCCCGCTATGAGCGATCCCGATTTAAATCATGCACGTCATGCCTTGGCTTCGCTAGAGCATTTAGTAGTGCAAGATATTTTCATGACTGAAACGGCTTTATTGGCCGATGTAGTCTTGCCAGCGAGTGCTTGGCCAGAAAAAGTGGGCACGGTGAGTAATACCGATCGCATGGTGCAAATGGGAAAGCGTGCGATTCATCCGCCAGGAGAGGCAAAACCCGATTTATGGATTTTGCAAGAGTTGGCTAAACGCATGGGCCTCAATTGGAAGTATGCAGGGCCTGATTCAGGTGTTGCAGAGGTGTTTGATGAAATGCGTCAAGCGATGCACGCAGCAATTAAAGGCATTACTTGGGATCGTTTAGAGCGCGAGTCAAGCGTAACTTATCCTTGTTTAAGCCCAGAAGATCCAGGTCGACCGATTGTATTTAATGATGCTTTTCCAACGGCAGACGGCAAGGTAAAGCTAGTTCCTGCGGATATTATTCCTGCGGATGAACGCCCAAATGATGAATATCCTTTCGTTTTAATTACTGGTCGGCAGCTAGAGCATTGGCATACTGGCAGCATGACGCGACGTGCGACCATACTGGATACGATTGAGCCGATGGCGACTGTCTCCTTGTGTGGGGATGATATGGTGCAATTAGGCGTGACCACTGGTGATGTTGTGACTGTTGCTTCACGACGCGGCACCATTGCAATTCATGTGCGGCGTGATGATGGCACTCCGCGTGGCGCAATCTTTATTCCCTTTGCATATTACGAGGCTGCGGCTAACTTAATTACTAACTCTGCATTAGATCCCTTTGGCAAAATACCTGAGTTTAAGTATTGCGCGGTTTCTGTAGTTAAAGGTGGTGATGCTGCGGTAAAATTAGGTTATGGTACCAACGATGAAATATCTAGTGACAAGGTAGCAGCACACACCTAAAGTGGATACTGTATTGCAAAAAAACGCTGAATTGCCAGTACTCATTATTGGTGCTGGTTTAGCAGGGCTCACAGTGGCTTTGCATCTAGCCAAAACCCAAGCCGTGATTGTGATGGCTAAGCGTAGTTTGGCTGAGGGTGCAACTGCTTGGGCGCAAGGTGGCATTGTTGGGGTTTTAGATCAGGCCGATAGTGTTGATGCACACGTTGCCGATACCTTAGATGCGGGCGCTGGTTTAGTGGTGGAATCAACTGCTCGTTATATTGCTGAAGAAAGTGCCGCGGCAATTCAGTGGCTAGTTGATCAGGGCGTCCCTTTTACCACTGATGTAGCGGGCCCACTAGGCTTGCATTTAACTCGCGAAGGTGGCCATAGTCATCGGCGCATTGCGCACGCTGCGGATGCTACGGGTAAGGCGATTCATGAGGTGCTCTTAGATCAAGCACGATCCCATCCAAATATTCGTTTAGTGGAACATTGGATAGCGCTTGACTTAATTACCAATCGACATTTGGTTAGTAAGGATAAGAAAAAATTTCCTAACCGTTGTTATGGTGTTTATGCTTTAGATATCAACAATTCTAAAGTAGAAACCATTGCTGCGAGAGCCGTTGTTTTAGCAACCGGTGGGGTTGGTAAGGTGTATCGCTATACCAGTAATCCCGATACTGCTACTGGTGATGGTATTGCGATGGCTTGGCGCGCAGGTTGCCGAGTGGGTAATATGGAATTTATTCAGTTTCATCCTACTTGCTTGTATCACCCCAGTGATCGTACTTTTCTAATTACTGAGGCCTTGCGTGGGGAAGGCGGCTTACTCAAGTTGCCTGAAGGGGGAGTCACCCAAGGCCTACGTTTTATGCCTGAACACGATGAACGGAATGAATTAGCACCGCGTGATATTGTGGCACGCGCAATCGATTTTGAAATGAAAAAATATGGCTTAGATCATGTGAATTTAGATGCCACCCATTTAGGTGCAGCGTTTATTAAGGAACATTTTCCAATGATCTATGCGCGTTGCTTTAGCCTTGGAATTGATATTACTCAGCAAGCCATTCCTGTGGTACCTGCTGCTCACTATACTTGCGGTGGGGTAGTGACCGATTTGCATGGCCACACCGATTTACCTGGTCTATACGCTGTAGGTGAGTCTACTTATACGGGTCTGCATGGTGCAAATCGCTTAGCAAGTAACTCATTGCTAGAGTGTGTTGTTATTGGCAAAGCAGCTGCTGCTGATATTGATTTAGCAGTCACTCCTGAATTACCAAATTTACCTTTATGGGATGAAAGCCAAGTTGAAAATGCTGATGAGCAAGTGGTGATTGCCCATAATTGGGATGAATTACGATCCTTAATGTGGAATTATGTTGGCATTGTGCGCACGACCAAACGGCTTGAGCGTGCTTTACATCGCATTGAGCTGTTACGTCATGAAGTACAGGAATACTATGCTAACTTTAAAGTCAGCCGTGACTTAATTGAGTTACGCAATCTCTTAGATTGTGCTGAGCTGATTGTGGAATCGGCCTTAATGCGCAAAGAAAGCCGTGGTTTGCACTATAGCCGCGACTACCCTAATGCGGGGGCAGTATCTTACCCAACAATTTTGACGCCTAAGCAGCAGGCTGAATTTAGCTAGACCGCTTAAGCTAGCATCCGCATTGAAAAATCGACGGCCTGCACATCCTTGGTCAGTTTGCCAAGTGAAATTCGGTCTACCCCAGTAGCTGCAATAGCGCGCATCAGTTCGATACCAATACCGCCTGAGGCCTCTAAGACGGCTCTACCTTGATTAATAGCAACCGCTTTGTGCATTTTTTCGATTGAAAAGTTGTCAATCAAAATATTTTTAGCACCTGCTTTAATTGCTTCATCTAGTTCAGCTAAATTCTCCACTTCAATCTGAATACTGACTCCCGCATTGAGTTTTTCTGCGGCATTAAGTGCTGCACGAATGCCGCCAGCAGCGGCGATGTGATTTTCTTTAATCAAAATACCATCCCATAAAGCTATACGTTGATTTTGTCCACTGCCAATACGTACTGCGTATTTTTGCGCTTGACGCAAGCCTGGTATGGTTTTGCGAGTGTCGAGCACCACACAGCCATTAGGGTTGGGGCTTAGTCCAACAATCGCTTCAACATATTTTCTAGTGTTAGTAGCGGTCGCAGAGAGGGTTTGAAGAAAGTTAATTGCGGTACGCTCTGCTGAAAGTAAGGCGCGTACATCGGCCTTAATTTCGCACACTGGTGTATCGGCTACCATCCAATCACCTTCTTGATAAAACCAGGTAAGCATTGCTTTAGGATCAAGAGATTGAATCGTTCCTTCGAACCAGGACCTGCCACAGAGCACGGCTTTTTGTCGCACACTTAGTTGGCCACTACGTATTTTACTTGGCACAAGTTGGGCAGTCCAATCACTAACACCAATATCTTCCATTAAGGCATCATGAATATTGCGAGTGCGGGCTTGCTCTAAGGTTTCGTTGTAGTCAAACATGATGGCTCGCAATTAAAACTTAAGCTGCGCCAATATGTTTGACAAAGCCATGTTGGGCTTTAGCCAATAAATCAGCGTTCTGGCTCGTAAAATCAAGCATACGGCAGATGCAAGTAAGGGCTTTTATTCTGGTGGCTTCCTCAATGAACACTTCACCTGTTTGATTTTCTAGCGCATCAAGAATGCCTTGCAGGCCATTCATCGCCATCCACGGGCAATTGGCACAACTTTTGCAGGTAGCGCTAGTGCCGGCAGTAGGGGCTTCGATGAGTTTTTTATGAGGCGCTAATTGCCGCATGCGATGCAAGATGCCCTTATCGGTGGCGACAATGTATTCATTGGCAGAGCCCTCAACTACAGCCTTAATCATGGCAGAAGTCGAGCCCACCATATCGGCAAGTGCGATAACGGCAGCTGGTGATTCTGGATGAACTAATATTTGGGCAGCGGGATATTGCAAGCGCAATAATTCCAGCTCAGTAGCTTTAAATTCATCATGCACAATGCAGGCCCCATTCCAGAGCAACATATCGGCACCAGTTTGCGCTTGAATGTAATGCCCCAAATGACGGTCGGGCGCCCAGAGAATTTGTTTACCCTGTTCTTTGAGGTGATGCACTATAGCTAAAGCACACGAACTGGTCACCATCCAATCTGCTTGGGCTTTAACAGCAGCACTGGTGTTGGCATACACCACTACCGTGCGATTAGGATGGGCGGCACGAAAAGTGGCAAATGCATCGGCAGGGCAACCCAAGTCGAGTGAACAAGTCGCATCGAGGTCGGGCATAAAAATGCGTTTTTCGGGGCTGAGAATTTTGGCAGTTTCACCCATAAAGCGCACCCCAACAACGATTAAATTTTTCGCTGCATGGGCTTTACCAAAGCGCGCCATTTCAAGGGAATCCGCTACAAAGCCACCGGTTTCCATGGCTAAGTCTTGAATTTCACCAGCAACGTAGTAATGCGCCACGATCGCCGCATCTTTCTCGATTAAGAGCGTTTTGATGCGGTTAATGACCGCAGCCTTTTGGTCTCCCGAGATCTGGGGAGGTGTTTGAGCCCAAGCTTGTGCAGTGCAAGTTTTACCAGCGCCATCTTGCTGGGGATAATCAAAAGAAATCGGTTTTGTCGGGGCTGGCATGGCCATAGAAACAGGATTCATACCAAATCTTAACCCGAGCGGCGGGTTAGCGCTTCAGTTGGTAATTTCAGCATAAATGAAGGATTGCCATGCTGAGTTAATGGGTTTATGATATAAACAAAATTGTTTATAATTAACGGGTGAAAAGTAAAGAGTTTAAAAAATGGTTAACCAAAGCAGGAGCAACTTTTCGCCCAGGCAAGGGGTCGCACTTGAAGGTATATTTCAATGGCAAACAATCAGTTTTGCCGATGCACGATAGTGATTTGAAAATTGGCACACTCAATGCGATTAAACGCCAGCTTGGTTTGAAATAAGGAATAAGACAATGTTTATTTACCCAGTAGTTTTAACTGCCGATAAAAAAATGGGCGGATTTTTGGTTACTTTTCCTGATATTCCTGAGGCTATTTCACAAGGCGCATCAGAAGCTAAGGCGTTAAAGGCCGCTAGAGACGCACTTGAAACTGCCCTTGATTTTTATTTTGAAGATAAGCGGCCAGTGCCCTTGCCATCAAAACCAAAGCGAGATCAGTTAACTATTGAATTACCGGCCAGCTTATCTGCAAAAATTTTGCTTTTAAATGAAATGGTGAGGCAAAAAGTTCGCCCAGCAGAATTGGCGCGTCGCTTAAAAACTTCTGCTCAAGAGGTAAATCGCTTGACTGATTTGCATCATACAACTCGCATTGATGGTATTGCGGCCGCCCTGCAAGTATTGGGCAAGCATTTAGAAATGCGCGCAGTTTAATTGCTGCGTAGAAGCACGACTCGAATACAATAAAGCGATGAAAAAAATTATCCCTATATTTGCCCTTGGCCTCATTAGCATCAGCTTGCCCAGTTTTAGTCAGGCCCAAACTACGAGCCCTAATCCTATCCCAGCCATTGGGGCTAGTGGATCTGCCGCAACAGCAGACAAGAAAATGACCACGGTATCAGAGACAAACGCTGAATTTTTTGCAACCGTCAATGGCCAGCCGATTTCTACTGGCTTGTTAGTCTTAAATATTCGTAACGCCATTGGCCAGGGACAAAAAGATGGCCCCGAATTACAAAATGCCTTGAAGCAAGAGTTAATTAACCGCAAATTGTTAACTGATGAAGCTACCAAAAAGGGCTTGGAGCGTTTGATTGATTTTCCTGATCAATATACCCAACTAAAACAAACTTTATTAATTCAGGCTTTGGTTGAAAATCATTTCAGCACTAATCCAATTACCGATGCGCAATTGCAGACTGAATACGAGCGGCAGCGTAAATTGGTGGGTGAAGGCGCATCTGCGTTTCAGTATTACTTAAGTCAGATTGTTGTGCCCAGTAAAGCAGATGCAGAAGATTTAATACGGCGCTTTCAAAAAGGTGAGCCTTTTGGAACAATGGCACAAGCATATTCGATTGACCAAGCTACTAAAGCTAGCGGCGGTCAATTGGGTTGGCTGTTTCCTGGACAAGTAATTAAACCAATTGCCGATGTGGTTGTCAAAATGAATAAAAGCGCAATTACAACTACCCCAATTCAGACTTCGGAAGGTTGGGTCATTATTCGCTTAGACGATAAACGGCCCTTTAAATTTCCTTCACTAGAAGAAGCGAAGCCACAACTGCGCCAAGCAATGGTGCAGCAGTATTTAGTCGAAACCGTGAAGAAATTGCGGGAAACAGCGAAGATTGTGCAGTAAGCTCTACTGATGAAAAAACTTCTGCCCGCGGTTTTTTCTGGCATTTTGGCAAGTGTGTTGATTTGCATTTGCTCGCAAGCGAATGCTGGCGAAAAAGTAGCCTATCAAAATTGGATCGTGGATATGAGTGGGGTGACCACTGAGGCGTATACCGCCAATGATTCTAATTCTTCTTTTGGGCTTTTTTGTAGCGGTGAAAAATGCCTTTTTTATTTGCATCAAGCCTTGCAGTGTCAGCCTAATGCTAAATATTCAGTGCTGATGAATAGTGCCACTCTATCTACCGCTTTGTCGATGCAATGTACACAAATTGGTAAGAATTTATTTCAGATTTTAGACCCCTTTAACGCTGTACTAGAGGCTTTAAAATCGGGCGAGACCATTGGTTTTGCGGTAGCTTTGCAGTCGGGTGCGTTTGGCGTAACGCGTTTTAGTTTGGCTGGTAGTGGCGACGCAATTAAACGCGCACTCTCTGAGGCAGCTCGCAGTTCGCAGCGGGGTAGTCCGCAGACTCAGCCACCTCCCAATTCGCCGGGTACTAAAGGCCTTAAAGATATTTTGATTTAAAACGAATAACTGGCGGTGATCCAGCCACGAGGTTGAGTGGTGGTGCCGTCAGTATTGCTTGGTTGCCCATATTGGTTATATAGGGGGTTTTTACCCACCATCCATGCAACGCTACCTGCTACATTCCAATTTTGATAGTTCCATTTCAAGCCAAAGCCAGCGCCCATTAGAGAGTACGTATTATTCGCATTAGTTTGCCCCTGCCAGCCCTCAAATGTACCTTTGTATTGCTGAACTGCACCCCAATCGTAAAACGCTGACAAGGTCAGATTTTGTGGCAATTGCCTGCGCAACTCTAAGGTTGCTAGTGCGCCTTGTGAACCAGGGCTTTGCGCTACAGGATAAGCGCGCACACCGTAAGGACCACCTAAGTAAAATTGCTCGGCAGAATTTAAATTGACAGAAGCAAATTGCCCAGACAGCGCGACATAAATTGAGTTGAGACCATCTTCGGTAAGCTGCTGATTGCGGCTGCTCGAAAAATTCAATTTAGCAAAAGTGGTTGGAGTGTAAGTTCCATACCCCTGAATGCTGGTTGCAGAAATCGCTAAATTGCCTAAGACAACCGTGGCAGAGCCTGTAGAAATAGCGCCACCACCAAAACTGTCATATTTATTGCCTGACATACCAAACGACAGATTATTAATGGTGTAACTACTAATCGTTGAGCCTGAAGTTTGGTTTTTATTCATATAACTTTTAATGTCATATGCCATGGTGGTATTCAAATTCGCACCTTGAGAACGAATCAAGGGATACGCGGCGGAAAGGCCCGTGGTCCAGGCATCGCCAAAGCCACTATTGTTTGAGGTGTAGCTACTGACATTTTTATAATTTAGATAGGTACCTGCGAGTCCTAAGCGTAAGCCATTATTGGTGGCCGGTAAAGAGTAAGCCCCTTGGATGTAGGCAGAGCCGTCTGAGGCAATACCGTTAATGGCAGCTTGATCGCCAAAGCCACTGGGGTTATTTAAATTGAGCGCCACAGTAGCTTGGTTAGAGCCAGTTGTACGGCTACCGTAATTATTTAATTCTCCGCGACCTTGCACTAAGGGCGTATCAGAGAGTTGCAATTTTAGAGCGGTTTCTCCATCATTCGCACCTGGTTCGAGTTGACTGGCAACAAGCACACCTGGCGTTTCATTAAGAATAATGAGTGCTCGCTCAACCTTGGCAAGGTTGAGATAAGCGCCAATGGGGTTCGCGTCGGTAATGTATTTAGCAGCTAAATCTTTGCTAAAGCGGGTAGGGCCTTGGGGTGTTTCCACAATGACGCTACTAAGCTTGGCTTCAGTGACTAAAATTTTGACGATGCCATTGGCAATCTTTTGGGGTGGCAATATCGCTTGCACGGTATAGCCATTTTTCCGATAGTAATCAATGACTGCATCACAGGCCTTTTGCAGATCATCAAAATTTACCGAGCGACTGACCCATGGGCGCAATACTTCTTGAATCTGCGCCTCAGGCAGAAGATTGATACCCTCTACAACAAATGACTTCACGACAAAACGAGTTTCACCATCTTTGGGCACAGTTTGTTGTAAGGGTTCTGGTTTGCCTGGTTGCGGCAAGGCAAGTGGCGATGGTAAGGGCAGTTGTTGCTCTAAATTTTGTTGCAATGCGCCTGCATCGACTTGGGCATTCGCTGGGCCAGCAATAACAGCAGCGGCCACGCAGATAAGAATGTATTGCCAAAATTGGAGATTCGGATGGAGTGGAATCAACGGCTTATCTTGGGGCATTATTATCTAGCGAGCTTTCGATTATAAAAATTGGTAATAAATATGGCACTTAAGCTAAGGTAATTATTACATTAATCAATTGCTTGCTTGCGCTAATTAGCCCTTAGGCTAATATTGGCTGATTGGCTGCCTAAGTATTTAGGCTTATTGCTAAAATAGTGGCATGGAAATTAAAGGCCATGTATACCTGATTGAGGACGATCTCTCTGTACAGAAATCCCTTGTGCGCGCCTTAAGCAAGCAGGGGCTTGAGGTTATTGGCTTCACCACAGCCACGGCTTTTTTGGCTGCAGCACCCAAACATACCCCTGAAATGATTCTATTAGACATGCAAATGCCGGGCTTAACAGGGCTACAACTACAGGAAAAAATGAACAAACAGAGTCGCTTAACGCCGATCATTTTTATTAGTGGCCAAAGTCATCCGCAGCAAATTATTGAAAGTCTTAAAAAGGGCGCAGTAGATTTTTTTCTCAAGCCATTTAATTTAGCTGACTTAACAAAGGCTATATTTCGAGCGCTAGAGCTAGATCAGGGACATGCTCGGCGCTTAAAATTACATCACAGTATCGCGGATCGTTTTTCTAAACTAACAGAACGTGAAAAAGAAGTATTCGAGTTATTAACGCTAGGTTTAATGAATATTAAAATTGGCGAAATATTAGGTATTGCCCCAGCTACCGTGAAGATTTTTAAGGCCAATGTTATGCGAAAAATGCAGGCCGATTCAGAGCAAGATTTAGTGCTCTTAAAGGTGGAGTTAAAAAGAGGATTCCGGGCTAGTTAAGTGTGGGCTTAAGTTCGCTGTGGTAAAAAGTTAGACGAAAGCAGGTCCCTCCAGTTGGGTTATTTTCTAGGGTAATAGCGCCATTATGGGTTTCCATTATGGCGCGACTTAGCCATAATCCCACGCCCATGCCACTAGGCTTAGTGGTGTGAAAGAGTTCGAAAATATGGTTTGCTGCCTCTGTCGAAATACCGCTGCCGTTATCGGTTATCTCAAAGATAATTTTTTCCTCTTCACATTGAATGCTTGCAAAAATTAAACGCTCACCCTGCTTACTGACTAACTCTTCAATGGCATTATTAAAAAGATTAAGTACGACCATTTGTAGTTGTCCAACATCACCATAGACAAGGGCATTTGCTGGAATATCTAGTGCAACTTCTATTTCATTGGCGCTACATTTAGACTTAACTAATAAATAAGCATCATTGACGATCGCCCCTAAATTAATTGACTCAAATTGCTCTGAGCCCTTTTGAAATAAGCGTTTCAGGCGAGTAATAATATCGGCTGCGCGAATATTATCTTTTAAAATATCCTCTAAAATTTGTTGCGACTCTTCACTATTCGGTACATTTTTAATTAAATCGAGTAGTACTTCTGCATTGAGACGTATCGCTCCGAGGGGTTGATTTAGTTCATGCGATAACGAGCTTACCAGCGTACCCATATCACTAGCCTTTTGAGTGACCACAAGTTTTTTTAATAATTGATTTTTTTCTGCGAGGACCTGTAAGAGGGCAATATTTTTATTGTCAGTAGATCTTTTTTGTTTTTCTGCTATAGCGCCGCCAAGCCATAATTTTTCTAGATAGTAATTATTGCTCGTAAGTGCAATAGCCATCATTTGTATACCTAGTAGAAAGCGCGTAATAACGAGCGCGGCGTCTTCTTGATAGATTGTGACAAGCTCTTGACTTGGATTGAGATATAAAGCAAACATATTGAGACTTAAGCGACTCAGAATGATGACGATGCCAACAATTGAGAGCCAAAATAATAGTCTTAGCTGCAAGGATCGCTGAGCATTTTTAGCTCGCCTAGTTTCAATAGCCGACCAAATAATATAAGCCATTAAAAAGACACCTACTAAGCGTACTCGGTAGTGAATTGAACTTGGGAATTCTTCAAGCAGATATGCAAAAGTAATAACAAAAATAAGGATGGATATTAGGCCGCTCCATCTGATTTTGCGTGAAATGGTCTTAGACCAAGAGCGTGCTTGTAAGGCCTGCATTAAATATACCCCTACTAAAGCAGTATTCGCTGGAATGAGCAAACTTGCGCTAAAAAATGGGGTAATGCTAAATAAAATGCTACTGATTGCAATTAAAGCCAGCTGGATTGGCCAATAAATTGTAGTAACCGAAAGCAATTTAAAGCCTTGGGGCGGAGAGAAGCTGGCAAACAGCCCAATCGCTAAAATAGCAATGACTAAATAAAAAATTTGCGAAGCATATTGATACTCTTGGGTAGTATCATTTTTGTACAAAAACTGTGTAAGCTTAGGACTTTTTTCGATTACA
>CAJASX010000054.1 GCA_903944725.1 uncultured beta proteobacterium
CTGGTTTTGCTGGCTCAACGGGTGAAGATTATGAGCTGTCTCGTTTAGGAATTTTTAAGGAAGACTTTAAACGCTTGGTATTGCGTTGGCGCTCGCCTTTAGTGGCGCAGAAGTAGTGCCTGCTTAGCTGGGCTGACACCTTCTAAGTAGTTTAAAATGGTCTCATGCCCCATTAGCTCATCTGGTAGAGCAACTGATTTGTAATCAGTAGGTGGTCTGTTCGAGTCGGACATGGGGCACCACTTTTTTCGATTGAAAATTACCACACATGGCTAGCGAGTTTGAGACCATTACCGCAATTGGAATTCAATGTGCTCAGGCCGGTAAAAACCAAGAGGCACTTGAATGGTTTACTAAGGGTGTAGCCTTAAGCCCTAAGTCGGCCCACGCCCATCTCTATCAAGGAAATGCCTATAGCGCCTTGGGAAATTTATCCGCCGCGCTTAAATGCTATAACAAGGCAATCGATTTAAATCCACAGTTTGTTGAGGCCTATAACAATCTAGGTTTACTGTTAATTCAGCATCACGATTATCGTAATTCCTTAATTTATTTTGCTCAAGCAATCCGGGTTGACCGCCAATTTTGTGACGCCTATCTTAATCAAGGTTTTGCTTTATTCGAATTAGCCGATTATGCTGCAGCCCTACAAAGCTATGAAAAGGCCGTGCAAATTCAGCCTCATCATGCGCTTGCCTATAACAATCTAGGTAATACTTATAAGGCCTTAGAACAATATCTACCAGCCTTACAGTGTTACGAAAAAGCTATCCAATTTAATCCTAGCTTAGCCGATCCTTGGTATAACCGTGGCATTTTATTAGGCGATATGGGGGAAGAGCGTGAAGGCGTTCTTAGTTGCGATAAGGCGCTCGCGATTAATCCGCAACTAGCGCGCGCTAAGTGGGCTAGAACCTTTTTGCAAATTCCGCAAATTGAGGCCTTTGGCGAAGACCCTCAAATTGCTCGCAAACAATATTCTATAAGCTTAGATGCCTTGGACGCTTGGTTTGTTGCTTGGCAAAATGATTCTACTAAGCTCCTTAAGAATGCAATAGGGGCTGATGTAGTCGGCAGTTTTCAACCCTTTTATCTAGCTTATCAAGCAGAAGATAACCGTCAATTAATGGCTCGTTATGGTCAGTTGTGCTGTCGCTTAATGGCGCAATGGCAGCAGAGCAGGGGCTATGAGGCACGTCAATTTGCGGTTCGGGGTCGGATACGTATTGGCATCGTTAGCCATTATTTATGTGATCATCCCGTTTGGAATGCATTTTTAAGGGGGTTTGCCCACCATCTAAAGCGCACCGAATTTGAATTAATTTTCTTTTACTTAGGTAAAGTGCATGATCAAGAAACACAATTGGCACGATCTTTAGCCACATCATTTATCGAAGGCAAAACTGGTATTGTCGATTGGACCGAAACCATTTTGGCGCAACAGATCGAAGTCTTAATTTATCCAGATATAGGCATGGATCAAATGACCACTAAACTCGCTAGCTTGCGTTTAGCACCATTACAGCTAGTTATGTGGGGGCATCCAGAAACGACTGGGTTACCCACCATAGATTATTTTGTGTCAGCGCAGTGTTTTGAAAATGCAACATCGCCTAATAACTATACCGAGCAATTGCTAACCTTAGCAAATTTGGGCTGTTGCTACGAGCGGCTTAGCGTAAGCCCAACTGAAGTGAATTTAGAGCAACTTGGTATCAATCCAAAATTACCAATTTTGCTCTGCCCTGGCAGCATTTTTAAATATGCAGCACAATTTGACTGGATTTTGGTTGAAATAGCGCGTCGTTTAGGCGCTTGCCAGTTGGTGTTTTTTGTGGCGAGCAGTAAAGCCAATTTAGCAGCACGTTTTGAAGCGCGTCTATTGCAAGCATTTGCTCAAGCCCAGCTTAAGTTAAATGATTTTGTGGTGTTTATTCCCTGGTTAGAACGCCCAGATTTTTTTAGCCTCATGAAACAGTCTGACGTCTTTTTAGATACCCTCGGATTTTCTGGGTTCAATACAGCTATGCAAGCTATTGAGTGTGATTTGCCAATCGTAAGCCATGCAGGGCAATTTATGCGCGGGCGCTTAGCTGCAGGAATTTTGCAACGGCTAAATTTACCCGAATTAATTACTCATACCGCTGAAGAGTACATTGCCCTAGCGGTACGAATCGCCCAAGACAGCAATTATCGTGAGCGCATCGTAGCCCAAATGCAGGCAAATCGGTCGGTGCTTTTCGACGATGTCTTACCAATACGTGAGCTCGAAACATTTTTAACCGCGCACTGCCGTAGTTAGTAATGCAAGTTAATTTTACGGGTTTCTGGTAAATAAAAAATGGCTAGTATTGCAGCGGCAGCTAAAAATACGGTGGGATACCAAAGCCCAGCTAATGGGTTAGCTAGAGCCTGATTAAGCCAAGTGACAATGAGGGGAAGTAACCCCCCAATCCAGCCTGCAGCAAAATTATGAGGTAAAGTGGCCGCGCTACTTCGCCGTTTTGCAGGAAAGAGTTCGGCTAATAATGCTGATTGCGGCCCAATTACCAAAGCTAAGGGTAAAGAGAGGACGATAAATACTAAGGCAAGTGCAAAGGTATTTTGTGTTGCATTGCTAGCCAAGTGACCCAATAAAGCAAAAGCAGGCAGAATAAAAAATGTGCCCAGAATGAGGCCGGCAATCACAATGGGTTTGCGCCCAAAACGGTCTGAAAGTGCGCCAGCAAAGATGGTTAATGGAAATAACGCGCACGTAGCATAGATGCTAAGCGAGTTTACTAATTGAGAATCTATTTTGAGAGTCGATTTTAAATAGATCGCGGTGTACACCTGCACGCAAAAAAATAATACTGATCCTCCAGCCGAAATACAAAAAAATAATAAGAACATATGACGGCGGGTAGTGTGGTCGCGAAAGTTATCCCGCAAAGGCGTTGTGCTAATTGCTTGAGCAGTATTTAGGGCTTTAAAAATGGGTGTTTCTTCTAAGGCGAGTCGGGTTTTAAGGGCAATGATAAGTAGCAACAATGAAACCCAAAATGGCACCCGCCACCCCCACTCTTGAAATGCCTCAGGACTAAGAATGTGCTGTAGATAGGCAATTTGTAGGGTTGAAGCCAAAATGCCTAGGGGACCCATCAATTGCAAGAAACTGGTTTGAAAACCACGCTTTTCTGGATCTGCATGCTCGGCCAAATAGACGGCACTTCCGCCAATTTCGCCACCAGCAGATAAGCCCTGTAACAAGCGCAGGATAATTAATAACACTGGAGCAGCATATCCAATTTGATTAAAAGTAGGCAAAAAGCCAACTGCTAAAGTCGATCCACCCATCAAGGTCATGGTGATTAGAAATACCGGCCGCCTGCCAATGCGGTCTGCTAAAGAGCCAAAAAATGCGGCACCAATAGGGCGAAACACCATGCCAACCCCAAAAGTAGCTAAGCTAGCAAGAAGGCTGTTGGAAGAGTTGCCATCTGCACTGCTAAAGGGGAAGAATAGGGGTCCAAAAAGAATTGCTAAGGCAGCAAAGCAAAGAAAGTCATACCATTCTAAAAAGGTACCAAAACAGGCGGCTAGAGCCACTTTACGATATTTTTTAGAATTTATTTTTATCTCTAAGTTATTGATTTTATTCAACCTTTATTCAAATCAAGGATTATTTGTTGCAAAGCAGCAAATAATCCTTGATTTCTCCTGGCTGCTCCGTTAAAGTTCTATGGTGCAGTGCAATATTAATGTTTTATTTTTCAATCTCTTTTAATTATTTAAATGGAAACCCAAATGAACCAAGATCAAATTACCGCTAAATTGTCGCAAATTCAAAGTAAAGGCCTTGAGTCTACTTTTTCTTTAAGCGAAGCTGCTCTAGAAAATGCTGAGAAATTGGCTGCCCTCAATTATGCCGCCTCTAAAGAAGCTTTAGTAAATGCTCAAGATAACTTTCAAGCTGTTTTGACCGCTAAAGACCCAAAACAAGTTACTGAAATGATGAGTGTTGAAGCTTTGCAAGAAGTAAGCGATCTAGCTACTGATTATCAGCGCAAAGTAACCCAAGTATTACGCGATAGTAATAAGGAATTTGCTAGTGTGGTTGATGCAAGCATTGATGAAATTCAGGCCAGCGTACAAGACTGGATGAATACCTTGGCCAGCAATGCGCCTGCAGGTTCTGATGTCTTTGTCTCAGCATTCAAAACTTCATACGGTAGCGTATTACAAGGTTTTGAACAGTTCCGTGCTGCTAGTAAAGAAGCCTTGGCTACTGCTGAAAAAAGTGCTGACCAAGCAATGGATACTGTTAAAGGTCAAATCAATCAAGTAAAAAAAGCAAGCACCCCAGCATCACGTGGTCGCAAAGTAGCAAAATAATAGTTTAGTTTTAGAACTAAATAAACCCCGCTACTGAGTTAGCGGGGTTTTTATTTATTCGTCAGTAATTTCAGCCGAGTCAGCCGCTTCAATTAGTAATGTATCAATCAATTTGGTGGGCTTCACACCTAAGGCGCGCACTTTTTCTGCAGAGCGAATTAAGTTACCCTTACCTGATTTCAATTTATTAAAGGCATCGTGATACGAGCTTTGTGCCTGCTCAAGGCGCTGACCTAATTTTTGTAGGTCATCAACAAAGCCCACAAATTTATCGTAAAGAGCGCCGCACTGCCTTGAAATTTCAAGGGCATTACGATTTTGCTGATCTTGCCGCCATAAATGCGCTACTGTACGTAAGGTTGCCATTAATGTACTAGGGCAAACCAAGACAATATTTTTTGCTAGCGCTTCATCTTGTAAATTGGGCGCAGCTTTTATGGCCGCTATAAAGGCTGGCTCAATCGGAATAAACATTAAAACAAAATCAATCGCACCCAAGCCATGTAGGGAGCTATAGTTTTTGCTTGAGAGCCCTTGAATATGTTGGCGCAACGATTGCAGGTGTAAATTTAATTCTGCTTGGGCAATTTCAGGAGTGAGCGCTTCCGCATAACGGGCATAGGCCGTAATTGATACCTTGCTATCGACCACTAAATGACGGCCTTCTGGTAAGCGCACAATGACATCGGGCTGTAGGCGTGAGCCATCAGCTTGAGTATGACTATCTTGCACTACATATTCTTCACCTTTACGCAAACCAGACGAATCTAGAATAGATTCGAGCACTAACTCACCCCAATTACCTTGTACCTTCGAATCGCCTTTAAGGGCCTGGGTAAGGGAGCGTGTTTCATCAGACATGCGCAAATTCAAATTAGAGAGGCGTTCAATTTCTGTTTTTAATGCAAATCGTTCGCGTGCTTCGTTTTGATATGAAGTGCTCACTTGCTCTTTAAATTCGGTGAGCTTGGTTTGCAGGGGTTTAAGTAAAGCGTCTAAGCTGGTCGCATTTTGTTCAGTAAAGCGCTTACTTTTATCCTCTAAAATTTCATTGGCTAAATTTTTAAATTGCGCTGTAAGAGCCTCTTTAGCTTCGTTGAGCGATTCGATTCTGGCGACTGCTTGGCGGCGCTCAGAAGTTAATTCGGCTTCGAGTCGAATGCCATTTTGAATTGCTAAATCACGCTCGGTACGCAGGCTTTCAAGTAGCGCATTGTCTGAAAGAGTAAGAGCCTGTTGGGTTCTGAAGGCAGCTTTGAGGTTGAGCACATAGACTAAAAGAGCGGCACACGAGCCGACCAATAGACCAAATACAAGTAGGATAGGAAAATCTAGCGCCATGGCAATAGCTTACGCTAGCTGAGCCTAGTTTAGGGCTTAATTAATTTTTTGAGTTCACCGCTTTCATACATTTCAGTCAAAATGTCAGAGCCACCAATAAATTCACCATTAATATATAGCTGAGGAATGGTCGGCCAATTAGCATATTGTTTAATACCTTGGCGAATCCCATCATCGTCAAATACATTCACGGTGTGCAGGTGTTCAACGCCACAGGCGCGCAAAATATTGACGGCGTTACCAGAAAAGCCACACTGAGGAAACTGGGCTGTGCCTTTCATGAATAACACCACTGGGTGGGTGGTAACAATTTCTTTAATTTGAGCTTGGACGTCCATGGTTGATCCTTATTTATTACTTGACCTAATTTTAAGACCGAATTGAAAATAGGGTTATTTAGTTACTTTTAATTACGGGCACTGACTACACGTGGATGGCCAGCTAGATCGGCATAGGATTGCACGGCAGTGAGGCCAGCCTCTGCCATCATGGCAAGCACAGGCTCTAACTGATCATAGCCATGTTCAACTGCAAGTAAGCCCTGGGGGCGTAAAAAGCGAGAAGCGCCGTTAATAATTTCACGAAGACAAGTTAGACCATCAGCGCCGTCGCTCAAGGCTCCGAGGGGCTCAAAGCGGAGATCACCCTGCTGTAAATGACAATCACCTGATTGGATGTAGGGCGGGTTACTGAGAATAAGGTCAAAAGCACCCGTAAAGAGGTCGCGCGGCAAAGCCTGATACCAGCTACCTGCTAAAAATTGGACACTTTTAGCCAAATTTAGGCGCTCCGTATTTAGCTTAGCAATAGCTAGCGCTTCAACCGATGCATCGGTGGCCACAATCTGTACTTGGTTTGAAAGGTCTTTTAAATCGCCCAAAGCAACGGCAATAGCTAGTGCAATTGCGCCTGAGCCAGTACCTAGATCAAGTATTTGCAGCGTTCGATTAGGTTTTCTCTTTCGCAGTAGGGTAATTTCACTAAGTGCTAAGTCAACCAATAATTCAGTTTCTGGCCGGGGTATGAGTACTGCGGCAGTGACCGTAAGCTCAATTTGATGAAAAGGACGTGTGCCAATCAGGTAAGCAATGGGTTCACCAGCGAGACGTTTAACTTCAAGATCATGCCATGCAGTTAAAAAATCCTGAGTAAGTGGCATCTCAGCGCGGCTAATCAAGGCCGATTTAGGCAATTGAAAATGGCGCGCAAACAAATATGCTAGCAAGCTTCGTGCTTCAGTAGCAGGTAAATCGGTTTTACTTAGTAGCGCACGAATGGTCGACATTAGACGAATTAATAACGACTTAATTATCGCCAAGGGCTGCCAATAGCTCGGCTTGATGCTCGGTAGCGAGGGCCTTCATGAGGTCACCTAAATCGCCATCCATCATCGCATCAATTTTATATAAGGTGAGATTAATACGATGGTCGGTAATTCGACCTTGAGGAAAATTGTAGGTACGAATACGATCACTACGGTCGCCCGAGCCAATGAGTGATTTACGGGTTTGTGCTTCGTGTTGATGGTGTTCACGTTGGCGTGCATCCATAATGCGCGCAACCAGTACTTTCATGGCTTGATCTTTATTGCGGTGTTGACTTCGATCATCTTGGCATTCAACCACAATACCTGTAGGAAGGTGGGTAATGCGTACCGCTGAATCAGTTTTATTAATATGTTGCCCACCAGCACCAGATGCACGAAAAGTATCGATGCGTAAGTCAGCAGGATTAATTTTTACTGCCTCAATTTCATCGGCTTCAGGCATGACTGCCACCGTACAGGCTGAGGTATGAATTCGCCCTTGCGTTTCTGTTTGCGGCACGCGTTGTACGCGGTGTCCTCCTGATTCAAATTTCATCCGCGCATAAACCGACTGACCAATTAAACGTAAAACGACCTCTTTATAGCCACCTAAATCGGATTCAGCAGCGCTGACTACTTCAACTTTCCAGCCCTGACGTTCTGCAAAACGGGTGTACATCCGCAGCAAATCACTGGCAAAGAGGGCGCTCTCATCACCACCGGTACCAGCTCGAATTTCGAGAAAGACATTGCGCTCATCGTTTTCGTCCTTGGGCAAAAGTAAAGTTTGCAAGCTAGTTTCAAGCTCAAGCATTTGATTGACAGCTTGTTTTTGTTCTTCATCGGCAAAAGTTTTCATTTCAGGATCAGAGCGCATTTCTTCAGCAGCTTGAAGATTAGCTTCGGCTTGACGATAAAGACCAAATTGTTCAACTACGGAAGCAATTTCAGCGTGTTCACGCGTCAATTTGCGATAGGAGTCCATGTCCTTGGTTGACTCAGATGAAGTTAAAAGAGAGTTAAGCTCAGCCAAACGGGTATCAAGATGCACCAGCTTAGCCCGCATGCTGGGTTTCATCTAATGTGCTGGTTTGGCTGGTTTGAAATCGCTAGCAGGGTCTGATTGGTGATCTGCGCTAGAACTCACCGCATGCACCAAGAAAAGTTTCGGTAAGAGTTTAATTAGGGCATCCCGTTCTGCGCCATTAGCGTGTTGTAGGGCATGCAATGATCCATGTAAAAATTTATTGGTTAAGCCTTGTGCCATCAAATTTAAAACCTCAAGTGGGTCATCGCCGCGCATTAAGCGCTTCATTGCACGCTCTAATTCAATTTGCCGCAGATGTTCGCCGCGTTGTTGAATATCTTGAATTAAGGGGACTGCACCGCGCCCTTGTAACCAATGCATAAAATTACCCACTCGATCAGTGATGATGGCTTCGGCCTGATCGACCGCAGCGAGGCGCAGCGAGGCACCAGTTTGAATCATTGCGCCAAGATCGTCAACGGTATATAAATATACATCGTTAAGGCGAGCAATTTCGGGTTCAAAATCACGGGGCACTGCGAGATCGATCATCACCATGGGCTTGCGTCGCCGAAGTTTAAGGGCACTCTCAACCATACCCAAGCCAATAATCGGCAAGGAGCTAGCAGTGCTTGAAATGATAATGTCAAAATCGTGCAGTCGACTTGGTAACTCGGATAATCGCAGGGTTTCAGCTTGAATGCCTTGGGCAGAAATTGCATCTGCTAGCTCTTGTCCGCGCTCAAGTGTGCGATTAGCCACTGCCGCAAGTGAGGGCTTTCGGGCTACAAAATGAGTGGCGCATAGCGAGATCATTTCACCGGCACCAATAAATAAAATTTTTTGTTCAGAGAGTGTTTCGAAAATTCGTTCAGACAACCGCACGGCAGCTGCCGCCATCGAGATTGAATGGGCACCAATCTCAGTTGAACCGCGCACTTCCTTGGCCACAGCAAACGTTTTTTGAAATAATTGATTGAGATAAGTGCCCATGGTGCCAGCTTCATTGGCAGTGCGAACCGCATCTTTCATTTGTCCTAAAATTTGAGTTTCACCAATTACCATTGAATCAAGACCACAAGCTACCCGAAAGACATGTCTTACTGCATCCGATTGCGGTAGTGAGTAGAGGTGTGGCTCTAAGGTGCTAGGGGCTAACTTTTGACTTCTTGCCAGCCAATCGAAAGTAGCAGTATGTAATAAGGTTTCAGATTCAGCATCATTGGCGGCACAATACAACTCGGTGCGGTTACAGGTCGATAAAATGGTTGCTTCGGGCAGGTGAGCACGATTGACGCTGCTGAGATGGGAGCGTAAATCAAGGAGCGCGTCTTGGAGAGATTCAGGATCAAAAGCCACCTTTTCCCGAACTGCCACTGGCGCTGTGTGATGATTGATGCCTAGTGTCAGCAGCTTCATGGTGGTGATTATAGATATGATGGCGTTATTAATGGGGATAGTAATGGGGTTTTTAGCTTTTCTGTTGCTCGGAGGCGCGGTTGGCTGGTCAGCTTGGCATTTCTATCCCACAGCTAAAACTGCGCCAAGCCACGGTTTAAAGCGGCTAAAACGCATTATGAGTGCCATCATTGCAGGTTTTATTGGGGCTTGGACAGGCTCTTTTTTAGCCTTGCTTAGTGGCCTAGTAAAACCAGGTCAAATGCTCGAATGGTTGATTGCTATCTTAGCAGCGTGGTTAGTGGCAGCGGTTTACACGGCTTTTTCGCAGAAGTCCAGGTAATTTCAGTCTTACCAAGATTTTTAAGCCATTGATTTATTTGGATAAAATGACCGCAACTGGCCATATTACCAGGCTGTAAAAAAGGTTTAGTGGTTTTATAAACCCCTAGGCCTGAGGGGTGTGAGGCCTGCAAAATGGCGGCACATTTTGCAGAATCGGGTGATTCAATCAAGGGCAATTTAGATTGCGCATGTGCACCCCATAAAAGCCAGACCAAATTAGGGCGTTGCTGCGCTAATTGAGAAATAAGTTGATCAATTAGACTATTCCATCCCAGCTGCGCATGGCTAGCTGGTTCACCAAGGCGAACACTCAGGGCCGTATTGAGGAGCAAGACCCCTTGGCGCGCCCAATCGGTGAGGTCACCATGGGCTAGAGGGCCAAATCCTTCAAGCACCAGGGCTTTACTAATATTGCGTAATGAACTGGGAAATTGTTTTGAGCGCGGCGAAATCGTAGCCGGGATCGAGAATGCAAGCCCTTGCGCCAAACCGGGCGAGTGATAGGGGTCTTGACCCAAAATGACGGCCTTAACTTGATCTACTGGGGTAAGCTGCAGCGCCTTAAAAAAAGCTTCGGGGGGTGGACAAATGGTTTGTGGATATAAATCGATTTCAGCGTGAAGGCGAGCTTGTAAATTGTGCCAGGCTGGTGTCTGTAAATACTCACGTAACAACTCTTGCCAAGCTAAGGGAATGGCCTTAGTTAAATTTCTCATTGCTAGGCAGTAATTGATATTGGGCAATTGGCTCTAGCATTTTTAGCACAAAGCGCGCCTCATGTTCAATATCTTGGCGAAAATAACGGATTCGAATTCGTTCACCAAGAGTTAATTGCCCAAGAATTTGGCTCCAGCGAGACACGGTCACACGTTGTTCATTAATGCTGATTAGCAAATCGTGAGGTGCTAGGCCAGCAATTTGAGCAAAACCCCCTTCAAATACGTGAGTAATTTTGAACCAGCCATTCAGGTCAACAAAACTTAAGCCAAAATCAAGCTTGAGTTGTTCGGCCTGAGAAAAAGTTTTTAGTTTGACCCGAACAAAGTTTGGGTCAAACCATTCCGCTAAAGGAATATCTTCAGTACCAAAAATATAGCGCGCTTTAAATTCTTTCCATGGCTTGGCAAATTCAGGGCCTAAGAGCACCAATACAATTGCATCAAGCCCGTCTTCAGGCACACCCTTTTGGGTACGGCCATGCCATTTCCAGAGTAAGCGCAACGCATCATCTAAAGATTTGCGTTGTTGCGAAAAGTGGCGAATCAGTAAATCAAGCCCTAAGGCTAGTATTGCCCCCTTAGTGTAATAACTAACAACAGCATTGGGGGTATTTTCATCACTTTGATAATATTTAGTCCAAGCGTCAAAAGAGCTATCAGCTAAACTTTGTTTATGTCGCCCTGCTCCGCGCAACACCCCATTCCAATTATTGGCTACACACTCGAGATAGATTTTGAGAGAAATGCGTTTACTCCGTAATAGCAGTAAATCATCGTAGTAACTAGTAAAGCCTTCAAATAGCCACAGCAAACGGGTATGAATCCGTCGATCTAAGTGGTAAGGTTGAAATACTTTTGCTTGAATGCGCTTAACTAACCATGCATGAAAATACTCGTGACTACATAAACCCAAAAATTCGCGGTAAGCCGATTCATCGAGCGTTGCATTGATTTGCGGAAGTTGGTCGCGCCGGCAAATCAAGGCTGTACTATTCCGGTGCTCAAGTCCACCATAGCCAGTAAGCAAGGCGTTCACTAAAAAAGTGTAATTACTAAAGGGCGGTTTTTGTGTTTTGGGATCAAAAAGCTGAATCGATGTATTACAGATGGCTTGCAAATCAGCAGCAAGTCGCTTGGCATTAATTTCTAGTCGACACCCTTGAATTGCCATAGTGTGTGATACGCCGCCAGCCTTCCAGCGCACGAATTGAAATTGACCTAGGGCAAAGGGGTGATCCAATAAATCATCATAGTTGCGCGCCAAATAAAATCCAAACCCTTGTGGATCAAGTTTGGCACTAGCCAGTGTGGTTTGGACTTGCCAGTCGTTTGCCTGCTTTAAAGTTTGTAATGGTGGCACTAGTATGAGTGAGCAGGGCAGATCTGTTTGGCCAACCACTGCTAAACAAAGACTGCTAGCATTAAAAAATCCGCGGTCTTGATCTAAATAGGCACTTCGCACTGAAGAATCAAAGGCGTAGATTGAAGCATTGACTTCTACTGGACCATCGATAGGGGGCAATCGCCAGCGATCATTATCTAGGCGCTCTAATTTTAATGGCTTTAGGCTAGAACCCCTTTTAGCAAAGGCCTCTAGGGATTCAATGTGTTTGCTGAAATCGCGAATCAGATAGCTGCCTGGAATCCAAGCTGGCATTTGAAGAATTTGCCCTTCAGGATGGGGCTTAAGAATCTGTAAATTTACCTGGAAATGATGACCGATTAAATCTGCAGGCCAAATGGTGTACTGAATTTCAAACGGTTCATCATCATTTACAGCTGAATTAGTGAGGTGAGTAGACATAGCTCTGCGTTTGGCGCTTACTTTAAAGTAGCCAATTTTTTCTCAATATCACTAACTTGGGCCGCACCAGGAATGCGAGTTCCGTCAGTAAAAAATAAAGTTGGCGTACCGTTGACAGAATAGGTTTTGGCCAGTGCCTGATTTTTTTCGATTGGGGTTGTGCAATCGCCTTTACCCGTAGGCGAAATGTCCTTAATCATCCAGTCATGCCAAGCTTTTAATGGTTCTGCTGCACACCAAATTTGTTTTGATTTTACAGCTGAGTCAGGCGAGAGAATGGGTGTTAAATAGGTATAGATAGTTATATTATCTAAAGATTGGATGGCTTTTTCAAGACGCTTACAGTAGCCACAGTTAGGGTCAGCAAAGATCGCCAACTGCCTACTGCCATTACCGCGTACATCTTTCAAGGCATTACTTGGTAATAGGTCGGCCCAGCGAATGCGGTTTAAATCAGATTGGCGAATTTCAGTCAAGTTTTTACCGCTGGCTATTTCAATGAGATTACCTTGAATTAAATACCTAGTATTGGCATCGGTATAGATAATTTCATTGCCCACCTGAACTTCATAAATGCCTGCTACTGGGCTGGGAATCACCCCTTTCACATTAGCAGCCGAACCCAATTTTTTTTGTAGATCTGCTTTAATGGCGCGCTCAGTACTGCCAGTACCGATGACTGCACTAGGGGCAGTTGCCATGCCTGGGGAAGCGCTTTGCGCATTTACTTGTGCAATTAATAGTGAGAGTAGTAGGGTGCAACAAAAATTACCTATAAATGATGCAGCAAAAATCTTATTCAAAGTGAGTTTCTCCTAAAGCCTGATGAATTAAACGGCGTTTTAATAAATGACTACGGTTAACAAAGCCTAGTCCCCAGTTACGCAGACCCTGTTCAAAGCTACTTTGGGCGCTAAAAAGTTTTTTTAAGCGATCGGTTACCCAAAGTAAGGCACTAGTATCGCCTTGACGCTGCCGTTCATAGCGACGTAACAAAATGGGATCGTTAATCTGGCGAAAAGATTCGCGCTTTTCCAGTACCTGTAAGAGGCTTGCCACATCACGTAAGCCTAAATTAAGGCCTTGTCCTGCTAAGGGATGCATAACATGGGCAGCATCGCCTACCAACACTACTTGAGGGTTAAGCGCAGGGCCAATCATTTGAGCTGCACGAATTTTGCTTAAAGGAAACGCTGCTGGTTCAGAATTCAGGCGCAAACTTCCTAAAGTAGCGTCGACTGCGCCATGCGCCACGTCGGCAAATTGGGCTGCCCAGCTAGCCTCATTAAGACTTAATAAGGTAGCAGCATTTTGTGTTGATGTAGACCACACCATCGAGACTTGTTTACCAGGCAGTGGCAACATCGCAAGAATATCGCCGTTACCTAAAAACCATTGATAAGCTGTTTCAAGGTGCGGATATTCGCAAAGCCAATTTGCGACCACTGCACTTTGTTGATACTCAGCTTGTTTGACAGTAATGCCTGTCAAATCGCGAATAAACGAGCGCGCGCCATCTGCGCCTACCACCAACTTGACGCTAATTTCAGCCTGGTTATCAAGAATTAGTTTGACTTGAGTGTCGGCAAATTCCAGTTGTTTAACAAGGGCATCAATGTGTTCAAGTTTATTTTGAAAACGGCTGGCCTGATCGAGGGTTTTTTCAATTAAATTAGCCTCACCAATCCACGCTAGCTGTGGTGTACCAGCTTCAAAAGCTGAAAAATGCAGTTGATCTTGGGGACCATTGCGATCGCCAAAAATACGCATTTCCCGAACGACTTGTAAGCGACTTAATTCAAGGGCATCCCAGATCTGAATTTTCTTAAGGAGTGTTTGGGTGCTGGGTGAAAAAGCATATATGCGTTGTCCCCAATGACCTGACTCAGGTTCTGGTAATGGCTGATTCTGCGCTGGTGCAATGTGTGCTACAGACAGCCCAAGTTGCGCTAATCCTAGAGCACAAGCTTTACCAGTCAGCCCAGCCCCAACGACAGCAATATCAAATTGACGTGGCTTAAAAGAGGGTGGCAAAGAGGTCATAACCTGATGATAGCGAAAAAGCCCCTTTACAATAGCCCTATGTCTTTAAAATGTGGCATCGTCGGCCTGCCCAATGTCGGCAAATCAACCTTATTTAATGCGCTTACCAAAGCTGGTATTGCGGCAGAAAATTACCCTTTTTGCACCATCGAGCCCAATGTGGGCATTGTCGAAGTGCCCGATTCTCGCCTGCAAGGGCTAGCAGGAATTGTTGTGCCAGAACGAATTTTGCCGGCGGTAGTCGAATTTGTCGATATTGCCGGCCTAGTAGCGGGTGCATCAAAAGGCGAGGGCTTAGGCAATCAATTTTTAGCTAATATTCGTGAAACCGATGCCATCACTCATGTCGTGCGTTGTTTTGAAGATGCCAATGTGGTTCACGTGGCGGGTAAGATTGATCCCATTGCCGATATCGAGGTGATCGATACCGAATTGGCTTTATCCGACTTAGCAACCGTCGAAAAAACCCTTAATCGCTCGAGTAAAGCGGCAAAATCGGGTAATGACAAAGAGGTAGCTGCGTTAGTTGCAGTGTTAACTAAAGTTCAGGCCCAGCTCGATTTAGCCAAGCCCGTACGCAGCATGGTATTAAGCGAGGATGAAAAGGCGCTTTTAAAACCTTTGTGTTTAATTACCGCTAAGCCAGCCATGTATGTTGCTAATGTCAAAGAAAATGGGTTTGAAAACAATCCTTATTTAGATGCAGTTAAAAATCATGCAGCTAAAGATGGTGCGCCGGTAGTTGCCGTGTGCGCAGCGATAGAGGCAGAAATTGCCGATTTAGATGAGGCAGATAAAACGGAATTTTTGACTGACCTTGGCATGAGTGAGCCTGGCTTAGATCGGGTGATTCGTGCGGCATACTCTTTATTAGGCTTACACACCTATTTTACTGCTGGTGTGAAAGAGGTGCGTGCTTGGACTATCGCGGTGGGCGCTACTGCGCCCCAGGCAGCAGGGGTAATTCATACTGATTTTGAGCGCGGGTTTATTCGGGCACAAACCATTTCCTTTGCTGACTTTATCCAATATAAGGGCGAGGCTGGCGCCAAAGAAGCTGGCAAAATGCGCGCAGAAGGTAAAGAGTATGTCGTCAAAGATGGCGATGTGCTAAATTTCCTCTTCAACGTTTAAGTAAATAATTGGCTAAGGGCAACGCCTGGTTGAGGTGCCCGCATAAAAGCTTCACCAACTAAAAACGCGTTAATTTGATGGGCACGCATCAGCTCTACATCGCAGCGTTGCAATATTCCTGACTCAGTCACAATGCGCTTGTCGCTAGGAATATTGGGGAGCAAATCAAGCGTCGTTTGCAATGACACTGTAAAGGTTTTAAGGTTCCGATTATTAATTCCCAATAAGGGCGTTTTTAGCTGCAAGGCTAAATCAAGCTCAGCCCCATCGTGCACTTCAACTAAGACATCGAGCCCTAATTCGTACGCGCAAAATTCCAAATCTTGCATATGCTTAAGATCAAGCGCGGCCACGATGAGCAAAATGGCATCGGCACCCATTGCCCTAGCTTCATAGATTTGATAAATGTCAACCGTAAAATCTTTCCGCAAGACTGGTAAAGTACAGGCGCTTCGAGCGGCCTCAAGATAGGCGGTACAGCCTTGAAAATAATTAACATCAGTTAATACCGATAAGCAAGCCGCACCATGTTGTGCATACGAATGCGCAATTGCACTAGGATCAAAATTTTCACGAAGTACACCTTTGCTGGGACTAGCTTTTTTTATTTCGGCAATCACCGCAGAGCTACCGGAGGCAATCTTACGCTCGATTGCTTGTGCAAAGCCACGAGCTTGTAAAACAAGATCACTGCGGTTATATTCGGCCTGCGCACGTAAATAGGTTAGCGGAACACGTTGCTGTGCAGCAAGCACTTCTTGGTGCTTGGTGGCGATAATGGTGGTGAGAATATCACTCATACTTAGTGGCTTAGCATTACTTAAGTAGCGTTTTGGGTAGCAGCTGCAAAAGCAGCTAATTTTTTATGTGCATCACCATTAGCGAGGGTTTTTTGCGCTAAAGTAATGCCCTCTGCAATACTATTTACACAATCGGCTGCGTAGAGTGTTGCGCCTGCATTTAGGCAAACTATCTCGCGTGCAGCAATAAAATCAGCGCTGGCGCTAGGATCTAAAACCCCCAATACAATCGTTTTTGATTCAGCAGCATTAGCCACTTGAAAAGTACTTGTTGGTCTGAGTTGCAAACCAAATTCGGACGGATTAATTTCATACTCACGTACTTTACCGTCTTTAAGTTCACCAATCAGTGTTGGCCCCTGCAATGAAATTTCATCGAGGCCATCTCGACCATATACTACTAAGGCGTGTTTCATGCCTAAATTTTGTAAGACCCGAATTTGAATTCCGACTAAGTCTGGGTGAAAAACACCCATCAACATATGCTTGGCATTGGCAGGATTAGTAAGAGGTCCTAAAATATTAAAAATAGTGCGAACCCCTAATTCTTTTCGAACCGGGCCAACATTTTTCATGGCAGGGTGATGGTTTGGCGCAAACATAAAACCAACTCCAAGAGTTTCAATGCAGTACGCTACTTGCGCTGGCAAAAGTTGTAAATTAACGCCGAGGGCTTCGAGCACATCGGCGCTACCCGATTTGCTACTCACACTACGGTTACCATGTTTAGCAATTTTCGCCCCAGCCGCTGCGGCTACAAACATCGCCGCTGTAGAAATATTAAACGTTTGAGCGCCATCGCCGCCGGTGCCCACTACATCGACTAAATGATCTGTTTGGGCAATCGTCACTGGCGTGACAAACTCACGCATCACTTGGGCAGCGGCCGTAATTTCGCCAACAGTTTCTTGCTTAGCCCGCAAGGCAATCAAAAATCCTGCGGTGAGAACTGGTGATAGCTCTCCACCCATAATCAAACGCATCATTGCCAGCATTTCGTCATGACTAAGCTCGCGCTGGTCAAGGCAGCGTTGGATGGCTTGTTGTGGTGAGATCGAAGAATTCATCTAGGTTTACTCGATTAGTTAAGCGCTAAGCCGTAAAAAGTTTTTTAATAGAGCGTGGCCTTGCTCAGACAAAATCGATTCAGGATGAAACTGCACCCCTTCAACTAAATACTCGCGATGCCGTACTCCCATAATTTCGCCATCGGCCGATTCGGCGGTAATTTCTAGGCATTGCGGCAGACTTGCTCTGTCAATGGCTAGGGAGTGATAGCGGGTGACGGTAAAGGGATTAGGCAAATTAGAAAAAACCCCAGCACCGGTATGGTGGATTAAGTCAGTTTTGCCATGCATCACTTTTTGTGCTCGAACCACCTTGCCGCCAAATGCCTCGCCAATGGCTTGATGACCAAGACAGACTCCTAGAATTGGAATTTTGCCTGCATAGGCTTGAATGGTCGTGACTGAAATGCCTGCTTCAGTAGGACTACAAGGCCCAGGCGAAATGCAAATCCGTTTTGCTCCAGTTTGCGCAATATCTGTGACATTAATTTCATCATTACGCACGACCCTTACTTCTTCACCCAATTCAGCAAAGTACTGCACCAAGTTATAGGTAAATGAATCGTAGTTATCAATCATCAAGAGCATTGAGACCCTCCTGGACTAAATCAGCCGCCATTAAAACCGCGCGCGCTTTGGCTTCGGTTTCACGCCATTCTGCGTTTGGATCTGAATCGGCTACCACCCCAGCGCCAGCTTGTGAATGGAGAACCCCATCACGAATAATGCCAGTGCGAATCGCAATTGCCACATCCATGTCGCCCGTAAAAGAAAGGTAGCCAACTGCGCCGCCATAGATGCCACGTTTGACAATTTCCATTTCATCAATAATTTCCATCGCCCGAATCTTCGGGGCGCCCGATAAAGTGCCGGCGGGAAAAGTAGCGCGTAGCACATCCATATTGCTCATCCCCTCTTTTAAGGCGCCTTCCACTGAGCTCACAATGTGCTGTACGTGTGAGTATTTTTCAATCACCATTGATTCGGTTACCTTAACCGTGCCAGTTTGTGCAATGCGTCCCACATCGTTACGAGCTAAGTCGATTAGCATGACATGCTCAGCATTTTCTTTAGGGTCTGCTAATAGCTCACACGCTAAGCGCTCGTCTTCTTCTGGCGTAGTGCCGCGCGGGCGGGTTCCAGCTAAAGGACGAATGGTAACTATTTTTTTTGCATCACGGGGTTCTTGGCGGACCAATATTTCGGGTGAAGAACCCACTACCTGAAAATCGCCAAAATCATAAAAATACATATAAGGCGAGGGATTTAAAGAGCGGAGTGCACGATACAACTCGAGTGGTGAGTCGGTATAGGGTTTACTTATGCGTTGTCCAACGACCACTTGCATGCAGTCGCCAGCCAAAATGTATTCTTTAGTTTTACCAATAGCCGCCTCAAAATCGGCTTGCTTAAATTTGCGAATTAATGCGGTTTTCTTACTTGGTCCTGATGACCGCAGCGTAATCGGTTTATCGAGCAGGCTACGTAATTCATGTAAGCGTTGTTGGGCCCGATCAAAGGCATTTGTTTGCGATGGATCAGCATAAACAATCAGATAAATTCGCCCCAGTACATTATCAATTACCGCTAATTCTTCAGTAAGCAATAGTTGAATATCAGGTAAACCTAATTCATCGGGTAATTGATGTTGCGCTAAATGAGGCTCAATATAGCGCACCGTATCGTAAGCAAAATAACCTGCTAAGCCACCGCAAAAGCGCGGCAAACCTGGTTTTAAAGCAACCTTAAAGCGCTTGAAATAAGTATCGATAAAATCTAATGGATTGTCGTGATTGGTTTCTACTACCTCGCCATTCGTGATAATTTGCGTAATGGGTTGTTGGGGGCTACCGACCGTTTTAAGCAATGTTTTTGCGGGTAAGCCGATAAAAGAAAAGCGTCCAAACCGTTCACCTCCAATCACTGACTCTAAGAGGTAGGAATTTTTTTGGCCGCAAGCCTGAGTAAGCTTAAGGTACAGGGAAACCGGCGTCTCTAGATCTGCGAGCACCTCTTGAATTACTGGAATACGATTAAAGCCCGCTTGCGCTAGGGAGAGAAATTCGGTTTTTTGCATTACTGCTGACCCAATGCTTGGGCACATTCACTGCGCATGGCCGTAATAATTTCAGAATAGTTTGCTTTGCCAAAAATAGCCGAGCCAGCCACAAAGGTATCGGCGCCCGCAGCTGCAATCGCCCCGATGTTATCCACTTTTATACCGCCATCAACCTCAAGTCGGATGGGTATATTGGTGGCAGTGTAATGATTGTCGAGTATTTTACGGACACAGCTAATTTTCTCTAGTGTGCTGGGGATAAATGCCTGCCCTCCAAAGCCTGGGTTAACCGACATCAATAACACTAAGTCAATTAGCCCCAAGTAGGGCAAAAGAACTTCTATTGGGGTGGCTGGATTTAAGACTAAACCAGCTCGACAGCCGTTGGTGCGGATAAGTTGCAGGGTTTTTGCCACATCGAGACTGGCTTCAGGATGAAAACTGATGAGATTGGCCCCTGCCTTAGCAAAATCGGGAATGATACGCTCCACTGGCTCGATCATGAGGTGTACATCGATCATGGCTGGCTGACCGCCATTTTGGGCATAGGGACGAATAGCCTCACAAACTAAGGGGCCAATAGTTAAATTGGGTACAAAGTGATTGTCCATTACATCGAAGTGAATCCAGTCAGCTCCCCCCTTTAAAACCGCCTTAACCTCGGCTCCAAGGCAGGCAAAATCAGCCGATAAAATCGACGGGGCAATGATGAGGGGGTTAATTTGACTAGCCATCCCTAGATTCTAGCTTGCAGTTGGTCCAAGGATAGAGCAGAATTCGTGCATGAAGACACATGAAATCAGTATTGCCGTGCGAACCCAGTATTTGCCCGAACAATCCGACCCTGATAATCGGCAATTTGCCTTTGCTTACACGATTACGATTCGTAATCGTGGACAAACCAGTGTGCAACTAATTGCACGCCATTGGTTTATTACAGATGGCGATAGCGATGTACAGGAAGTACGGGGTTTGGGTGTCGTTGGCCAGCAACCCCTTTTACGTGCTGGTGAACAGTTCGAATACACCAGTTGGGCTACTTTGCCGACTCCCGCAGGCACTATGCGTGGGGAGTATTTCTGCGTTACCGAAGAGGCCCAGTTTTTTCAAGCACCCATTCCTGAGTTTGCGCTAGTGATGCCCAGAACCTTGCATTAATTTGGGGCCTAGTCTTTGCGCCCCGAACCAGTCCAAAAAACAATGAACAGCAAGAGGCAGAGGGCTAATAAGGCCTCTAGCAGAAATAACAACGATGGGTATTCATCAAATAAATTAGCAAGCATGGCATTTTTCAATTTCTTTAGTATCTTAGCCTGTCTAGGGATGTTACTGCTTGCGGCTTGTTCTTCGACCCCGCCTACTCGCCCAGCAATGGGCAATTTAAATGCGAGTAGTAGTGCAACGAGCAGTCAGGCAAGTGCGCCATTTAAATCGGCAATTACTGGCTTTAAGGCAGTCGATTGGCAGCAAATTGCTGGCTGGCAAACGGATGATTTAAGGCAGGCTTGGCCAGCATGGTTAAAAAGTTGTGAAGCTTTGCGTAAACGCAAAAGTGAACTGCAATGGGCGCAAGTTTGCAGTCGGGCAGAAACGCTTGCCCCGCAAGACACAGCGGCAATTAGACGCTATTTTGAAAACTATTTTCAAGCCTATGAAACTTATGCCTTAAATAATAATAGCAATTCAGGTTTAGTTACAGGTTATTACGAGCCGATCATGGATGGTTCGCGCCAGCGTACCCCTGTGTTTACTGTACCTTTATATGCCTACCCAAAAGCGTGGCATAGTGCGAAACCCAATCCCGCTCCTACGCGAGCTGAATTAATGAAGTCAAATAATTTAACTGGTAGCGAGCTAGTCTGGGTTCAAGACCCAGTGGCAGCTGCATTTATGCAAATTCAAGGTTCGGGCAAGATTCGTTTAAAGGAGGGTCAAGTATTGCGCTTAGGTTTTTCTGGCACAAACGATCAGCCCTTTAAATCATTTGCCCAATGGTTATTAAATCAAGGACTCATTACTCGTGGAGAAGCAACGATGCAAGGTATTCAACAATGGGCGCGTAATAATCCCAGTCGCGTTGAGGAAATGCTGAATGCCAACCCACGTTTTGTGTTTTTTAAAATTTTACCGAGTAACGGGGCAGCCGACCTTGGTCCAATTGGCGCATTGGGAGTATCGTTGACAACTGAGCGCAGCATTGCAGTTGACCCACGAGCCCTACCACTAGGCGCTCCAGTATTTTTAGCCACCACCGAGCCTGCAAGTTCGCAAACCTTACAGCGCTTAGTAATGGCGCAAGATACAGGCACAGCAATTGTGGGCGCAGTGCGCGCAGATTATTTCTGGGGTAGTGGAGATAGCGCTGGAGAAAGGGCGGGACGGATGAAACAAGCCGGTCGAGCTTGGCTTTTGTTACCCCGTTAAACCAAAAATCGTTGCGCCAGCTTAACCCAGTAACTAACGCCTACTGGAATTAATGAATCGTTAAAGTCGTAGGATGGATTATGTAAATGACATGGCCCCATGCCGTGGCCAACAGCGCGGTGATCGCCATCGCCATTGCCTAGGAAAACATAACAACCAGGCTTTTCTAAAACCATAAAAGCAAAATCTTCCGCACCCATGGTGGGATCAATTTGCGCATCTACATGCCCAGCACCAACTATATCGGTCATTACGCTTACTGCAAAATCAACTTCTTGCTGATGATTAATTAGCGGCGGGTAGTTACGGATAAATTCAATTTCTGCACTGCATCCAAATGCGCTCACCACACCTTGAGTTATCTCACGCAATCGTGTTTCAATGAGATCAAGTACCTCGAGTGTAAAGGTGCGTACTGTGCCACCAATAAAAGCACTATCGGGAATCACATTACTTGTTTCGCCCGCATGAAATTGGGTGATGGATAAAACTGCAGCATCAACGGGCTTTTTATTGCGGGTGATTATGCTTTGTAAGGCCTGAATTACATTGACGCCAGCTAGCAAGGGATCAGCACTATTGTGTGGCAAGGCAGCATGCCCACCGCGACCCTTAACAGTAATTTGAAAGGCATTACTTGATGCCATCATTGGGCCAGCAGTTACGCCAAAATCGCCTACAGGAATACCTGGCCAATTATGCAAACCAAAGACTGCATCACAAGGAAATTGCTTGAAGAGTCCATCTTTAATCATTTCACGGGCACCACCTCCACCTTCTTCGGCGGGCTGAAAAATAAAAATAACACTACCCTTAAAGTCGCGGTGATTAGACAAATATTGGGCTGCGCCTAAGAGCATCGCAGTGTGACCATCATGCCCACAAGCATGCATCTTGCCAGGATGACGCGAGGCATGCGCAAAAGTATTATGTTCTTGCAATGGCAAAGCATCCATATCGGCACGCAGACCAATCATTTTGCCAAGCCCAAGTTCGCCATCTAAACGACCAACGACACCCGTTTTGCCCATGCCACGAACAATGGGAATACCCCAGCTTGAAAGTGCCTCAGCAACCAAGTCGGACGTCAGCTTTTCTTCGAAGCGTAGCTCTGGGTGGGCATGAAGATTGCGCCGAATAGCCTGTATCTCATCTGCGCAGCCAAGGATCTCTGGAAGTAGTTGCATAGTTTCATCTTAGCCGAAAGCAAATGACAATGCTTTTCTTTAGCTATTTTGGCTTATTTAGGGCAAATTGAGCGACTTCGCTGCAAATTCCAAAGCTGTCAAACTATAAGGAGCTGAGCTAATTTTTTGTAATGGAGAGGGCAAATAATCAATTATCCCTAGCAAGGGCGCAGCAATACGTTCTTTTAGGCTAACAACGTTCTCCTGCAGTAAGGGCAATTGCGGATCTAAAGTATTAGCTACCCAGCCCGCTAACTTAAGACCCCGTTGTTCAATTGCGGCTGCCGTGAGTAAAGCATGGTTAAGACACCCAAGGCGCAGGCCAACTACGAGAATGACTGGTAGCTTGAGCGCCACCGCAAAATCGGCCAAATCAAATTCATCACTAAATGGCACTAGAAAACCACCGGCACCCTCAACCACCACTGCGTCGACTTGCTGGCTTAAATATTGATAGGCAGCTAGCATCGCGGCGAGATTAAGTTCGATGCCAAGTTGTTTGGCTACTAAATGGGGTGCCGCTGCTTGGTCAAGTTGGTAGGGGCATACTGTTGTTGCTGGCAGAGAAAGCGTCGAAGCCAATATGAGTGTTTCTACATCTTCATTAACTAGCTGATTATTTTTATTGCAATACATCCCTGCGGCTACTGGTTTGAAGCCTGCGACCCGTTGGTATTGTTGACGTAAGCGCAAAATCATCGCACCCGCCACTAAAGTTTTACCGATCTCGGTATCAGTACCAGTAATAAAGTAATGGCTAGCCATGCAAATCTGCTTTACTTGCTAGCACTTTTAACTCAATCTGTTGCAAAGTACTAATGAGTGCGCGCAATTCGGCGACAGTATGACTAGCTGAAAAAGTGACTCGTAAACGCGCGCTACCATTTGGAACGGTAGGTGGCCGAATGGCAGGTATCCAGTAACCTGCCTCACTCAGCCATTGAGAAACCGCTAAGGCCACCCTATTTTCACCCAGTACGATAGGCTGAATAGCAGTATTGGAAGACATTTTTTGCCAACTAGAAAACACCATTTCAGCTTGCCAAATAGCAATTAAATTGCAAAGCTGTTGGCGTCGCCGCCTACCTTCAGCTGAAGTAATAAGTTGTAGACTACTTAATAATGCATGAGCAATTGCGGGGGGTGTGGCTGTACTATAAATATAGGGGCGAGCTTTTTGTAAAATATATTCGATTAAAGTGCTTTGGCCACAAATGAATGCGCCACTAATACCAGCGGCCTTACCGAGAGTGCCAATATAAATAAGGCGCTGTGAATGTAGATCAAGCGCTTCTAAAATACCGCAGCCTTCGTCACCAAGTACGCCAAAACCATGTGCATCATCGACGATCAGCAGCGCATCGTATCGTTCAGCTAAAGCAAGTAATTCAGTTAGTGGCGCTAAGTCGCCATCCATACTAAAAACACCATCAGTCACAATTATTTTGAGCGTAGCTGCATCAAGTTTTAGTTTATGCTCTAAATCGAGTAGATCATGATGATCAAAGATGGCGGTGCTAGCCTTAGTTTGTGCGGCTGCTAAGCGCACACCATCAATTAGTGAAGCATGATTGAGTTTGCCTGAGTAGATTGTCGTTGAGCCGCTGGCAGAATCATTTTCTAAACTTGCTAAAGCCGTAATGGCACTAAGGTTAGCCAAGTAGCCAGTACAAAAAAATAGGGCCTTGGCATGGGGAATATACGGTGCCTGTAGGGTTGCTAAAGCACGCTCTAAGTTTTCATGGGCGATGCTGTGACCACTAATAAGATGCGAGGCCCCGCTACCTACACCGTAGCGCTTTGCGCCATCAGCTAATGCAGCAATTAATTCGGGGTGGTTAGCTAGACCTAAATAATCATTACTACAAAAAGCTTTTAGGCGTTGACCATTCACTAAAGGGGAGGTGTCGCAGGGCGACTCAGTTATGCGTAGCTTGCGTCTTAAGAGGTCTTGATCAAGTTCGGTAAGGCGGGCTTGGGCTTTATTTAAGGCGTACATATCAGCTCGATTTTCGACCATCTAAAGTTTTTTCGTAGGCACTACAAATTTTCTCAGACATCATTTGAGTTTCTGCCGCACTAAGAATATAGGGTGGCATTACATACACCGTATTGCCGATTGGGCGTACCAGTACGCCCGCTTGTAAACCTTGCTGAAATAGTTGGGGACCAAAGGAGGCAGTTAGCGATGCTGCATGAAGTGCAGTATTTTTGACGTCAAAAGCTAAAATCATGCCTTGTTGGCGAAAGTGCTCAATACGCTCATCCGCCTTCGCCCAAGCAAAAGCACGATTTAATTCGAGTGCCCGATCAATATTTTTTTCAAGCACCTGCTCACTAGAAAAAATTTCCAAACTAGCTAATGCGGCTGCACAAGCAAGCGGATTGCCAGTATACGAGTGGGAATGTAAAAAACCTTGACGTACATCATCACGATAAAAAGCTTGGTAAATTTGTTCGTGCGTTAAAGACAGGGAAAGCGGTAAGTACCCCCCGCTAATACCTTTAGATAGAGTTAAAAAATCAGGCCAAATACCTGCTTGTTCACAAGCAAAAAAATGGCCAGTACGGCCACAGCCTACCGCAATTTCATCGGCAATTAAATGAATGGAATAACGATCACAGAGCTCACGCACCAGTTGTAAATAAGTGGCATCATGCATGGCCATTTGGCCGGCACATTGCACTAGAGGTTCAATAATGAAGGCGGCTATATTTGCATGTTCGCGAGCAAATAATTGCGCTACGTCACTAGCTGCGCGTTGGGTTAATTCTGCAGGCGTTTCACCGGGTAGTGCTTGACGCAAATCGGGTGACATGACGGTATGTACGGTTTGGAGTAAGTCACCATAGGCTTGTCTAAAAATGGCAACATCGGTAACAGCCAGCGCACCTAAAGTTTCACCATGATAACTATTTGCCAAGCAGACAAATTGACGTTTTTTGGGTTGTCCAGTGATGCGCCAAAAATGATGACTCATTTTGAGGGCAATTTCCACGGCTGAGGCGCCATCTGAGGCATAAAAAGCATGGCCTAAATGCCCCCCAGTTAAAGCACTCAGTTTTTCAGATAGCTCTACTACTGGTGGGTGGGTAAAACCCGCCAACATCACATGTTCAATTTTTTCTAATTGAGCATGAATCGCTTGATTAATGTGAACATTCGCATGACCAAAAAGATTCGTCCACCAAGAGCTAATCGCATCTAAAATAGCATTATTATTTGCATCAAAAAGCCATGGCCCTTTGCCATGGGTTATGGCAACTAAAGGAAATAATTCATGCTGCTTCATTTGCGTGCAAGGGTGCCAAACAGCGGCAAGACTTCGCTTGACCCATGCCTCAGCGGTATTGGTGTTTCTCATATAGCTTATTTAAACACTAGTTTTTCTTTTCTGACAGATTGCTTTGCAGATCTGGTATGTTAATGCTCTGGGTAGCTTATTGCCCTAAGGAACTTTTTGGCTATATTTATAGGAAGTAGATCACCATGACCCAAGCTCAAGCAAATACAAAACCACTAACCCAGTTTCAGTCAAAATCTCTGGCCAATAATTTCTCAGCGAGCAACACAATTGGCAAGCAAGGGGCTTGGAGCCATTCGGCGGTGGCGACACTTTTTAATTTGCCCTTGAATCAGCTCATCTGGCAGGCACAAAAAACGCATCGTGCTTATTTTCCCGATGGCGATATCGAACTGGCAACCTTGGTTTCAATTAAAACGGGCGGCTGTCCAGAAGATTGCGGCTATTGTCCACAAGCTGCGCGTTATCAAACTGGCGTTGAGGCCACTAAGTTAATGACCCTTGAGGCAGTGCTTGCGGCAGCGCAAGCTGCAAAGGCCGCTGGCTCAAATCGATTTTGTATGGGGGCTGCTTGGCGAGAGCCTAAAGATCGTGATATCGAAAAAGTAGTAGCCATGATTCGTGGTGTTAAGGCGCTTGGCCTAGAGACTTGCGCTACGCTTGGCATGTTAGAGCCTGAGCAGGCTAAAGCCCTCAGCGAGGCAGGGCTTGATTTCTACAACCATAATCTCGATACCAGCGAAGATTTTTATTCTGAGGTAATTCAAACTCGAGTTTATCAAGATCGCTTAGATACCATCGACCATGTGCGAGCAGCAGGAATGTCGGTGTGCTGTGGTGGTATTGTTGGGATGGGCGAGTCGCGTGAACAACGGGTGGCTTTTTTGACCCGTTTAGCCAATTTAAGCCCCTATCCAGAATCGGTGCCAATTAACCACCTTGTGCCAGTAGCGGGCACGCCATTAGAGGCCCAAGTAGCTTTAGACCCACTCGAATTTGTGCGCACGATTGCCGTGGCTCGCATTACCATGCCAAGCGCAAGAGTCCGTCTATCGGCTGGCCGTCAAGAGCTTGGCAGGGCAGTGCAAGCAATGTGTTTTATGGCAGGAGCAAACTCCATTTTCTATGGTGAGCAACTACTCACTACTAGTAATCCCGAGGCAGAATATGACCGTGCTTTATTGGCCGACTTAGGCTTGCAAGTCAAAGAAAGCTATAAAGCTGAGGTGGTCATTTAAATGATCACCTGGTTTGACCGCTGCATTATTGGCTTTGATTTGGCTTTACGCTCAGTAGCCGGAGGCTCTGTAGCTCAGCGGCCAAACCCTGGAAATCTATGCTCTGCAGCAGCAGCTTTACCGCAACTAGATCCACAAGAGCGCAATCATGCAGCGGGCTTAATGCGCATTAATCATGTTGGTGAAGTCTGCGCTCAAGCACTGTATCAAGCACAAAAATTACTTGCCCGCGACCCCCAAATTGGCGCGATGTTAGCCCAAGCCGGTCAAGAGGAGTTAGATCATATGGCTTGGTGCGAAGAGCGACTTCGTGAGTTAGGTTCGCACACCAGTTACTTAAACCCATTTTGGTATAGCGGGGCCTTTGCCATTGGTTTAGCTGCTGGTTTAGCAGGTGATCGTTGGAGCCTCGGTTTTGTTGCAGAAACTGAAAAGCAAGTTGAGCGTCATTTAGACCATCATTTAGATGCCTTGCCTATAAACGACGACCGTTCACGAGCCATCGTTGACCAAATGCGTCTTGATGAAATCGAACATGGTCAAGCTGCTTGGCAAGCGGGCGCCCAAGCCTTGCCAGAGCCGATTAAGAAAACCATGAGCCTTGTTTCAAAAATAATGACTGCAACGGCTTACCGAATTTAAAACTAATTTAGATTAATACTGTATTTAAAAACAGTATATTAAGCTATTTTTAAGTATTATTAGCTTAAATAGCTAAGACATAATATGAAGTATATTTTCCAAGCCCTTGTTTATTTTAAGTATTTTATTCACTTTAATTTCTTAAAAGAATTCGCTAAGTGATTGTAATCACTAGAGAATTTGCTAAAAAAACCCTTTAAAACACTTGACCCTAAGATACCTATCCTCTAAAGTGGGAGGAAGTGTGAAAAAGTGGGGTAATTTGTGTTTCAAGGCGCTTCAGCTCTTAATTTGGATGCAAAAGGTCGCATGTCGGTGCCGGCAAAGCACCGCGACGCACTTTTATTGCAGGGTGACAGTCGCGTTACTCTAACCAAACACCCCGATGGTTGTTTATTAGTTTTTCCACGACATGAGTGGGAGGCCTTTCGGTCGCGAGTAGCTCAATTGCCAATGGATGCCCATTGGTGGCGGCGGATTTTTTTGGGTAATGCAGCAGAAATTGAGCTCGATAGCTCGGGACGAATATTAATTAGTCCAGAACTACGTACTGCAGCAGGCGTCGAGCGTGAAATTATTTTGCTGGGCATGGGCAGTCATTTAGAGTTATGGGATGCCCTAACTTACTCCAGCAAAGAGCAAGCAGCAATTGCGCAAGGCATGCCAGAAGCCCTTAAGCAATTTACTTTTTAATGACAGGGCAACATGAACTATTCTCATCGCCCAGTTTTGCTGGCCGAGGCGGTGGCAGCGTTAAGCAGCACCAATTTCAGCAACAATGCAGTGCTAATCGACGGCACGTTTGGGCGGGGTGGCCATTCAAAAGCTTTACTCAACTTGCTCAACTCCCAAGCTCGCCTTATTGCCTTCGACAAAGATTTGAGTGCACTTACCAATGCAAAACAAATAAGCGATCCTCGCTTCACCATCATTCACAGCAGTTTTGCGAAGATGGCGCAGTATGCCAAGCCAAACTCAGTCGATGGGGTACTACTCGATTTAGGTATCAGCTCGCCACAAGTCGAAGAGGCGAATCGTGGCTTTTCATTCCGACGCGATGGACCCCTCGATATGCGCATGGACACCTCGCAGGGCATCACTGCGTTGCAATGGTTAGAGCAAGCTAGTTGTGAGGAAATAACCGAAGTGATCAAGACGTATGGAGAAGAGCGCTATGCCCCAGCAATCGCCCGTGCGATTGTGGCGCTGCGTACCGCCGAACAGTTACCCAAAACAACCTTAGGTTTAGCGCAATTAATAGCAAAGGTAGTCCATTCACGCGAGCCAGGGCAAGATCCGGCCACCCGTACCTTTCAGGCTTTACGCATTTTTATTAATCATGAATTAGATGATCTACGCCACGGATTAGAGGCCGCACTGACACTCTTAAAACCTGGAGGTCGTTTAGTTGTCATTAGCTTTCATTCTTTGGAAGATCGTATTGTTAAGCAATTTATGCAGACTCATGCCAAGGTAGTAATGCCACGTAAATTACCAATTCGCGCTAAAGATTTACCCCCTGCAGAGCTCAAACTTATTTCGCGAATTCGTCCCACCACGAATGAAGTTGCACTAAATCCACGCGCCCGTTCAGCCATTATGCGAGTGGCAGAAAAACAGGCTCCTCAAATATGAACCGAGCAACTCTAAGCTTGCTAACTTTATTATTAATTTGTGCCTTGTCTTTGGTGGCCGCACAACAGAAAGCGCGCAAACTATTTATAGAAATTGAACGTGCCCAAATGGAAGAGCGACGTCTAAATCAAGAGGCTCTACGCTTGGAATACGATCAGCGTACCTTATCAAAATCAGCACGCATTCAAGATAGCGCTCGCAATCAATTGCGTATGCTACCAATTACACCTGACCGAACTTTATATTTAAAGGATTTCCCGTGAAGCCATTGGGATTTTCAACTTCGCCCAATTTGGTGTTACGACTACCAATGTGGCGCTCAAGGCTAATGTTATTTTTATTATTTTTTGCCTTCATGATGCTGTTATTGCGCGCCTTATGGATTCAAGGCCCTGGTAATGCTTTTTATGAAGCCAAGGCAATTAAAGGCACGCAACGTGAGCTCGAACTTTCGGCTAGCCGTGGAAAAATCTTAGACCGTAATGGTCAGGTAATTGCAACAAGTTTAGAAGCTAAGTCGATAATTGCTTATAACGATGTGGTACCAGATGATCTGGCGCCAGTAAAAATTCGTCAATTGGCGCAGTTATTACAAATTAGTGAAAGCGAGTTACGTAAAAAATTACGTGACGAGCGTACGCAAATATTTTTAAAGCGACAAGTTGAACCGCAAGTTGCCCAAGCAATTAAGCAATTAGAAATACCAGGTATTGCAATTAATACGGTATATCGCCGTTATTACCCTGAAGGCGAGGCAATGGCTCACGTCGTTGGCTTCACCAATGTAGAGGATCGCGGCCAAGAGGGCATGGAGCTTTCCCATCAAAATGAATTAGCGGGTCACTCGGGCAAACGTAAGGTTGTAGTTGATCGATTGGGTCGTGTAGTAGAAGAAATGGCAATTTTGCAATTACCCCAAAATGGTAAAGATTTACAACTTTCCATTGACAGCAAAATTCAGTATTTAGCTTATAACGCAGTGAAAAATGCAGTTGAGCAACACCATGCTAAAGCGGGTGGAGCAGTGGTGATCGATGTACAGACAGGAGAAATTTTAGCTTTAGCTAATTGGCCAAGTTATAACCCTAATGACCGTCGTCATTTAAGTGGAGAGCAATTAAGAAATCGTGTGCTTACCGATACTTTTGAACCAGGCTCGACGATGAAACCATTTACTGTTTCTGCGGCGTTAGAAAAAGGGATCGTTCAGCCCAGCACGTCAATGGTAATTGGGGCTAAGTTTTTAGTTGGACCTAAACCCATTACCGATACACATCCATATGGAGTATTAACAGTTTCACAAATTATTCAAAAATCTAGCAATATTGGTACGGCTAAAATTGCTTTACAAATGCCACCCAAAGACATGTGGGATTTGTATACCGCCGTAGGCTTTGGTCAGGCTCCAAAAATTGGCTTCCCAGGTGCGGTTGGGGGCACCTTACACCCATATCAAAAATGGGTACCTACCGATCAGGCGCGAATTGCATTTGGATATGGCATCTCTACTTCTTTGTTTCAGCTTGCCAGAGCATATTCTGTTTTTGCACGCGATGGCGAATTGATTCCATTAACAATTGAGCGTAGTCCGGGATTAAAAACCGGTCCACATGTGATGTCTGCTAAAACTGCAATTGAAATGCGTGACATGCTCGAATTAGTCACCGAGCAGGGTGGTACTGCCACTAAAGCACGCGCTGAAGGTTACCGAGTGGGCGGCAAGACTGGTACCTCGCATAAATTATCCGGCAAGGGCTATTCAGCAAATCAATATCGCGCTTACTTTGCTGGGCTCGCACCTTTAAGTGCGCCCCGCATTGTGGTAGCCGTGATGATCGATGAGCCTACTCGCGGCAGTCATTATGGTGGCGATGTAGCCGCTCCTGTGTTTTCAACAATTGTTGGAGAGACACTGAGAACTTTGCAGGTTGTGCCAGATAGCACCGTCAAGCAAATGGCCTTAAAAGATTTTCAGATGATTGATCAGAGCACACTAAATATCAGCGCTCAAAAAGTGGTGATGAAGCAATGAGGGCCACTGAGTTGATTAAACCAACAGCCATTATTCAAACCTTGCATAGTTTAGTGAAAAACGATGCAATGATGACGGTAGATACCCGCCAATTACGTCAAGGTGATATTTTTTTGGCTTATGCAGTAGGTCATGGGCGAGCTAGAAACGATAACTGTCAATACATTGACCAAGCCATTGCATTGGGTGCAGGCGCAGTGTTATTTGACCAAGCCGATATTAATCAAAGTAATCAAGCACTATCTAACGCCTATCGTAACCGCTTGGATTGCATTGCGGTTGCACAACTTAGCCAGCAGGCAGGCCCAATTTGTGCACAGTGGTATGGTTTTCCAAGCCAGCAGATGAATGTGATTGGCGTAACAGGAACCAATGGTAAAACTACCGTGACCCAGTGGTTAGCGCAAGCCCTAGATTCTCCAAAAAATAGCGTTGGCGAGCGTGCCGCCCTGATTGGTACCTTAGGTGTTGGTTTTCCTGGGGCCTTAGTTAAAACTGGCTATACCACTCCAGACGCACCTCGCTTGCAAACTGAGTTAGCGCGCTTGCGTGAAAGGGGTGCTCAGTATGTTGCCATGGAAGTCTCTTCGCACGCGCTTGAGCAACAGCGTGTTGCTGGAGTTGAATTTACGGCAGCAATTTTTACTAATTTAAGTCAAGATCACTTAGATAATCACGGCAGTATGATCGAATACGCTGCAGCTAAAGCCACCTTATTTCAGCAGGCAGAATTACAGTACGCGATAATAAATTTTGACGATGTATTTGGTCGTGAGTTAGCCATGCAACTATTGGCAAAAGAGGTTGGCAATAAAAATCCCCAAGTCTGGGGCTTTGCATTAAGCGCCCAAGCTTTCGCTGGTTTCGAAAAATTTGCTCAGCGCCTAAAGCGCGTATATGCTCAAAATACGCAACTGCAACAGGCGGTATATAGCACTGAATTCGTCAGCGAAGGCAATGCGCCAGAAGTAATTACTGCTGCTGTACTTGGCGAATTTAATCTGAGTAACTATTTAGCTGTCTGGACCACACTTCGGGCTTTGGGCTTTGCTGGAGCTGAGGCTAGTTTTCGCTTAAGCCGAGTGCAGCCTATTCCAGGCCGGATGGAATTGATGTCTGCAGTTAAATCGCGCGAAGCAAAAGGGCTATTAGTAGTGGTTGACTACGCGCATACACCTGATGCATTAACAAAGGCTTTGCAAGCTCTACGTCCACTGGCAGTGCAGCGTGGCGGTCAATTATGGTGTGTATTTGGATGTGGAGGCGATCGTGATTTGGGCAAGCGGGCGCAGATGGGTCTAGCTGCCTCGCTAGAGGCCGATCAACTGATCTTGACCAGCGATAACCCACGTTCTGAAGATCCTGAAAAAATCATTGCCATGATTTTAGCTGGAATGAGCGCACCAATCAGCAAGTCGGGCTCGGCAGTATTAAGCATCGTCGATCGAGCAGCCGCAATTCTTGCCGCAGTACGTAATGCTCAAGCAAACGATATCGTACTGGTGGCTGGTAAAGGGCATGAGTCAAACCAAGAAATCAGCGGCAAATGCTTTGAGTTTTCCGATCAGGCCCATGTTCAATTAGCGCTCGGAGACCGATCTTGAGTGTGGTAATGACAAATTTGGCCGCAATTCAAGCAATGTTGCCAAGCAGCCGCTTATTAAATATTACGTCAGCTGCTGCCGCGCAACTCACAATTCAATGCATTGGTAGTGATAGTCGCCATATAAGCAAGGGTGAATTATTCGTTGCCTTAAGTGGCGAGCGTTTTAATGCTCACCAATTTTTAGACGAAGTACAACGCGCTGGGGCAAGTGCAGCATTAATTAGTGAGACAGAAAAATGCCCTAATAGCTTACCAGCGGTATGTGTTAGTAATACTCGTTCTAGTTTAGGTGTATTGGCACAAGCATGGCGTGCGCACTATGCATTACCACTCGCTATCGTCACCGGAAGTAACGGTAAAACGACGGTTAAGGAAATGATTGCGGCTATTTTTAAGGCTGCGGTAGGCGATGCCAAAGTAGTATTTACGCAAGGGAATTTCAATAATGATATTGGCTTACCGTTAACACTTTTACGTTTACGTCCCGAACACGATTTAGCCGTGGTTGAATTGGGGATGAATCATCCGGGCGAAACAGCTCAATTAGCCAGACTTGCGCAAGCAACGATTGCCGTAATTAATAATGCGCAAAGAGAGCATCAAGAGTTTATGGGTAGCGTTGCTGCAGTGGCTTTAGAGCATGCGGCAGTTTTAGCTGCCTTGCCCACTAATGGCAGCGCAGTTTTTCCAGCCGATGCAGAATTTACTACGCAGTGGCGAAGTGCTGCGCAGCATTGCAAAATAATTGACTTTGCTTTGCAGACTAACAAACCAGTCACGGCTGCAGTAGTGGGACAGCTTTTAGAGAATGGTGCAATGGCAATAAAAACTGCACAAGGTCAAATCGAGGTGCACTTAGCCACTTTTGGCCAACATCATCTGCGTAATGCGTTAGCGGCAACAGCAGTTGGCCTAGCTGCTGGGCTTGAGCTAGAGCAGATTCAGCGTGGATTAGAGGACTTTACTCCAGTTACCGGTCGAATGGCGGGCAAATGGTTAAGTACTACTCGCTTACTTATTGATGATAGTTATAACGCTAATCCAGACTCAGTTCGGGCGGCGATTGAAATGCTGCAAGAGAGCGGTAAAGAATCTTGGTTGGTGCTTGGCGACATGGGTGAAGTCGGTAATCAGGGACCTGATTTTCATCGTGAGGTAGGCGCTTATGCTGCTGCCTGCGGTATACAGCGTTTATTTGCCCTTGGTGAACAAAGCGCTTACTCAGTAAGTAGTTTTAACGCACTCAAATTTGGTGCTCAACATTTTTCAAGTATGGCAGATCTATGTTGTGCATTAAACCAACAACTTGCCCTAACTAATGAAACAGATACTTTGCAAATATTAGTGAAGGGTTCGCGCTTTATGCAAATGGAACGGGTTGCACAAGCCTTACTACAGGAGGCCAAAGCATGCTCTTAATGTTAGCGCAATGGCTGCAAGACGATTTTAGCTTTTTTCGGGTTTTTAATTACATTACTTTTAGGGCAGTATTTGCTACCTTAACTGCTTTATTAATTGGCCTAGTCTGTGGGCCATGGGTGATTCGCCAACTAAGCACCTTAAAAATGGGTCAAACAGTTCGCAGTGATGGACCGCAATCACACCTTGAAAAATCAGGGACACCGACTATGGGTGGAGTGTTAATTTTAATTGGAATTTTTATCTCATGTATGTTGTGGGCCGACTTGAGTAACCGTTTTATTTGGATTGTATTTTTAATTACTTTTAGTTTTGGTTTGATTGGCTGGATCGACGATTACCGCAAGGTAACCAGAAAAGATCCCAAAGGAATGTCATCGCGGGAAAAGTTTTTCTGGCAAACCTGCATCGGTTTATTTGCAGCACTCTATTTAGCATTTTCAGTCTCAGAAGTAAATAATCTGAAGGTACTTCAGTTATTTATAGACTGGATTAAGAGTGGGTTTACTTTAGACCTGCCGGCAAAATCCAATTTATATTTGCCTTTTATGAAAGAAGTCAGTTATCCACTGGGAGTCTTTGGTTTCATTATCTTAAGTTATTTAGTCATTGTTGGTAGCAGTAATGCAGTGAATTTGACCGATGGCTTAGATGGACTGGTGATCATGCCAGTTATTTTAGTGGGTGCTGCCTTAGGCGCTTTTGCATATGTAATGGGTAACGCGATATACGCAAAATATTTACTCTTTCCTTACATTCCTGGTGCTGGAGAACTCCTCATTTTCTGTGGTGCGATGGGTGGCGCAGGTTTAGCTTTCCTTTGGTTTAACACCCATCCTGCCCAAGTCTTTATGGGCGATGTAGGTGCTTTAGCTTTGGGCGGTGCACTTGGCACGATTGCAGTCATTGTGCGCCAAGAGATTGTTTTATTTGTAATGGGCGGAATATTTGTTGCTGAAACATGTTCAGTCATGCTTCAAGTTGCATGGTTTAAGTACACCAAGAAAAAATATGGACAAGGCCGAAGAATTTTTAAGATGGCGCCTTTACATCATCATTTTGAATTAAGTGGTTGGCGCGAAACACAGGTTGTCGTGCGCTTTTGGATTATTACAATTTTATTGGTCTTAGTAGGTTTGTCTAGCTTGAAGTTACGTTGAAATAAAGGGAATGATGCAAGTTTTAAAGCAGGTTTTTTTAAATATTGACGGTCAAGCAATACCGCCGATGCCAGACCATTTTTTAGTTATTGGTTTGGGCGAATCTGGTTTGGCAATGGCTAATTGGGTTTTGCGTTATGGCGCTAGAGTTGATCTAGCCGATACGCGAGCTCATGATTTACTTTCTAGTCAACAACAAGAAACTCTTACGATCTTAAAAAACAATGGTTTACGTCAGTTGTATTTAGGGGGCTGGGCAAGCGCAGATCTGCAGCAGAATTTAGAGGCGATGTGTGTAGGAGTAAAGGTAATTGGCATTAGTCCAGGCTTATCGCCACTGCAAGAGCCATTAAAAACAATTTTGAACTACGCGCATCACCATCAAATTGCAGTTTGGAGTGAAATTGAATTTTTTGCTCGCGCTTTAGGGGCCTTAAAGCAGGAAACTGGCTATCAACCAACTGTCTTGGCTATTACAGGTACTAATGGTAAAACGACAACAACTGCATTAACCCTGCAGATCTGTGAACGTGCCGGCAAAAAAGCCGTAATGGCTGGCAACATTAGCCCAGCTGCTTTAAGTAAGTTAAGCGCCTGTCTTGACGAGGCTCAGGGCATAGAAGATTTACCAGAAATCTGGGTGCTAGAGTTATCTAGCTTTCAGCTGGAATATACCGAGAGCTTGAATGCCACTGCAGTAGCAATTCTCAATATTACTCAAGACCATTTAGATTGGCATGGCGAGATGCAAGCCTACATAAGGGCTAAGGCTAAGATCATTGGTGCCGATAGTATTTGTATTTTAAATCGTGAAGACGCGGTGGTGGCCCAATTACGATCAGTCGATCGACTAGGTATGCCAAACACAATTACATTTGGCAGTGGTAGCCCAACTGAACCTGGCTCGTTTGGTATTGAGCATGATTTACGTGCAGGCGGTATCGATTGGTTAGTTTGGGCAGAAATTGATGAAGAGCTACAAAATTTACCAAAGCGACGCCGTAAAGCAAGTAGTGTGGCCCACGCAGAAGTGCGTTTAAAACGTTTACTTCCAGCAGATGCTTTACGCATTAGGGGCCGTCATAATGCCCTGAATGCCTTAGCCGCATTAGCGTTAGCTCGTTGCGCTGGCTTGCCAATGAATTTATTGTTGCATGGTTTACGCGAATATCGGGGGGAACCACATCGGACCCAGAGCGTAGCCGTGATTGATGGCGTGGAATACGTCGATGATAGCAAGGGGACTAATGTTGGCGCAACAGTCGCTGCGCTAAATGGTCTTGGAATACCTGAAGCTGGTAAGCGTATTTGGTTGATTGCTGGCGGTGATGGCAAAGGTCAAGACTTTAGCCCGCTGCGGGAACCTATTTTGCGTTTTGTCAAAGGCTTAATCCTAATTGGTAAAGATGCCCCATTAATACATGCCGCGTTAGAAGACGATTTCGCAAAGCATGATATCGACTGTGTGCTGGCTGAGTCACTAGATTTAGCAACCAAAATAGCGTCACAACGCGCCCGAGCAGGCGAGCTTGTTTTGCTTTCTCCTGCTTGCGCCAGTTTCGACCAATTTCGCGACTATCGGCATCGGGCTGAAATTTTTGTAGCTACAGTTGCCGAGTTAGCAATGCAATTTAGCTCAGTAAATAAAGCCACAGGAGCTATGGTATGAGCGTCAAAGAAAAATTATCTTTAGCTAACCGCTTTATCTTTAATCGTTTTTGGAATTTTTCACGAGGTGGTATTAATCAATTTCATAGTGGTTTAAAGGATGCAGTTTCAGGTGTTGATCAAACTCGCTCTCGTATGATGGAGTATGACCAACTATTAGTTTGGGCAGTTTTGTCGCTGACTTTAATTGGTTTGGTGATGGTGTATTCAGCCTCAATTACTTTAGCTGATAGTCCAAAATATGCTAACTACAGCAGTAATTTTTTCTTATACCGCCACCTTATTTCTTTATCGATTGCCTTTGCGGTTGGCGCTTGGGTGTTTCGGGTGCCGGTCAAAGCCTGGGATCGTTTAGCGCCTAGCATTTTTATTTTTTCCGTAGTGCTCTTAATTGCCGTATTAATTCCAGGTATTGGTAAGGGTGTCAACGGTGCAAGGCGGTGGATTTCACTTGGCGTAATGAATTTTCAACCATCCGAATTAATGAAATTTGCAGTCTTAATTTTTGCTGCAAGTTATACCGTACGCCGCCAAGAGTATTTGCATTCGTTTGTTAAGGGCGTAGTGCCCATGGGCGTTGCAGTTGCAATGGTTGGTACGCTACTAATGTGGGAGCCAGATATGGGCGCATTTGTAGTTATCGCCCTCATTGCCTTCGGTATTTTATTTTTAGGTGGAATTAATGCCAAATTATTTGGCGGCTTAATTACTATTGGAATTTTAAGTGCAGCCGCAATTATTGCTTTATCACCATTTCGGCGCGGCAGGATTATGGCATTTTTAGATCCCTGGCAAGTTGATAACGCTGCTAATAAAGGTTATCAATTAACCCATTCACTAATGGCATTTGGGCGTGGCGAATGGTTTGGTATTGGTTTAGGGGGGAGCGTAGAAAAATTAAATTATTTACCTGAAGCGCATACCGATTTTATTTTGGCAGTTATTGGCGAAGAACTCGGTTTCGTTGGTGTAATGGTAATTATTTTCTTATTTTATTGGATTGTGCGCCGTGCATTTTTAATTGGCCGTACCGCTTTGCAACTCGATCGTAGTTTTGCTGGGTTAGCTGCTAAGGGCGTGGGTATTTGGATTGGTTGGCAGGCGTTTATCAATATGGGTGTGAATTTAGGTTTATTACCAACCAAAGGCCTTACCTTACCGTTAATTAGTTATGGTGGTTCAGGCATTTTGATGAATGTTGTGGCCTTTGCTTTATTGCTCAAAATTGATTATGAAAACCGAGTTTTAATGCGTGGAGGAAAGCTTTGAGCCAACCCTCCATTTTATTGATGGCCGGTGGTACTGGTGGCCATATTTTCCCTGGCTTAGCGGTGGCAGAGCTACTACGCAGTCGGGGTTGGCAGGTAGCCTGGTTAGGCAATGCGAAGGGCATGGAATACCGTTTAGTACCAGCGCGCGGCTTTAGTTTTGAGTCGGTGCAATTTGGTGGCTTGCGTGGGAAAGGTTGGCTAACAAAATTACTATTGCCGTTTAATTTATTACGCGCATGTGCACAAAGTTTGCGCATTATTATGCGCATCAAGCCAAGTGTTGTATTGGGCATGGGTGGATATATCACTTTTCCAGGGGGCCTAATAAGCTTTTGTTTAAATAGGCCTTTAGTCTTGCACGAATCAAATGCAGTAGCTGGTAGTGCTAATCGGCTCTTAAATCATCTTGCCGATCAAACACTTACTGGCTTTCCGCAGACATTGGCAAAAGGTAAATGGATTGGCAACCCGATTCGTGCTGAGTTTAATCAAGTGGCAGGGCCACGGTTACGTTATAGCCAGCGACAAGGTTTACTCTCGATATTAGTGATGGGAGGTAGCCTTGGCGCACAAGTGCTCAATCAAGTGTTGCCAGTTGCTTTAGCGCTCATTCCCTTAGAACAAAGACCCAAAGTGATTCATCAAGGGGGCGAGCAACATTTCGTCGAGCTCATTGAGCGTTATGTGCAGTATGGGGTGCAGGCAGAAGTACAGCCATTTATTGCAGACATGGCGACTGCTTACGCGCAAGCCGATGTCGTGATTTGTCGTGCAGGAGCGATGACTATTTCAGAATTAGCCGCTTGTGGAGTTGCGGCTTGTTTAGTGCCATTGCCCCACGCCATCGATGATCATCAAACTGCCAATGCGCAATTTTTATCAAGTGCAGGAGCGGCAATTTTATTGCCGCAAACACAATTTAAAGCCGCTGCTTTAGCGCAGCTCATACAGACTTGGACTCGACCTGAATTACAAGCAATGGCAGAGCGGGCGCATGCCTTAGCCAAGCCTAATGCAACTGAACAACTTGCCGCAATCTGCGCAACAGTAGCGAGGGTCGACGCATGAAACATATTGTCCAACAAATTCACTTTGTAGGTATCGGCGGAGCTGGGATGAGCGGCATAGCAGAAGTGTTATTGAATTTAGGATATCAAGTATCAGGCTCTGATTTAGCAGCAGGACCAGCAACCAAACGCCTCGCCGAGTTGGGTGCAGTAATTCATCTTGGGCATGCAGTTGAAAATATCGGTACAGCAGAAGCAGTCGTCATTTCTACTGCAGTAGCTGGTAATAATCCCGAAGTATTAGCAGCGCGGGCCGCCAAAATTCCCGTGATTCAGCGCGCCGTGATGTTAGGCGAATTAATGCGCTTAAAACAAGGCATTGCAATTGCAGGTACACACGGCAAAACTACCACTACCAGCTTGGTCGCATCAGTATTAGCCGAGGGTGGGCTTGATCCAACTTTTGTGATTGGCGGAAAGCTAAATTCGGCGGGCGCGAATGCACGTCTAGGTCAGGGTGATTTCATCGTGGTTGAAGCAGATGAGTCAGACGCCTCTTTTTTACAACTTTTTCCAGCGATGGAGGTGATCACCAATATCGATGCTGATCATATGGATACCTATAAGCATGATATGGCGCGATTAAAACAAGCCTTCGTGCAGTTTACCCAACGAATGCCATTTTATGGGGTTGCAGTTTTATGTGTCGATGACCTCAATGTGCGGGACATTATTCCATTTGTTTCGCAACCTGTATTGCGCTACGGCATAGCAGCCGATGCAGATATTCGTGCTAGCCAAATTGAAGCAGATGGAACGACTATGCATTTTATGGTTGAACGGCGCACAATTAGGCGTCATGGAGTAACGCCCGGAGTCTTAAAAGTCAGCTTAAATTTACCTGGCTTACATAATGTACGTAATGCGTTAGCGGCAATAGCAATTGCCACTGAACTAGGGGTGAGTGACCAAGCGATACAAAAAGCCTTAGCAGAATTTAGTGGAGTTGGCCGTCGTTTTCAACGCTATGGAGAAATTCCTTTAGCCAGTGGCGGTAGCTATACCCTAATCGATGACTATGGCCACCACCCAGTAGAAATGGCAGCGACCCTAGCGGCAGCTCGTGGCGCTTTTCCGAGCCGTCGTTTGGTACTCGCATTTCAGCCTCATCGTTATACCCGAACACGGGATTGCTTCGGCGATTTTGTGGCAGTGTTGCGTAGCTTTGATGCAGTGGTCTTAACCGAAATTTATCCTGCCGGCGAAGCCCGTATAGCGGGAGCAGATGGTAAAAGCTTGCTGAAGGCCACGCTGGCTGCAGAAGGCTTAGATACTAAAAAAGTACTACAAAGTAACGCTGCAGTATTTGTTGCCCAAGTAGCTGAAATGCCGACCGTTTTAAAAACCATCTTACGTGCTAATGATGTATTAATTACCATGGGTGCTGGATCTATATCGAACTTACCGCATTTATTAAACGAGGCTATGCATGGCTAATATAACCTTGACTAAAAATGCTTGGGGAGAGCGGGTCGCCCGCGAACTCAGTAATTTAAAGCCACAATCGTTAGGCAAAGTAGGCGTGCTATTGGGGGGTCGTTCGGGTGAGCGAGAAATCTCGCTGATGTCGGGCAACGGCGTACTTAATGCCCTGCGCGAAAAAGGTGTTAATGCGCATGCATTTGATACAGGGCAACTTAATCCAACTGAAATAACTGCGGCACATTTTGACCGGGTCTTTATTGCCTTACATGGTCGTTTTGGCGAAGACGGCACGATTCAAGGGCTACTTGAATTACTCGATATTCCATACACAGGTAGTGGAGTATTAGCTTGTGCACTAGCAATAGACAAAATAGCCACTAAACAAATTTGGCAGAGCAGTGGTTTAGCCACACCACCATTTGAATTGCTTAGTGAAACGAGTAATTGGGCGGCAGTTGTAGCTCACTTGGGTCTGCCACTCATCGTTAAGCCAGTACATGAAGGTTCATCGTTAGGCTTAAGCAAAGTGCAGACGCTCAATGAGCTACCAGCGGCTTATGCTTTAGCTGCTAGCTTAGACAAAAAAGTGATGGCTGAAGCATGTATTGTAGGTCCTGAGCTCACCTGTCCACTTGTAGGCGAGGGTGAAACTGCCGAGGCCTTACCAGTCATTCAAATTATTCCACCAAATGCTAATTACGATTTTCATCATAAGTATTTTTCTAACGAAACCCAATACTTATGTCCAAGTGGCTTAGATGAAAAACTAAATCAGGCAGTCCAAAATTTAGCATTAGCGGCATATCGTACGCTTGGTTGCAAAACCTGGGGTCGGGCCGACATCATGATTGATGAGCGCACTGGACAACCCTATTTACTCGAGATGAATACGTCTCCGGGAATGACCTCACATTCACTGGTGCCGATGGCAGCAAAAGCAGCAGGTGTTTCTTATGGTGATTTGGTTTTGTGGATCTTAAGCCAATCATGAAATATTTTCTAGCACGTTTAAGCGATCTCAGTAGTTTGATTATGTCGCCCCTATGGAACAATGCCGCACGGATGCAGTACCTCACTAAATGGCTAATGCGCGGTTTGGCTTTAGGTATTGTGATTGGCCTGTTGGTGTGGCTAAGTCAACGTCCAGTGTTTAGATTACGGCAAATTCAAATTGAACCAGTTGGAAATCAAACCTTAAAGCACATTAATTTACCAATTGTCAAAAACCAAATTTTGGATAAAGTCCAAGGCAATTTCTTTAGCGTGCGTTTAGAAGATGTCAAGCGCGCATTTGAAGAAATGCCTTGGGTGCGACGTGCCGCTGTACGGCGTTCTTGGCCGAATGGATTGGTGATTGCTATCGAAGAACAGACTGCGCTAGGTACCTGGAATACCGCTGATGGCCAAAAGTTAATTAGTGAGCTAGGCGAGGTATTTAATGGCAGTGTCGCTGAAGTAGATGACGAGATAGTGTTAGTCAATTTTAGCGGTCCAGATGGGAGCAGTAAAGAGGTGCTACGCCTTTATCAAAAAGCCAATACTTGGTTTAAACCATGGGACGTAACTATTAATACTCTCAATCTCACTGAGCGTTATGCGTGGAGTGTCAAATTATCGAATGGGCTTCGGGTTGAGTTTGGGCGTGATGAAGAAAACGTACAACAAAACTTAAGTACCGAACGAGTCGCTCGCTTATTAAAGTACTGGCCTATGGTTCAAGCTAAATGGCCAACGCAAATTGATGCAGTTGATTTGCGTTATGGCAACGGCTTTGCCGTGCATCTAGTAGGAAATAATTCAAAAAGGATAAGCACTAAATGAGTAAGGACAATCGAGATCTGTTAGTTGGACTAGACATTGGTACCTCGAAAGTGGTGGCTTTAGTGGCTGAGTTAACGCCAGACGGTAATTTTAATGTGGTGGGTGTGGGACAAACCTCTTCGAAAGGTTTAAAAAAAGGTGTAGTAGTAAACATTGAGGCAACAGTGTTGTCGATTCAGAAGGCCTTAGAAGAGGCAGAAGTCATGGCCGATCGGCGTATTGTCCAAGTGTTTACAGGAATTGCTGGTAATCACATTGTGAGCTTTAACTCTAGTGGAATGGTTGCTATTCGTGATAAAGAAGTAGGCCCAAGCGACGTAGAGCGCGTCTTAGAAACGGCCAAAGCAATTAATATCCCGACTGATCAACAAATTTTGCATATTTTGGTGCAAGAATTCATCATTGACGGGCAAGAAGATGTTCGCGAACCCATTGGTATGAGTGGCTTAAGGCTAGAGGTTCAAGTGCATATTGTGACTGGCGCAGTTAGTGCAGCACAAAATATTGTGAAGTGTGTACGGCGTTGTGGGCTTGAAGTAAACGATTTAATTTTGCAACCCCTAGCTTCGAGCTTAGCCGTTCTTACCGAAGATGAAAAAGAATTAGGTGTAGCCTTAATTGATATCGGAGGCGGAACAACCGATATTGCAATTTATTCTCAAGGTTCAATTCGGCATACCGCAGTAATACCGATCGCAGGGGATCAAATTACTAATGATATTGCGATGGCCCTACGAACCCCCACCCTAGAAGCCGAAGATTTAAAAATTCAACATGGCATGGCACAGCAAGAGCTGGCAGACCCTAACATCATGATCGAGGTTGCAGGCGTTGGTGACCGCGAGCCTAGGCCCATGTCAAAACAAGCTTTAGCTGCAGTGATTGAGCCGCGTGTTGAGGAGTTATTTATTTTAGTACGCGATGTGATGCGCGAATCGGGCTATGAAGAGTTGGTAGCGTCAGGCATTGTTTTGACAGGCGGATCAGCATTAATGCCTGGCATGGTTGAATTAGCAGAACAAGTTTTTTTGCGACCAGCTCGCATTGGTGTGCCGGAATACCGCGGTCACTTACATGAAGTCTTACGTAGCCCACGATTTTCAACCAGCATTGGTCTTTTGCTTGAGGGACAAGCTCAACTATTGCGAGGGAGGCGGGTAGCCGATTCAGGAACCTTTCAAGGAGTTGTTTCGCGCTTAAAAGAATGGTTTACAGGAAATTTTTAGTTTTTTTCGTCGTCGTCAATGTCACACTTAGGAGGATTTATGGAATTTGAAATGGTAGAACAAGAAGTAGCCGGTAAGACCATTATTAAAGTGGTTGGAATCGGGGGAGCTGGTGGCAATGCTATCCAGCATATGATTCGTCGCGGGGTCGATGGGGTCGAATTTATTTGCATGAATACCGATGCAGGCGCATTACAACGGTCTGAAGCAAAATTAAATTTGCAATTGGGCTCAAGTGGTTTAGGGGCCGGGGCAAAGCCAGAAATTGGCGCAGCCTCAGCAGAAGAAGCACGGACTCGCATTGCCGATGCTTTGCAAGGTGCCCACATGGTATTTATTACTGCCGGAATGGGCGGTGGTACAGGCACTGGAGCAGCGCCGATCGTAGCTCAAGTTGCTAAAGAAATGGGCATCTTGACCGTTGGTGTTATTAGTAAGCCATTCGATTTTGAGGGGGTTAAACGTTTAAAAGTCGCAGAAGATGGGGCGTCTGAATTAGAACAACATGTTGACTCGTTAATTGTGGTCTTAAATGAGAAATTATTTGAAGTGATGGGTGAAGATGCCGAGTTTGATAAGGCCTTTGCTTGTGCTGATGACGTCTTACACAACGCTGTTTCAGGTATTGCAGAAATTATTAATGTGCAAGGTTTGATCAATGTTGACTTTGAGGATGTCAAAACTGTCATGGGAGAACAAGGTAAGGCCATGATGGGTACTGCTACAGTATCTGGCATGGATCGTGCACGCTTGGCGGCAGAAGCGGCGGTTGCATCGCCATTACTAGAGGGCGTTGATCTATCAGGCGCAAGGGGAGTTCTAGTTAATATCACGGCTAGTCATTCCTTAAAACTATCTGAAACCCGTGAAGTAATGGCTGCCATTCGAGGCTATGCAGCAGACGATGCAACTGTTATTTTTGGCACTGTGTATGACGATAGTTTAGGTGACGCCCTCCGGGTAACGGTGGTAGCAACCGGACTTAACAATCCAGCGCGCCATCAACCTGAAGTCATTTGGCGTCAAGCTACTGGCACCCATGATGCGGTGCCAACAATCACCACTTTAAATAACTTTGCCCCCATTAGCGCTTCTGCGGCAATCAGTAAAATGGGGATGGAGGCTTCATCGGCTAGTGTTGCAAATCCTGACCTGGGAAATGCCAATACTTCTGGTGTGGCTATGGCTGCCGCAGGCCGAAGTGGGGTTGATTATGGTGATCTTGATCGACCAAGCGTTTTTCGTAATGCCCGCACAGGCGGAGCGGCGCCAACCTTAGGGGCTGATAGCTCTCCACAGGCTAAAACAATGCTTGATAAAGGCACCGATTATTATGAAATCCCAGCTTTTTTACGCAAACAAGCTGATTAATAAAATGGTCAATACAATAGATAATTGAAAAATACCAACGCACAGCCCCTCCGGACGACGAATCCTTGCTGGCGTTGGTATCCTAAATTAATTAACCTATTGGAGAAACCATGATTGCAGTCGGACAAAATTTACCAAATGCTACCCTTTATGAATTTTTAAATGAGGCATCAGAAGGCTGCGCTATTGGGCCTAACGCCTTTGAGGTGGATAAATTAACGGCAGGTAAAAAAATAGTTATCTTTGGTTTACCGGGCGCCTTTACACCTACCTGTTCTGCTCAGCATGTACCTGGTTATTTAGAGCAATTTGATGCTATTAAAGCTAAAGGCATTGATGAAATTTGGTGTGTTTCGGTTAACGACCCCTTTGTTATGGGTGCTTGGGGGAGAGATTTAAAGGTGGGTAAAAAGGTGCGGATGTTAGGTGACGGTAGTGCCGAATTGACCCAAAAATTGGGTTTGGAATTCGATTTAACTAAGCGCGGACTGGGAGTACGTTCGCAACGTTATGCCATGGTAGTTGATAATGGCATGGTCAAGCATCTGGTGGTTGAAGAGCCAGGTAAATTTGATTTCAGCGATGCTAAGTCGATTTTGCAGCAACTCTAAAGGGCTACTTGAGTAGTTTGAACTCATTATGTTGAAGCAAAAAACCATTGCCGCCGCGGTGAAAACCGTTGGCATTGGCTTGCATTCTGGCCGCAAGTCAACCCTAACAATTAAACCGGGACCCATTAATTCAGGCATTCAATTTGTTCGAGTTGACTTACCCGAACCCATGCAGATAGCTGCACATGCTTTAGCGGTTTGCGATACACGCTTAGCATCGGTGATTCAAAAAGATGGGGTGCGTATTTCAACTGTCGAGCATTTGTTATCTGCCTGTGCAGGGCTTGGTTTAGATAACTTAGTAATCGAACTCGATTGTGAGGAAGTGCCTATCATGGATGGTAGTGCCGCCTCATTTTTATTTCTAATTGAGTCTGCAGGCATTGTTGAGCAAGCAGCCCCTCGACAATTTATGGTGATTAAAAAACCAGTTGAGGTACATGATGGTGACAAACTGGCAAGGCTTGAACCTTTTGTTGGTTTTAAACTTGATTTTACGATTGACTTCAAACATCCTGCGCTTGATAAAACAGGACAACATTTTATTATTGATTTTGCTGAACAAGCTTATCGCAGTGAAATTGGTAGGGCCCGTACTTTTGGCTTTGCGCATGAAGTAGAGGCTTTGCGGGAAATTGGTTTAGCTCGAGGCGGTAGCCTCGATAATGCGATCGTTTTAGATGAGCACCGCATTCTGAATAACGAAGAATTACGTTATGAAGACGAATTTGTGCGCCATAAAATCCTTGATGCCATCGGCGATTTGTATTTGGCAGGTTATCCAATAATCGGTGCTTATATTGCCAAAAAATCAGGGCATGCCTTAAATAATGCATTATTACGACAGCTATTGGCCGACCCAAGCGCTTACGAAATTACTACCATCTCTAAAAGTCGAGCACCAGCAGCCTATTTACACGAATCTCAGCCTCTATTTATTTAGGTTTTCTGGCTAGTAAGCGGGCAATGGTGTGGCGTAGTTTTGAATCTGGGGGCAAGCGTTTTAATAAATTCAACCAAGCCACATGGGCAACAGCATTTAGTCCTTGGGGTGGGCGACGATTTTGCGCTAGTGCAAGATTTGGCCCACTAGGCTTTAGTCGGCTCGGCACTAAGCGCACTTTCAGCTGAAGTCCCCGATAACCATGCAGAGCCAGTTCAGAGGTTAGACTAGGCAGTACTTGCTCAAGACGCGCAGCTAGGGTTGCGTTGGGCACCATTAAAAGCAACTCTTCTTTGGGTGAAGTACGCCAAGTAGGCTCGATACGATCGCTAAAGTGACCTAAATTAACGGTATTTAAGGCTAGATTGAGTGCATTTTTAACTTTCAATAACTCTGCCGAGCGCGCCAAAATTCCACTAGGCCCATTTTGACCGGACAGCCAAGCCAAGCAATCCTTGGCTAGGTTATTGGTGGGGTTTTTGGGATCAGGATTCATGGCTAACGGTAATCATGGTTAAAAGGTGTGGCGGGTGATAAACTCAAGGGCTTAATTTTCCTCAATATCCCATGGTAATCGGTCTCATCAAAACGCTGGTCGGAAGTCGTAATGACCGCCTTTTAAAGCAATATCGCAAGATCGTTGCCAAGATTAATGCATTTGAGCCTGCTATGCAGGCCTTGGATGACGCTGCTTTGCAGGCTAAAACCGCTGAATTCAAAGGCCGCTTAAAGGCGGGTGAATTACTCGAAGATATCGCCCCTGAGGCATTTGCAGTAGTGCGTGAAGCTAGTTGCCGAGTAATGAAAATGCGGCACTTCGATGCTCAACTCATGGGTGGCTACGCTTTGCACGAAGGCAAAATTGCCGAAATGGGAACTGGTGAAGGTAAAACCCTAACGGCTACCTTACCAGTGTATTTAAACTCTTTGGCTGGTCAAGGCGTTCATGTGGTCACCGTAAATGATTATTTAGCCCAACGCGATGCCGAGTGGATGGCGACTATTTATAACTTCTTAGGCTTAAAGGTGGGAGTTAATTTATCGCAAATGGATCACGCCACTAAGCAAGCAGCCTATGCTGCTGATATTACTTATGGCACCAATAACGAATTTGGCTTTGATTATTTACGTGACAACATGGTTCAAGATGTAGGTCAGCGGGTGCAACGTGGTTTAGCCTATGCAATTGTCGATGAAGTAGATTCAATTCTCATCGATGAAGCTCGTACCCCGCTAATTATTTCTGGGCAAGCCGAAGACCATACCGATTTATATCTACTGATTAATGCTTTGCCAGCTTATTTAGAGCGGCAAATTGGCGAAGAAAAAGCTGATGGCACAGGCGTTGAAAAAGCTGGCGATTATTGGGTCGATGAAAAATCGCAGCAAGTGTATCTCACTGAAATGGGACACGAAAAGGCCGAGAATGTTTTAGTTCAACTCGGCGCCTTGAAAGCCGGCGATTCTTTATATGCCCCGCAAAATATTACCTTAATGCACCATGTGTATGCTGCTTTACGGGCACACTCACTCTATAACCGCGACCAGCACTATGTAGTACAAAATAATGAAGTCATCATCGTTGATGAATTTACTGGACGCTTAATGCAAGGTCGGCGCTGGTCTGATGGTCTGCATCAGGCAGTTGAGGCGAAAGAGTCTGTCGCGATTCAAAATGAAAATCAAACGCTAGCAACGATCACATTTCAAAATTATTTTAGAATGTACGGCAAGCTTGCAGGCATGACAGGGACAGCAGATACTGAAGCTTATGAATTTAAGGAAATTTATAATTTAGAAACTGTTGTTATTCCACCAAATCGCTTAAGTCAAAGAACCGATCGACAAGATCAAATTTATAAATCCTCCCGTGAGCGATACGACGCAGTAATCAAAGATATTCAAGCATGCTACCAACGTGGCCAGCCAGTTTTAGTGGGCACCACTTCAATTGAAAATTCAGAATTAATTGCTGCTATGTTAGATCGCCTGCAATTACCCCACCAAGTACTTAATGCAAAGCAGCATGCCCGTGAAGCAGAAATTATTGCTCAGGCTGGGCGCCCCAAAATGATTACGATTGCCACCAATATGGCTGGCCGAGGCACCGATATTGTCTTGGGCGGTAATGTCGAAAAACAAGCCGTCTTAATGCATGCTGATGACGCAAAAATTAAGCAATTGCACGATGAATGGCAGGGTTTGCACGACCAAGTTATTACTGAAGGCGGTTTACATATTATTGGTACCGAGCGGCATGAAAGTCGCCGTATCGACAATCAGTTAAGAGGTCGCTCGGGGCGCCAAGGCGACCCTGGATCATCCCGCTTTTACCTTTCTTTAGACGATCCCCTATTGCGTATTTTTGCCGGTGAACGCTTGCGTGGCGTAATGGAGCGATTAAAAATGCCTGACGGTGAGCCAATTGAGGCTGGCATGGTCACGCGCTCAATCGAGTCTGCCCAGCGTAAAGTAGAAGGACGCAATTTTGATATTCGTAAACAATTACTGCAATACGATGACGTTGCCAATGATCAACGCAAAGAAACCTATCGCCTGAGAAATCAAATTCTCGAGTCCCAAGATATTGGCGATCTCATTGCTAATTTGCGCGAGGATGTTATGCAAGGGTTGTGTCGCGCATATGTGCCGCATGAATCAATGGAAGAGCAATGGGATTTACAGGGTCTAGAAAATGTTCTTGCTAGCGATTGGGGGCTCAAAGTTGATTTACGTCAATGGGTAGAGGCTGCTGAGACAGTTGATGACGAAGCTGTTGTTGCATACCTGATGCAGTTGGCAATTGCAGAGTATGACGCTAAAGTGAGTTTATCGGGACGTGAAGCTTTCGCTAGCTTTGAGCGTTCAGTTACTCTTTTTAGTTTAGATAGTCATTGGCGTGAGCATTTAGCTGCTCTTGATCATTTACGTCAAGGTATTCATTTACGTGGTTATGCTCAAAAAGACCCTAAACAAGAATACCGTCGCGAAGCGTTTGAGCTTTATGCTGAATTACTTGATGTGATTAAAGCTGATGTCATTAAGACCATCATGACAGTGCAAATTCGCAGCGCTAATGAGCTTGAACAGGCTGCCGAATCGATGAACGAAGGCCTTACAAATCTAAGCGATGTGCAATATCAACATGCTGAAGCTAGCCCTGAATTAATGGGGCCTACCGCAGAATCTGCCGAGCAGGCTCAGCCCTTGGCGACGCGCAGCGTTACGCCGATTAAAGCTGGTCCTAAGGTAGGTAGAAACGAGCCTTGTCCATGTGGTAGTGGCAAAAAATATAAACTGTGTCACGGTGCACTGAGCTAGCAAATTAAGCTATGCCTGTTAATTTACCCCTGCCAAACCCAAGCGAGCTAAAACCTATCGCAGGTTTTATGTTGGGCATTGCTGAGGCAGGCATAAAAAAACCTAATCGTAAAGATGTATTGGTGATGACTTTTGTGCCCGGCACAGAAGTTGCTGGAGTATTTACCCAAAATCGTTTTTGTGCTGCCCCAGTCCAAGTTTGTATTAGTCATCTTGAGGCACAGACCGAGACTAAAAAAATTCAGGCAATGGTAGTTAACACTGGGAATGCTAATGCAGGTACGGGCGAAGAGGGCTTACAAAATGCGCTTAAAACTTGCGTTGCTTTAGCTGCCGATTTACAGCTTGAGCCACTGCAAATTTTGCCCTTTTCTACGGGGGTTATTTTAGAGCCCTTACCCCTTGAAAAGATTATTGCCGCTATGCCACGCGCAATTGCTAACTTAGCTGAGCAACATTGGTTCGCTGCAGCAGAAGCGATTATGACCACTGATACTCAGCCTAAGGCTGCTTCACTGACGCTTGACACCCCGCAGGGCCAAATCAACATGACTGGTATTTGCAAGGGGGCTGGCATGATTCATCCCAATATGGCAACCATGTTGGGTTTTATTGCAACTGATGCAGGCTTTGCTCCAGGTTTACTTCAACAACTCACTCGTGAAGCTGCCGACCTATCATTCAATGCGATTACGATTGATGGCGACACCTCAACAAACGATTCTTTTATCGTTGTAGCTACCGGTCAAGTGGCGCCCATCATTCAAAATCAGGATGACCCACTTTATGCGCTAGTTAGCGAGGCACTCATTACTTTAGCCAAACAATTAGCGCAAATGATTGTACGCGATGGTGAAGGAGCAACAAAATTTATTACCATTACTGTCCAAGGTGGGAAAACAGCGCAAGAGTGTCGCTTGGTTGCTAAGGCAGTTGCCCACTCTCCATTGGTAAAAACGGCTTTTTTTGCTAGCGACCCAAATTTAGGGCGCATCTTAGCGGCTATTGGTTATGCTGGCATTGTCGATCTTGATGTTCGGCAAGTGCAACTCTGGCTTGGCGATATATGGGTAGCTAAAAATGGTGGCCGTAATCCAAATTATCATGAAGCAGACGGACAAGCTGTTATGCAAGCAGCTGAAATTACTGTCAAAATTGATCTAGGTCGAGGCAGCGCTACGCAGACCATTTGGACTTGTGATCTATCGCATGATTACGTTTCAATTAATGCCGACTATCGCTCTTAAGATTATTTACTAAGCAAATCGTATGAATGACAAACTAGATCGGCTCCTATCTCATTTAGAAACATTTTTACCAAAGCCAATTACAACTAATGATTGGCTGACAGCGCGGGCATTTAGATGGCGAAGGCGCGATAGTATTTTTGGTAGTATTGGATATTTACAACCGGTCAAACACATTTCAGATATTACCTTTGAAGATCTGCAGCACATTGACCGCCAGCGAGATGCTATTCGCAATAATACCCGTCAGTTTATTGAAAAAAAACCAGCCAATAATATTTTGTTAACAGGTGCACGGGGTACTGGGAAATCATCTTTAATTAAAGCCTGTTTACATGAATTTGCCGAGCAAGGTTTGCGTTTGGTTGAGGTAGATAAAGCCTATTTGGCCGATTTAGCCGACATTACTGATTTATTAGCAGATCGGCCAGAACGCTTTGTGATTTTTTGCGATGACTTATCATTTGATGAAGGAGAGACAGGCTACAAGGCAATGAAATCTGCTTTAGATGGTTCGGTATCGGCACAAGTTGATAATATTTTAATTTACGCCACCTCTAATCGTCGGCATTTATTACCTGAATATATGAAGGATAACGAAAGCTATGCTTATTCAGATGAAGGTGAGATTCATCCTGGGGAAGTAGTTGAAGAAAAAATTTCTTTATCGGAACGCTTTGGCTTATGGCTCTCGTTTTACCCTCCCAAGCAAGACGAGTATTTAGCAATTGTGGCGCACTGGCTACAACATTTTGGTTTAAGCAGAGCCGAAATTGAAGCGGCAAGACCAGCGGCATTAGTTTGGGCCTTAGAACGGGGCTCACGTTCTGGCCGAGTAGCATGGCAATTCGCAAAGTTTTTTACTGGTAATCGTGCCTGATAACCCGGTCGCTACAAGACCAATTGTTGAAGTAGCGGCAGGTATTTTGCTTGACACCCAGGGGCGTTATTTATTAGGCCAACGCCCACCTGGTAAACCTTATGCTGGGTATTGGGAAATACCGGGTGGCAAAATTGAGCTAGGCGAAACGGTTTTTTGTGCTCTGCAACGTGAACTGCAAGAAGAGCTTGGCATTCAAATTGAACAAGGCGAAGAACTTATTATGCTTGAGCATGCTTATACGCATGCGCATGTGCGTTTGCACGTCAGCATCATTCGACAGTGGCACGGAACACCTCAAGGCTGTGAGGGGCAAAATTTATCTTGGGAATTATTGCATCAGGCAAAACCGCAGGTTAGCCCCCTATTACCAGCGGCTTGGCCAATGCTTGAGCACTTGCGTCAATACTTAGCTAAGCAATAAAAGGGCTAGTTAATATAGACGTTTTAAAATTGACAAAGAGTGAGTTTAAAACCAATTTCTTCATTGCAAATTTGTGGCTTTGAATCTCGGTCGGTTTTTAGAAAACGGATTGAGAGTAAATATTTATTGGCACTAATTTCAGCAAAGAGGGCATCATCTTCTACTGCAATACGCATCAGCTGAAAAATTTTACCCGCAGGGGCTTGTTGAAAAGTGCCTTGATGGGCTAAAACTTCGTGGGCCTCACCTGACTCTCGCAATAAGCGTAAAAATAATTGGCAAGCCTGATGCCAAGGCAACAGGGGCGCAATATATTTTTTTAGGGTTTCGCGTCGTTTGCTAGCGGGACTATTTTTCCAAGCATAATAACTTGGTAAGTCAATTGGACTAGTGCCACCAGGAATATTTAAGCGGGTGCGAATCGAATTCAGCCATTCACTATCGGCAATGATGGAGTTGGGCTTACCAAGCGATTGATTAATTTGTTCAGCAGTTTTTTCAATCTCATCAATAGTTAGGTTCAAGGTTTCTTGATCAACCCGTTTAGAGTTTTTTAGTCCATGGAGAGTATATTTTTGCCGATCAAACTCTTTCATTAAGAGCGCTTTAATATCACCACGTGCACCAATGTCGCCAAGCTCAAATAAGGTGGCAATACCATTGTGATGTAATTCAGGGTCATCAGACCTTAAAAAGTGGTTAAAACGAAAGAAAAGGTACTCTAGCCGAAGCATGCTTCGAACAAGCTCATTAAAAGGATATTCATAAACAATCATAGGGCTTAATTCTATGCTGAACTAGCATCAGTTGGCAAAAAAGCCTGAAAGCGTGATTATCTGCGGGTTAATTGCTGATGGAGCTTAGTTGTTTGCGCAAGGGCTAGTGCTAGGTCCCCATCATTATTAATCACGGTGTTGGCATGGGCTAGTCTTGCAGCCCGTGTAGCTTGCGCCAGAATGATTTGCTCAACTTCAGCCCGTTTGAGCTGGCTACGTTGCATCACTCGCAGAATTTGGTTTTCTGTAGAGCAATCAACCACCACCAGATGATTTAAGTGTTTTAGCCACTGACCGGATTCAATCAGAAGCGGAATAACAAAAACCAAGTAGTCGGCCCCATCTTCAAGCCGAATTTGAGCCTGTTGTAGGGTTTCTTGGCGAATAAGGGGGTGGGTTATGGCCTCTAGTTGCAATTTAGCTTGGGTATCAGCAAAGATTAGACTACGCATTTTCTGGCGATTTAAGGCGCCAGAATCTAGCAGATAGTCGGCCCCAAAGGTATTGCGAATACTTTCAATGGCCGCTCCATTGGGGTCGGTAATTTGATGGGCAATTTGATCGCTATCAATAATACTAGCGCCTAGCTGAGCTAAATGTGATGCTATTGCAGATTTACCCGAGCCAATGCCTCCGGTAAGGCCTACCAAAGGAATTTTGCCCTTAAAAAAATTCAGATCTAGAGTAGACGGGTGGGGAGCTGAAGAAAAGTGGGCCATAACAATGCAATGATGCCAGCAAAGGCTAAAAAAGGGCCAAATGGAAAAGCTTGAGAAATTGCCTGGCGTTGCCAACGCAACCAAATCGAGCCACCAATTAGGCCCATCAAAGCGGCCAATAAAAGGATTCCGGGCAGCGCTTGCCAGCCCAGCCAAGCACCAAGTGCGGCAAGTAATTTGGCATCGCCTAGACCAATACCATCTTGTTTTTTAATTAAGCGGTAGCTTAAATTTAAACCCCAGAGAAACACGAAGCCTAAAATACTGCCAATTAAAGCGCTATTTGCGGGGGCAAAATTGGGTTCCCAAAAAAAATTAAATAATAAGCCTATCACTAGCAGCGGTAAGGTAATCAGATCAGGTAAGCGAAAGGTACGAAAATCGATAATTGCGAGCACGATTAATGAAACAAGCAAAAAACTTCCAGCGATTAATAGTGGCAGCTGTATGAAAGCCATAGTTAAATGATTTGTCCTAAATTAAAAATGGGTAAGTATAAGATCAACACTAATGCCCCAATTAGTAAGCCCACTAAAGCAATTAAAACAGGTTCTAGATTGCGACTTAAGGATTTCAACTGCTGGCTTAATTGGGAAGATAAAGCATTCGCGCGATCAAGGAGCATTGTAGGCAATACGCTACTTTCCGAGCCAATACAAATCATTTGCCACGTCAGGCGATCAAAATATTGATAGCGGGGATCTGCTTTTAATAAGGCCTGCCCTAATGGCCACCCCTGCGCTAGCAAAGTGAATACATTGGCGCTCAGATCATGCGTAAGCCAATGGTTAGAAGAACGCGCAGTAATGCGCAGAGCATCGAGCAAGGGAATTTCAGCACTTAATAAATGACCCAATGTACGACACCAAAATGAAAGCGCTGAAAGTCGCAACAATTCGCCTAGCAAAGGAATTCGTAGCCATAGACGATCGCAATAATTTTGTAAACGCGGCAAACGTTGCCACGCTAGTATCCAAAACATACAGAGCACGCTGAAGCCGAAAATGAGCTTAAAAAAATGGGTTTGGAAAGCGGTAGCATAATAGAGCAAATGACGGGTTGCCCAGGGCAGTTCGGCTTGAAATTGGGTAAATACATCTCGAAAAATAGGAATGACCCAAAAGGCCATTGCAATAAATAAAAAAAGTGCCGAAGCAAGTGCAATGCAAGGATATGCAAGCGCCTGCTGAATTTGCTGTCGTAAGTCAATTTGGCTTGCGAGCTTGCTAGCAATTGCATCAAGTGCCTGGCTTAGCTGTCCAGAGCGCTCACTTATTTCAACTAAGCCGATAAAGCTATGATCAAGCGGATGCAAGGCATGGCGCAAGCAAAAAGAAAAGAGATTTCCTTGGCGCAATTGATTTTCTAATTGCGCAAGAAAGGCTTGCCAATGAGGAGGTGCAGATTGACGCAATAATATTAAGGCATTAAGTAAAGGTATATTTGCCTTTAGTAGCATGGCTAATTGAGTAGCAAAATTGCATTGATCGCGCAGATTAAATGGTCGAACTAATAAAACTCTGAACAAACTTCTACGGAAGAAACTTAATGGTTCGGTAATGATTTGCATATTATTGAATCTGTCTGTGCAGCTCGAATTCACTAATGAGCCCCTGATGAACCTGAATTAAGCCTGCTGATAAGAGGTTGAGATGGCCTAAGGCAAGCGCCTGTTGGCGTAATTGTTGGGTACTAGCTCCTGCACAATATGCTTGGGAAAGATCTCCCGCAAAGGGGATAACCTCATGTATGCCAAGCCGACCAAAAAAACCATTACCTAAACAAAGCTCGCAATTATTGTTTTTACCTTGGCAGTTGCTGCAAATACGCCTTACTAAACGCTGTGCGCTTAGACAATGTAAACAACTGCTAAGCGCTTCAGAGTTAATGCCCAGATGTTGCAACCGATCAATTGCCCCAAGAGCGTCTTGAGTATGTAAGGTACTTAAGACTAAGTGCCCTGTTTGTGCCGCTTGAATCGTCAGCTCAGCAGTGGCCTGATCACGAATTTCTCCAATCATCATAATATCTGGATCTTGCCGCAATAAAGCCCGAATAATAGTGGGAAAATCGAGCCCTGCTTTAGGCTGATAAGCTACTTGATTGACGCCAGCTAGGCGAATTTCGATGGGATCTTCGATCGAGCAAAGATTGCTGCGCAAATGATTAAGATGATGCAAAAAGCTATAAAGGGTACGAGTTTTACCACTACCAGTAGGCCCACATACTAAAACTAAGCCGTGGGGTTTTTCAATCGCCGCTTGTGCAAGTGCAAGTTGAGGTGGTAATAGGCCGAGTTGATCAAGTGCTAGTTCGGTTAAATTACTAGGCAATAAGCGGATGACTATTTTTTCGCCGAATAAAGTCGGTAAACTAGAAACTCGACAATGGATGTCGGCTTGATTCAATTCAAGACCAATACAAACCCGACCATCTTGTGGAATACGTTGCTCTGCAATATCGAGTCGGGCTAGAATTTTAATGCGAGTAACAAGACGTTCGTGTAGCGATTTATTTTGTTTACTGAGAACATGCAGGTAGCCATCAACCCGAATGCGAATTAAGGTAATGTGTTCTTGGGGTTCAATGTGAATATCGGTAGCACGCGCAGAGATCGCTTTAGCAGCAATTTCTTGCCAAGCACGAATAATCAGAGAGTCATCGGCTAAGAGCGTCAATCTTTAATAGATCGACTAGCAGTAGGTCGATGTAAGCGGACAGTTTTAATTCCTTGGTCATCAAATTGCATAATTTCCATAACCACTCCTGCAATTTTAATGCTGACATCATGTTCTGGAATTTGTTCAAGGTCTTCCAAAATTAAGCCATTTAAAGTGCGTGGCCCATTAATTGGTAAAGTAATTTGTAAGAGGCGATTAAGATCGCGTAAGTTTGCGCTACCATTTGCTAAGTAAGTGCCATTAGCCTGCCAGCGGGGCTCGTGGGATAAATTTGAAAATGAGGTAGTGAACTCGCCAATCAGCTCTTCAACAATATCTTCAAAAGTAACTAAACCCATGACATCGCCATATTCATTAACAACCAGACTAAGCCGTTGTTGGTTATCTTGAAAAAATTGCATTTGCTGTAGCACTGGAGTGCCACAAGGAATAAAGTAGGGCTCTTGCAGTAGTTCATGGAAATCAGCATGGGTTAGCTCGTCATTACCCAATAAAGACAACGCTTTTTTAACCGAAAGAATGCCGATAATGCGCTCAGAATCGCCAGCAGTTACTGGAAGCTTATTGTGATAGCACGTTTCTAATTGCTGGACAACTTCATCGATAGGACGCGATAAATCAAGAATTTCAATTTTTGATTTCGGAGTCATTACATCGTCAACCAAGATATTTTTTAAATTAAATAAATTAAGCAAGATATTACGGTATTGACTTGAGACAAAATGATTGGACTCTAAAACTAAGCTACGCAATTCATCTGCTGACATAGCTGTGTTATTGCGAGTAGTTGAAAGCCCAAACAGCCGCATTAAGCCAGAGACAAAACTATTAATTAACCACAGCAACGGCTTCAGCAAATAAGTGAGAGGCAGAATAATCCAGCTGACTTTACTTGCGATTGATTCTGGAAAAGCAGCCCCAATAACTTTAGGTGTAATTTCACTAAAAATAATAATTAGAAGTGCAATGGTAATAGTTGAGATTGATAAGACTAAACCACTGTGACCAAATAAATGCAGCGCCAAACTTGTTACTAAAATGGGCAAAATAGTATTAATTAAGTTATTTGAAATCAGCAAAACCGAAAGTAAAGAGTCGATGCGCTGGAGTAGGCGCTCGGCGATGGCAGCACCAGGATGGCCTTGGCTAGCCATTACGCCTAAGCGATGGCGATTTGAGGCTAACATACTAGTTTCTGACATCGAAAAAAACCCCGAAAGAGCTAATAAAAAAATCACTAAGACAGCTTGACTCCAGAGAGGCCAGCCATCAAAAAAAGTATCCATAACAATTTCCTAAATGGGACAATGAGCGTTTTAATATAGCAAACATCAATCAAAAATGTGTCAGATTAAACAGATTAAGTTGTAAGAAATTACCGAATTGCCTTTAATGTCTAAAAAAAACCTAAATTCACCACTTGCTTTAGTAGTGAGTGCCGATTTTTGTGTAATAGCCGCTCCTTTTGGTAGGTTAGGAATTCAGACTCAAATCGTTGACGGTAGTTTGATGGTCGCAAATATTACTTATTTACCTCTGCAGACCGATTTGCAAAGACCAAACAATGATTTAGCTAAGCAGCTGGCGTATCAGTGCGTCGAATACTTTCACAATCCTAAGTTTGTTTTTGACTTGCCACTCAAACCAGTAGGCACCCTTCATCAGCAAAAGGTTTGGGCCACGGTTGCTCAAATTCCGGTGGGCTTAACCAGTACTTATGGGGAAATAGCCAAAAAAATTAAAAGTGGTCCGCGGGCAGTAGGTTCTGCTTGTGGCGCCAATTATTATCCCTTAGTGATACCTTGCCATCGGGTTGTGGCAGCAAATAGCCTAGGCGGTTTTATGCAGGAAGATGCCCCAGGTTTTTATCGGCAAATTAAGCGTTGGTTATTACAACACGAGGGCGCACTTTTAGTTTAACGTTGGATCAAGGCCCTTTTTATGGGCTGGGCTGCAAAAAAGAAAAAAATTCGGATTAAAGTATTCGAGTGTGCAGCTATTTTAGTAAATTGATAAAATATAGTAACTGCACGACGAGAAATTTTCCGCTGTGGCGGGACCCTTTTTTTGTCATCTTCCACTAGGCTATTGAGGGTCAGCACCGCCAAACCAAGAGCGAGCAAACAAAAGCGGCGCATGCCTATTTCTGCTTTGGGAATAAGTAGAATATAGGCTAGAGCGGCAGTGATTTTTTTCAAAGCTAAATCTAAGAGCGCGCTTGTTGTCAGATTTTGAGGAATCCATGAAACCCCACGGGCATTATCGTCAAATGAATCTTTCAAAATATTGGTCATTTGCAGTGCTTGACCAAATGCAATTGCGAGCGATTCTTGGTTGGCAATTGCTTGCGTGAATTTTGCTGAGTGTGCGGCAAAAATGGCAGTAAGCATTTCTCCCACTACCCCAGCTACCACATAGCAATATTCTTCAAATTCTTGGAGATCTTTTAGTCCACATTGATTTTGTTTGGCATGAAAACGGACCATGCCTTGCGACATAATGGTAATGCAACGCAAAATAGCAGTTTGTTGTGCAGCAGAACAACGCTGCAAAATACGTAGCACCGTATCGGTATGCGCAATTAAGTCTCGCTCTGCGAGCTGCGGGTGTAATTCAAGGGCTACCTGACAGGCCTGTATAAATTCAGTAACTGGCTTTTGTGCCTGACAAACTGCTAGAAAAAGCTCAGATAAGCCAGCTTTTTCTTTTGGAGAAAGGCAGCTAGCGTCTTCAATCGTGTCGACAATACGGCAAAGTAGATAGGCACACGCAACAGCTGGTTCGACTGCTGGGGGTAATAGTGGAATCGTAATAGCAAAGGTGCGCGACACTAAATTCAGGGCTGCTTTTTGATAGGCTAGGTCGGCTAAGGCTAAGTCGATTTCAGAAGGCATGCGGGCATTATGTCAGACCATTTACTCAGCTTACCCTCGCTTAGCGCAGAATCAACTTATCATAGGGTATGCACGCCTTAATAATTCGTTTTCTAACGCATTCCTTTGGGTTATTTTCACTCCTGTTAACGCAACCATCTATGGCTATTGAAGAACCTAAATATACGGTAATTGAGCAGCAAGCCCCGTTTGAATTAAGGGCTTATGCGCCGCACATTGTGGCCGAGGTCTTAGTTGAAGGAGATATGGATAGCGCCTCAAATAAAGGCTTTCGGCTTATCGCAGGCTATATTTTTGGGGGTAACCAAGCCCGCTCTAGCCCTAGTAATTTTGCTTCTACTGGCCCAACTAGCGAAAAAATTGCGATGACCGTACCAGTCAGTATTCAGCCATTTGAGCCTGCAACTGCCGCAACCGACCAACAGAGCCAGCCCGTGCTAATGGAGCAAAAAGCGGGCAAGTGGAAAGTCTCATTTTTAATGCCTAGTCAATATAGTTTGGCTACTTTACCGTTGCCGTTAGATCAGCAAATTCAGTTACGGGAAATTCCAGCAATGCAAAAAGCAGTAATTAATTTTTCGGGCTTTAATAGCGCCGAAAAGGTGGCAGAAAAAACTACCGAACTGTTGTTATGGATGGAAAAAAAGGGGCTAAAGCCAAAGGGTGAGGCACAATTTGCTCGCTATAATCCGCCTTGGAGCCTACCTTTTATGCGCCGCAGCGAAGTGCTTTGGCAATATTGAAACGCATTGTTGCTGACTATTTTCTTAACTGGCGCTAACGGCTTTATTGGGCAGGTGCTGCTTAAAAAATTACTGGCTAGTAGACATAGCGTTATTTGTCAAGTACGCTCGGCTGCAGCGCGCAAACAAGTTGAGGCACTTGGTGCAATTGCTTGGCAAGTTGGCTTAGACAGGCAAGGCGAGCTTGAGGTACAGCTCAGGTCATGCGACGTAGTTATTCATGCGGCAGCTTGCTTAAAACTCGGTAGTAGCGCAGATGAATTTATGAGGGTTAATCTGCGCTTAACTAAGTCATTATTAATCGCAGCGCAAGCCGCTCAAGTTAAAAAATTCATTTATCTCAGCGCAGCTTCAGTGGTGATGCATGCGCCGCAAGATTTATTTGATATCGATGAGAATGCAACTTTAACCCAGCAAAAAGAACTACCCTATTCTTTCAGTAAAGCCCGCGCTGAAGAGTTAGTTTTGGCGAGTTCAACCCCATTTTTTCAAACAGTAGCATTACGACCAGCCTTAGTATGGGGGGCAGGCGATGCAGTCGAGTGCTTGATTGCACCAGCTATTAATCAGGGTAAATTTGCTTGGTTTGGTGATGGTAACTATTTATTTGCAACTTGTTATATTGGTAATTTATGTGCGGCAGTAGAGCAGACCTTAGGAAGTAAGGTTGGGGGTAAGGCATTTTTTATTAGTGATGGTCAAACTTTTACTTTTAAAAAATTCATCACAGCCCGCCTCCAAGTAAGCGGATTTCAGCCCCCTAGTTGGTCAGTACCTAAAGGTTTAGCTTGGGCTTTAGCCTCATTTGCCGAGAATGGTTGGGCCTATTTGCCATTGACTGGTAAACCACCTTTGGTACGTGAAATGGTGCGTTTAATGGGCTATGCTTTTACATTAAATACGACTGCGGCACGCAGACAGTTAAATTACCACCCGAATTATTCTATCGAGCAAGGCCTAGCAGAAATAATGTCTACCAATCTTCACAATGCACAACTTGGTAAAAAATAGAGTTTAGAAGGACAGAGCTGTGATCGACCAAGCTGCAGATAGGTTTATACAGCGAGACTAAGGCGAATTGGGGTGGCGCCCATGAATTTTGGTAAGCAAAATTTCCGCTTGTTCAAGCGCTTGTTCAGCATCTACACCAGTAATATCAGCGCCAACTTGCTTGATTAATTCAGGGTGTACAACAAAAATAGGGCCGCCAACCATAATGCCAATTTTAGGATTCCGCGAGTGGCTACGAATACTGGTAATGAAGCTTGTTAGGGCCTCAAATTGATTTTGTACGCTGACCGAAATGCCAATTAAATCAAACCACTCTGTTTGAATCGCGGCCAAAATTTCAGTTTCAGTATTTGCTAACTCCCCCCATACTCGCCAACCTGCGCGGCGGAAAAATTCTGAAACCATAAATAACCCCATAGTATGTTGCGAGCCTGGCATTGGGATCAGAATAGCCCGCGCACCTAGGGTATTTGAGCGCGCAAACTCTTGAAAAAGTGGGCTCAGATCGTACATCAGTTGTTTTAGGCGCCATAGACCTACTGTTACTTGATGAAAAGTGCATTCATCACTATCCCACATTTCGCCTAAACGGCGGGCAGTTGGCGCCAGCAGCCTTAGGTAAATTTCGTCTAAAGAAGTACCTTTAGCATGTAAGTCGCTTACATAGCTACCTGCGGCCGAGACTTCATCGGATAGGACCAACTGCGTTAGCAGGGCAATTTTTTCTGGGTCTTCAGCGGAATTAAATAAAAACCGTTGCGCATCCTCTTCGCTTCCTGTGTTGAGATGAGCCGAAAGTAAGCGAGGAATAATCGATTTTTCAATGGTCTGTACTAGCCAACCTAGATGCTCGTTAGGCCCCCCATTAATAGGCACAGATTCTGGCCAAGCAAAATAGTTTGCTTGATTTTGTGCAGGAACTCGGAGCGCTCTAACGCTAATGCTAGCGGCGTCGGCACAAAAGGGCACGGGATTTTTTGATAGTTTCAAGTAAACCTAGATGTATGCAGCAAGATAAATCAGTTAGAAGTAACGGCGACTAAAACTTACTAGTAATCTAAATCTCAATAGTGAATAGGGAAATACCGATTTACTTTTAAGGGTATACCCTTGTTTGTAATTAAGTTTTTACCCTAGGTTATGTCAAATTTAATTGACACTTTATTCATTTTTATTAAAAATGAGTGTCAGGAGATCTAATGGCAGAGATGGCGGCAACACGCACTCAAAAAAAGTCAATGAACATGGTGTTAATAACCATGGACACGCACTTAAATAGTGCTGCGCGTCGGGCCGAGCAAGAGTTACAAAAAACCATTCCAGGATTTTCTTTAAAAATTCACTCTGCCAGTGAATATGCTAGCAGCGAAAAATTATTAACTGAGTGCAAAAACGATATTGCTGATGGCGATATTGTGATTGTCACTATGTTGTTTCTCGAAGATCACTATTTGCCTATTGTCGAAAACTTACGCGCGCGCCGCGAGCATTGCGATGCCATGCTGTGCGCTATGTCGGCTGGTGAAGTGACTAAGCTAACACGCTTAAGTAAACTCGATATGAGCTTGCCAGCTAGCCCTTTAATGGCGCTCATGAAAAAATTACGTCCAAGTAACAAGACTAAAGAGGGCAAAAGCCAAGGCGGGGCGACGGCAGGCGCAAAGCAAATGAAAATGTTGCGCTTGATCCCGCAAATTTTGCGCTTTGTGCCAGGTACTGCCCAAGATCTGCGCGCCTATTTTCTATCTCTGCAGTATTGGCTGGGCGGCTCACAAGAAAATTTATTTAATTTGATGAGCTATCTGATTAATCGCTATGCTGCCGGATCGCGCGCAAGCTTGCGCGATAGTGCAAAAGCAATTGATCCTGTGGCCTACCCTGATTTAGGCGTCTATCACCCACGGATGATAGGGCGGCTGAGCGAGCATGCGCAAGATTTACCGATTGTCGTGCCCATAGCTAAGGCACGTGGCAAAGTAGGCTTACTTTTATTGCGCTCTTATTTGGTTTCAGGCAATAGCGGACATTACGACCCAGTGATCGCAGCACTAGAGGCCCAAGGGCTGCAAGTCATACCAGCATTTTCCTCAGGACTCGATTCACGTCCCGCTATTGATGCCTTCTTTATCGAAAATGGTGAGGCCAGTATCGATGCATTAATTTCCTTAACGGGCTTTTCTTTAGTTGGCGGCCCTGCTTACAATGATGCGAAGGCGGCAGAAGAGGTTTTAGCAAAATTAAATGTACCTTATATTGCAGCCCATCCGGTGGAGTTTCAAAACTTGGAACAATGGGGCGGCTCAAAGCGTGGTTTGCTCCCCGTCGAAAGCACAATTATGGTTGCTATTCCTGAGTTAGATGGTTCAACTGTACCCATGGTTTATGGGGGTCGACCTGGCGCTGCTGGCAAGACTTGTCATGGTTGTCATAAAGAATGCACTTTTACTGAGGAACATAACCCCCAAGATATGTTCACTTGTATTGAGCGGGTTGGCATGCTGGCATCTCGGGCTGCTAAGTTAGTAGACTTACGACGTTCAGAGCGAGCTCAACGCAAAGTTGCGATTGTCTTATTTAATTTTCCTCCGAATGCTGGAAATATTGGCAGCGCTGCTTATTTAAGTGTATTTGAATCGGTCCATAACTTGCTTTTAGGAATGAGGGCAAGGGGTTATGCGGTCGAGGTACCTGCCACGACCGATGAGTTGCGCGAACAATTACTAAAAGGTAACGCCCAACAATATGGGGCAGATGCTAATGTACATACTTTAATTTCTGCTAATGACCATGTTAAGCGGGAGCGCTGGTTAAAGGAAATCGAAGATCAATGGGGCCCAGCCCCTGGCAAACAATTAAGTAATGGCAGTGCCATGTTTGTGTTGGGAAAACAATTTGGCAATATTTTATTGGCAGTTCAGCCAGCCTTCGGTTATGAAGGCGATCCGATGCGCTTGTTATTTGAGCATGGTTTTACACCGACCCACGCTTTCTCGGCTTTCTATCGTTATCTCAGAGAAGACTTTGCGGCCCACGCTGTAGTTCATTTTGGCACCCATGGCGCACTCGAGTTTATGCCTGGTAAACAAACTGGGATGAGCGGGGCCTGTTGGCCTGATCGGTTAATTGACGACATGCCTAATATTTATCTTTATGCATCTAATAATCCTTCCGAGGGGGCAATTGCTAAACGCCGCTCGGGCGCTACTTTGGTCAGCTATTTAACCCCACCAGTAACGCAAGCTGGTCTTTATGCAGGCTTAGCTAATTTAAAAGCATCGATTGAGCGGTGGCGAAACTTAGAACCAGAGGCTGAAAGTGAAGGCAAAGATTTAGCAGTTTTAATTCAAGCCCAAGCTGTAGAAATTGATTTGTGTGCGGCTGAGCCGGCTTGGAATTTGGCGGATCGTCGCACTTTAGAAAGTTTAGTCAGTGGTTTATTAAATGACTTGCTTGAATTGGAGTACACCTTGATACCGCACGGCTTACATATTGTGGGCGCAGTGCCACCCATTACAGAACGTTTTGGTCTACTCAAGGCAATGGCTGAAGTAGCACTAGATCACCCAGTAGCCGACCCAGTAGTGCAAGCATTGCTTGATGGTGCAAGTCCTAGCACTGTGCTAGAGCAACATCCAGATTTGCTGCAGCTTGGTTCGCAGCAAGTTTTAGCCGACTTATTTGCAAAAATGAGTCACGCAAATGAGCTGCTGTTACAAGAGACTGAAGTAAATGGCATGCTTGATGCGCTCGATGGTCATTTTATTAGACCGGCAGCTGGCGGAGATGTGATGCGTAACCCTGAGGTATTACCAACCGGTAGAAACCTTCATGGTTTTGATCCATTTCGTATTCCCAGTATTTTTGCAGTCAAAGACGGCGCTAAGCAAGCTGAGAAAATTGTGCAAAAATTTATTGAGGATGGTCATGCCATACCTGAATCGATCGCGATGGTTTTATGGGGTAGTGATAATTTAAAATCAGAGGGTGGCCAAATTGGGCAAGCCTTGGCGCTAATGGGCGCATTGCCCCGTTTTGATAGTTATGGACGGCTTGCCGGTGCGCAGCTAATTCCGCTAACTGAATTAGGCCGACCGCGGATCGATGTGGTGATTACCTTATCGGGCATCTTCCGTGATTTACTGCCATTGCAAATTAAATTATTAGCGGAAGCCGCCTACTTAGCAGCAAGTGCAGAGGAGCCGCTAGAGCAAAACTTAATTCGTAAACATGCCTTGGCTTATCAGGCAGAACACGGCTGTGATTTAGAAACTGCGGCCTTACGGGTTTATGGCAATGCAGATGGTGCCTATGGCGCCAATGTAAGTAATATGGTTGAGAATAGTGTTTGGGAAGAGGAGGATGAGTTAGCCGAAACTTATACTAGACGCAAAGGTTTTGCTTTTGGTATGACGGGAAAACCAATTCAAAACAGCCCACTTTTAAAAAGTGTCTTGGCTAATGTAGAGATGACTTATCAAAATCTCGATTCAATGGAGCTAGGCGTAACTACTATTGATAATTATTTTGATACTCTAGGGGGCATTACTCGTGCAGTAAAACGGGCTAAGGGTGGAACTGAGGTGCCAGTCTATATTGGCGATCAGACTAAAGGCGATGGCACAGTACGATCACTCTCTGAGCAGGTAGCCTTAGAAACACGCACGCGCATGCTCAATCCAAAATGGTATGAAGGCATGTTGCAGCATGGTTATGAAGGTGTGCGCCAAATCGAAGTTCACATTACAAATACCATGGGTTGGTCGGCAACTACGGGTCAAGTTCAACCTTGGGTTTATAAGCAGTTGACCGAAACATTTATGTTAAATCCTGAAATGAGAGATCGCTTGGCGAAACTTAATCCAACAGCCGCAGCACGTTTAGCCAATCGACTGACTGAAGCCTCGCAGCGTAATTACTGGCAACCCGACTCTGCTATGTTGTCAGCTATGCAGCAGGCTAATGATGAATTAGAAGATCGTCTTGAAGGCGTTTACGAGCCAACCATTAAAGAAGCCGCCTAAAAAAGAAGCCGCCTGAAAGATCAGCGCAGCCTTACGATTTCAAAAATTGCCAGAGGGCATTGAGCCCCTCTTGAGGTTTTTCTTCTTGGGGAATATGGCCAATATTGGGCAGCCTGATTAATTGCGCTTGGGGTATGACTTGCAAATAATCTTGGGCATTAGTAATGGGAATAAAGCCATCTTGCTCTCCCCAAATTAACAGGGTAGGTACTTGAATTCGGCGTAATAACGGGCGGGGATCAGTTAGAACATGTTGCTTCATTAGGTCGATCATACTAGCGCGCACACCGGGAGCTAGCATTAAATCGTAATAACGCTGAGCCAACACTTCATCCATTGTTACAGGGTCGGCATACGCAGCTTTTAAATTCATTTTTAAAATAGCTTGCGGTAAAAAATAGCGCATCATCTGTAATAGTGGCGAGATGGTTGGCGTTTCTCCATAATTAAATCCCTTTGTGGCAAAACCATCGGGCGAAATTAATACCAATTTATCAACTCGCTCGGGCTGCAGCACGGCCATTTCCCAAGCATAGCGTCCGCCCATTGAATTTCCAATCCATATGGCTTTTGGAATCTGCAGTTGATCGGCAAAAGTACTTAAAAATTGGTTAATAAATGCAGTCGAGTAGTTGGCACTTGGGTTTGCGCCAGTAAGACCAAAGCCTGGTAAATCGAGGCTTACGACCCGATAGGTTTGCGCTAAGCTGGGTACCCAAGCATCCCAAGTTTGTAGGCTGGAACCAAAACCATGTAAAAAGATGATGGTTTGCTGTATTGGCTTGGCAGGGCCTAGTGGCCCAATATCACGATAATGCACACGCATACCCAGCACTTCTATAAAGGCACTGGGCGGCAAGGCATAGATTTTTTCTAAGTCGGCACGATTTTTATCAGGGGCCCATGCCCAAATGAGAATAGCGCTCATGAGAATGGCGCTAAGTCCTGTAATCATCAACATAACTGTTTTAAACTGAATCGGCTGCATGCGCAAATTTTAATGGATGAGATTCAGGTTATGCTTATACCCAGCTAAATTCGTTAATTTAGAGATTAACTCATCATTTTTTATTTTTTAGGAGAAGCAGTATGGCGCGGCAATATCCATTTTCTGCAATTGTTGGTCAAGAGGATATGAAGCGCGCTATTTTGGTAGCAGCGCTTGAGCCTGCGATTGGTGGTGTCTTAGTGATGGGCGATCGGGGCACTGGTAAATCAACCGCAGTACGTGCCTTGGCTGCTTTGTTGCCAGCCATGGATGCCGTCGCCGATTGTCCTTATGGTTGCGACCCCTTGACGCCAAGTGGGCTTTGTTTTTTTTGTGATGGCCTCGGTAAAGATCTGCAGACCTTAAAGGCTAGTGTCGCTACGATAGGAAAAAAAACTAAGCCGATTAAACTAAAAATTATTAAACGTCCTGTGCCTGTAGTCGATTTACCTTTAGGGGCAACCGAAGATCGTGTGGTAGGCGCTTTAGATCTTGAGAAGGCATTAACCCTAGGAGAAAAAGCGTTTGATCCCGGTTTATTGGCCCGCGCTAATCGCGGCTTTCTGTATATTGATGAGGTGAATTTACTGGATGACCATTTGGTAGATTTGCTGATTGATGTTGCAGCTTCAGGCGAAAATGTGGTTGAACGCGAAGGCTTAAGTATTCGCCATCCAGCTAAATTTGTTTTAGTGGGAAGTGGTAATCCAGAAGAGGGCGAATTACGCCCCCAACTTTTAGATCGATTTGGCTTAGCAGTAGAAGTGAAAACTCCCAGTAAAATGCAAGACCGAGTGACGATTATTAAACGCCGCGATGCCTTTGAGCGCGATCCAATAGCATTCTTAGCAGAATGGCAGGCGCAAGAAGATGCCATACGGCAACAGCTTAAAGTAGCTCGCAAAAAATTACCGCAGGTTAAGGTTGACGATAAACTGCTAGAGCAGGCAGCAATTTTATGTAGTCACTTGGGTACTGATGGTTTGCGCGGTGAGCTCACTCTATTACGTGCTGCGCGTGCCATAGCAGCGTTAAATGGCAAAAATAAAGTAACTTTAGAAGATTTAAAAGCAATTGCCATACCTGCTTTACAGCATCGATTAAGGCGCAACCCTTTAGATGATGCTAGTTCGTCAACGCGGATTGAACGCGCTCTTGCCGAAGTTTTCCCAGTATGAGTTTAGTGTTATGGATGCGCGCACTTTTAATAGCGCAAATTTTGGTTAGTAATCCGCATGGTTTTGGTGGCATTTTGGTGCGCGCTCGAGCGGGTCCAGTGAGAGAGCGCTGGCTGAATTATTTAAATGGCTTAGCGCATCAGGCAGCATTAAAGACACCGCTACGGCGAATTCCTTTAGGCATTAGCGATGAAAATTTATTGGGCGGACTGGATTTAGAGGCAACCCTTCGTGGAGGAAAGCCGATTTTTCGAAGCGGCCTATTAGCAAATAGCGATGGGCAGATTTTGTTATTGCCGATGGCAGAGCGGGTCGATCGTCAAGTAGCCTCACGAATTAGCGCAGCCTTAGATCAGGGACAATTACGCCTTGAGCGCGAGGGGCAAAGCCTAGTATTGCCCTGTCATTTTGGTATCGTTGCCTTAGATGAAGGGATTGAGTTAGAAGAGCAAACTAATATTAAATTAAAAGATCGACTTGCTTTTCATTTGCGTTTAGATGAGATTCATTGGCATGATTTACCTGAAAATGAAGTTGGCTTAGCCGACTTCGACGCTAGTCTGCAGGGGCAAGCCCAAGCCCAAGGTGCCACCAACGCCAGTTACAAACTTACTGATGAGCAATGGTTAATTCTCACCGAAATCGCGCTGCAACTCGGAGTTGATTCAGTACGCGCTTTACACTTTGCCGCAAAAACTGCAAGCTATTTAGCAATGCTGCAAGGAGCAGAGCAAATTGGCGAAAGCCACCTAAGCGAGGCAATTGCTTTGGTGCTATCACCACGGGCAACCCAATTACCTAGTACAGAGTCAAGCCCTCTTGAAGCGCTTGATGAAACTGATAAAGAAGAGCTCGAGACAGATGCAACGCCAGACAATATCCCAACAGAGCCATCAGAACAAAGAACAGAACCGTCCCTTGAAAATCCGCATGATGAGATCGAGCCCCTTGAAGACAGTGTGCTTGAAGCTGCTAGGGCAGCTATTCCAGCTGATTTATTAACTGAGTTATTAAAAGGATCTTTATTACAAAATCACAAAGGCTTGGGTGGTAAGACGGGTACAAAAAAAATCGGTCGCTTGCGGGGGAGGCCAATGGGCTCAATTGCAGGAAGCCCTCAAGCTGGCGCAACCCTGTCTTTAATCGATACTTTGCGTGCCGCAGCACCCTGGCAAGTGATACGCAAAAAACAAAATGCTTTGTTAGAAGCGCCTCGTTTAAATAAGACAATCCAGATTACTAAAAGCGACTTGCGGGTACGGCGTTATCAAGAGCGCACCCAAACACTCACAATTTTTGCGGTAGATGCATCGGGATCAGCAGCAATGCATCGCTTGGCTGAAGCCAAAGGAGCAGTTGAACTATTATTGGCTGAGTGTTATGTTAGACGTGATCAGGTAGCCGTAATTGCGTTTCGGGGCCTAGGAGCAGAAATCATCCTGCCAGCAACTCGATCACTGGTTCGGGCAAAACGTAGTTTGGCTGAAATGCCAGGTGGGGGTGGTACGCCATTGGCTGATGCCATCTATATGGTTACTGAAGTGGCACAAAATGCGCAACGGCAAGGCTTATCACCGGCGATTGTTTTTCTCACTGATGGTCGAGCCAATATTGGACGACATGGCGTACCAGGTCGTGTCCAGGCTCAAGTCGATGCCGAACAAGCGGCTCGTTTTTTAGGGCAGCTTGCCATTAAATCAATGTGGATTGATACCTCCTCACAAGCACGCATTGAAGGTGAGCAAATCGCTAAACTCATTGGCTCTATGTATTTGCCTTTACCACAAGCTGGCGCACAAGAACTTTCTCAAGCGGTACTGCGCTCTTTACAATAGTGATAACTCTTGCAAGATAAGCTCAGCAGTTTGTTGTGGCGCTAATTCATGCATTAAATGACCGCCATTCCAGTCGATCACCGTTGCTTGGGGAAAATAGGTCGTAATAGTTTTGCGTAAGCGCTGTTCAGGAATCCAAGTATCATTTCTCCCAAGCACCCAAATTATTTTAGCCTGACACATTTTGGCTTTGCTTAGTACTGCGTTGATATCAGCAGCCGCCATAAAATTCATTGCCCCAAGTACATGGTTAGTTTTAGAAAATAAGGTGCGATAAAAAATTCTGCGAGATTCAGGAAGAATAGTATTGGTTGAATCAAGCAAGCGATCAATCAGCGCGCTAGCGCCAGCAAACTTTGCTAGAACAAATGAGACAAGAGATGAGCGGGTAAGTGGGCTTAATAAGGGGCCAAAAAATTGGGTATAGCTTTCGGGCGGTGGTACCAATGACGGATTGAAACCAATAATGCATTTAATTTGAGAATCAATTTCTGCATAACTTAAGGCCAATAGCGCTCCAGCAGAGTGCCCAACAACCAAATGAGGTCCTGGTAAATGGAGCGCAGCTATTAATTTTTTTAGCTCAAGTGCTATTTTGTCTAAACGCAGTGAGTCAATTGGTGCATTTAAGGTATAAGCATGACCTGGCAAGTCGGGGACAACGATGCGCGCATGATTGGCTAGTTTAGAAATAATTTCTGACCACGAATGTGCGGAAGCGCCGGTACCATGCAATAAAAGAATTGTTGGGCCAGAATCACCGCTAATTTGCACATGCCAATGAAGTTGACCTACCTCGATAGATTGACTTAGCTCTCGGTTTGGCCAATTATTAGGGATGCGCTGCAAGGAATTCACTAGGGGTTTTTACTAACTGATTAATGATTGACCTCAAAGTATAGATGTATATATCCTAAGAACTTGCTAACTGTAACTAATTTTTTACAGCCATAATCTATCGCTAAAAACTCGTACATGAGGCTTGTATGTCTGAAAATATCCCGGTGATTCAAAGCATCGAGCGTAAGCTCCATGAAGCGCTAGCATTAACCGACTCTAAATTTGCCCCGCCAACTTTAGTGCAGGCCTTACATCATGCAGTTTTTCCAGGTGGCGCTCGTATCCGGCCGCAATTGTGTTTGGCTGTGGCCGCGGCTTGTGGAAACGATGACCCCGCTTTGTCATTAGCGGCTGCCTCGGCAATTGAATTATTGCATTGCGCTTCTCTAGTCCATGATGATTTGCCGTGCTTTGATGACGCTGCTACTCGACGCGGTCAAGCTTCAGTGCACGCAGCCTATGGTGAGCGTTTGGCTGTATTGGCTGGCGATGCTTTAATTGTTTTGGCCTTCGAGCTTATAGCCCGTTCAGGTAGTCGTTCACCCTTGCGCTTGGCCCCTTTAATTACGACAGTTGCCACTAGTGTTGGTAGCCCCAATGGGATAGCGGCAGGCCAAGCCTGGGAATGTGAAAGCAAAGTGTCGTTAAGTCGCTATCAAAAAACTAAAACTGGTGCTTTATTTGAAGCGGCTACTGCTGCTGGTGCGCAAGCTGCCGGTTCAGATGCTGAAACTTGGCGTCCACTTGGCGAATGGCTCGGCGAGGCCTATCAAGTTGCCGATGATATTCGTGATGTCATGGCCGATCAAAGCATCACTGGTAAGCCTGCTGGTCAAGACATTGCCCATGATCGACCTAATTCAACCAAAGAATTGGGTGTAGTTGGGGCAATTCAACATTTTGATCAATTAGTGATGAAGGCAATTACATCGATCCCTAGTTGCAAAGGCGAAAAGTTATTACGTAGCCTGGTCGCCAAAGAGGCTGCCCGTTTAATTCCTGATGGTTGGTTTTTAGAAGAGCAAAGGCCGATACATAGCCAATATCTTGCTAGCTGATTTTGAACCAGCTTCGCGATTATTTTCTTGATTGGCGCAATCAAACCATTGCCTCACCGCGTTTTCAGCGCTGGAGTGCTCGCTTTCCCTTAACTCGTGGCTTGGTACGCAAACAAGCGGGCGCTTTATTTGATTTAATGGCAGGCTTTGTGTATTCGCAAGTACTTTTAGCTTGCGTACAACTGAATCTATTTGAGATTTTGAGTCAGGGCGCAAAATCATTTAGCGCCTTACGCGATGTAATACCTCTTCCTGAATCAGGCTTGCGCCGTTTACTTAATGCAGCCGTGGCAATTAATTTACTTGAACTACGCAGCGCAGATCGTTATGGACTCGGTATGCTTGGTGCCCCTTTGGTAGGTAATGAGGCACTAATCAACATGATTAAGCACCATATTGATCTCTACCAAGATTTAGCAGACCCGCTAGCCCTCTTGCGGGGTGACAATAATAGCGCTGCAATGGCGCAATACTGGCCCTATGTTTCTACAGATAAAGAGTTATCCCCTGAAAAACTGCGGGCAGAGCAGGTACAGGCGTATTCAACATTAATGTCGCAAACCCAGTCTCTGGTTAGCATTGAGGTACTTGAGGCTTACTCTTTTGCGCAACATCAGACTGTGCTCGATGTTGGCGGCGGCGAAGGTAAATTTGTAATCGCCTTAGCCAAGCAATTTCCGGGTTTACAACTTAAACTTTTTGATATTCCAGCAGTCGCTGCCTTAGCTAATGCGCAATTTCAGCAAGCCCAATTAGCTAGCCGAGCCCAAGCGTTTGGAGGTAATTTTTTTAGTGATCCTTTACCCCGCGGAGCCGATATAGTGACCCTAATTCGGGTGATTTTTGATCATGATGATGCCCGGGTGAAACAGTTGCTTGCTAATATTTATGATGCTTTGGAGCCCGGAGGCGCTTTACTCTTGGCCGAGCCAATGGCAGGAACGCCTGGTCAATTAAAGATGGGGGACGCCTATTTTGGCTTTTATTTATTAGCGATGGGCAGGGGGCGCCCTCGTACTCAAGCCGAAATCGAAAAAATGGTAGCTGAGGCAGGTTTTATAGGCATCAAGTTACTGCCAAGCGCTATTCCACTTAACGCTCAAATGCTGCATTGCAAAAAACCAGTAAAGCCTTAAAAAAAGCTTAAAACTAGTGAAAACACCTAGTTAACAAAGCTAGCGTTTTATTAGGAAAGTTGGTTAATATGTAAATAAATGTTTACACATTTAATTGTCAACTTGGCTTACTCAACTGCAAAATGAACTCACTCCTAAAAACTAAAGCAATTGTGCTCGAAAAACCCGAGAACATTCGTTTAAGTGTTTTAGATTTAGTGCCTGCAACAGCCGATGACATTATTGTTGAGATAGAGTGGAGTGGCATTAGCAGTGGTACAGAAAAGTTGCTCTGGACAGGCGAAATGCCAAGTTTCCCAGGGATGGGTTACCCCCTTGTGCCAGGTTATGAGTCAGTTGGTCGGGTCATCCAGGCCGATGCACAACAACGCCACTCAGTTGGTCAGCGGGTTTTTATTCCTGGATCAAGCTGCTTCGTCGATGTGCGTGGTTTGTTTGGTGGTGCTGCTTCACGTTTGATCGTGCCAGCTAAACGCGCGGTAGCAGTAGCAGAAAATTTAGGTGAAGAGGTTATCTTATATGCGCTCGCTGCTACTGCCTATCATGTGACTTCTGGTCTTGGTAATGAACAACCCGATTTAATTATTGGTCATGGTGTGCTTGGACGTTTACTGGCGCGCATTGCAGTACTAGCTGGCAAAAAACCAGTGGTATGGGAGCTAGACCCGCAGCGACGTGACGGTGCGGTAGGCTACGAAGTTGTTGATCCCAGCACCTGTACCGAGGCGAAATATAAAACAATTGTTGATGTTAGTGGCGATGCCAAAATGCTTGATACCTTAGTGAGTCACTTAAGTCCAGGCGGTGAAATTGTTTTAGCGGGTTTTTATAACACCATTGCATTTGCATTTGCGCCTGCCTTTATGCGCGAAGCACGCATGCGTATTGCCGCTCAGTGGCAACCGAATGACTTAACGATGGTTCATCAATTGGTCGATGCTGGTAAGTTATCGTTAGCCGGACTCATAACCCATCGTGCTACACCACATGATGCAGACCAGGCTTACCGTACAGCATTTAATAATAAAAACTGTCTAAAAATGGTTTTAGATTGGAGAACTTAATGGATGCAAAAAGCAAAGTGAAGATTGATGGAATTCCAAGCGAAGCAACTATTCAGTTTATGAACTTAAAAAAAGAGGCGGCAATCGAGCCCGATGCAGTTGCTACTGGGCCAGTTACCAAAGAAACCCAAATTATTGCAATTTATGGCAAAGGCGGTATTGGCAAAAGTTTTACTTTAGCGAATTTGTCTTACATGATGGCCCAGCAAGGCAAAAAAGTCTTATTAATTGGCTGCGACCCAAAGAGTGACACCACCTCATTATTGTTTGGTGGTAAAGCTTGTCCAACCATCATTGAAACCTCATCGAAAAAGAAATTATCAGGCGATGCCGTAGCGATTGGAGATGTCTGTTTTAAGCGCGACGGGGTTTATGCGATGGAATTAGGCGGTCCCGAAGTGGGGCGTGGTTGCGGAGGACGCGGCATCATTCATGGATTTGAAACGCTGGAAAAATTAGGTTTTCATGATTGGGGATTTGATTTCGTTTTACTCGATTTCTTGGGCGACGTGGTGTGCGGTGGTTTTGGCTTACCAATCGCCCGCGATATGTGCCAAAAAGTGATTGTGGTTGCTAGTAACGATTTGCAATCGTTATACGTTGCTAATAACGTCTGCTCAGCGGTTGAATATTTTCGCAAACTTGGCGGCAATGTCGGCGTGGCAGGCATGGTCATTAATAAAGATGATCACACGGGTGAAGCGCAGGCATTTGCTGAAAGGGCCGGTATTCCAGTTTTAGCAGCCATTCCTGCAGACGATGATATTCGGCGTAAAAGTGCCAGCTATGAAATTATTGGCCGCCCTGGTACCCAGTGGGGCCCTTTATTTGAAGAGCTTGCTAGCAATGTTGCCACAGCGCCACCGGTGCGGCCTAAACCATTAAGTCAAGATGATTTACTCGGACTATTTTCTGCCGATATTACTGGCCGCGACTTTGTTCTCGAGCCAGCAACAGTGAAAGACATGATGGGTAAAGATGCAGTTATTAAAGAATCCCTTGAAGTGATTTACGACCAAGCTTAATTATTTAACTAAGTATGACTACCGCTACTATTCCAATCGTGCCGGAAAAACTGTTAACAGATCCAGCTTTAGGTGATGGCGTGGGCTGTCATGCTGGCAAAGAGCAAATGCATCTTGCAGCACGGGCAGCAGGTAAAACCGAGATTTTGCAGCAGTACGAAAAAGATTATCCAAAGGGACCACACGATCAACCCCAGAGTATGTGCCCTGCATTTGGCTCTTTAAGAGTTGGCTTAAGAATGCGCAGAACTGCGACGATCTTGTCAGGGTCTGCTTGCTGTGTATATGGCCTCACTTTTACTTCTCATTTTTATGGCGCTAGGCGTAGCGTTGGATATGTACCGTTCAATTCAGAATCGTTGGTTACTGGTAAGTTGTTTGAAGATATTCGTGAAGCAGTTTACAAAGAAGCTGATCCAGAAAAGTACGATGCAATTGTCATCATTAATTTATGTGTCCCCACTGCAAGCGGGGTGCCATTGCAGCTATTGCCCAAAGAAATTAACGGCGTACGGATTATTGGCATCGATGTACCGGGCTTTGGTGTCCCAACCCACGCCGAAGCAAAAGATGTTTTAGCTGGGGCGATGTTGCAATATGCTCGTAATGAAATTTTGGCTGGACCAGTGCAGGCTCCACGCACAGGTAAGCAAGCAAAACCTACCGTTACCTTGTTAGGTGAAATGTTTCCTGCTGATCCAGCGGTGATAGGAATGCTACTCGATCCCATGGATTTAGCAGTAGGTGCAACGGTACCCACTCGTGAATGGCGTGAGCTGTATCAAGCACTTGATTGCGCAGTAGTTGGCGCTATCCATCCTTTTTATACGGCCAGTATTCGGGAATTTCAAGCGGCAGGCAGACCAATTGTGGGGTCTGCCCCAGTGGGTTATGAAGGTACTGCTAATTGGTTGGCGGCAATTGGTGCCGCTTCCAATACCAGCGCAGCAAAAATTGCCGCTGCACAAAATAAATTTTTACCCGCCATTAAGGGCGTCCTTGATGCGACGCCCATTAAGGGGCGCATTAACGTAAGCGGGTATGAGGGCTCCGAGTTATTAGTTGCGCGCTTACTAATCGAAAGCGGAGCAGAGGTACGCTACGTTGGCTCAGCTTGTCCCCGTACCGAATGGAGTAATGCTGATCGCGAATGGCTTGAGGCAAAAGGTGTGCAAGTCGTTTTTAGAGCTTCACTTGAACAAGATTTAGCCGCCATGGCGGAGTACAAGCCTAACTTAGCAATTGGCACAACCCCGGTTGTGCAGGCTGCTAAACAGGCTTCTATACCGGCTTTGTATTTCACTAATTTAATTTCTGCTCGGCCCTTAATGGGGCCAGCTGGTGCAGGTTCATTGGCGCAGGTGATAAACGCTGCCCTAAAGAATCAACCCCGCTTTGATCAAATGAAAGCTTTTTTTGGCAATGTTGGCTCTGGTCATGCAGCAGGTGTTTGGGATGGTATACCCATAGATCGCCCAGAGTTTAAAGCCGAGACGCGCCGTAAATTAGAGAAAAAAATCAAGAAGCGCAAAGCCGAGGAGATGATGTAATGTTGGTAATTGATCATGATCGTGCTGGTGGGTATTGGGGGGCGGTGTATGTGTTTACCTCCATTAAAGGCCTGCAAGTAGTGATTGATGGTCCAGTGGGCTGTGAAAATTTACCGGTCACTTCAGTTTTGCATTACACCGACGCTCTACCACCACATGAGCTACCAATCGTCGTGACCGGTTTAGCCGAGGAGCAGCTGGGGCGCGAAGGTACCGAAGGCGCAATGAAGCGAGCCCATGCCACTTTAGACCCCGATTTACCCTCAGTGGTTGTGACAGGGTCGATCGCAGAAATGATTGGTGGCGGTGTCACCCCAGAAGGTACGAATATTCAACGCTTTTTGCCGCGCACGATTGATGAAGATCAATGGCAATGTGCAAATCGGGCGATGTTTTGGTTGTGGAGCGAATACGGTATGAAGAATGTGCCGGCCCGCCCGCTTAAAAAACCTGGTGAAAAACCTCGCGTGAATATTATTGGACCTTGTTATGGCACTTTTAATATGCCTAGCGATTTAGCTGAAATTCGGCGCTTAGTCCAAGGCATTGGCGCAGAAATAAATATGGTTTTTCCTTTGGGTGCTCATCTTGCCGATGTTGCGCGCTTAGTTGAGGCAGATGTCAATATTTGCATGTATCGCGAATTTGGGCGGATGTTATGCGAAGCTTTAGAGCGCCCTTATTTGCAAGCTCCCATTGGTCTGCATAGCACCACGCAATTTTTACGAACGCTAGGCGAGCACCTTGAGCTTGATCCAGAACCTTTTATTGAAAAGGAAAAACACTCTACCATTAAACCCATTTGGGATTTATGGCGTTCTGTGACGCAAGATTTTTTTGGTACAGCTAGCTTTGCTGTGGTAGCGAACGAAACTTATTCGCGTGGCATTCGTCATTTTTTTGAAGATGAAATGGGGATGCCTTGTAATTTTGCTGTCGCCCGTAAACCAGGTGAAAAAACGAATAATGAAGCAGTGCGCAAATTATGCAAAGAAAAAACGCCGCTCATTATGTACGGCAGCTACAACGAGCGCATGTACTTGAGTGAAATTAATTCCAAAGCAACTTTTATTCCAGCTTCGTATCCAGGCGCTTTAATTCGGCGCCATACTGGTACGCCTTTTATGGGCTATGCGGGGGCAACTTATTTAATTCAAGAATTTTGTAATGGCTTATTTGATGCGCTATTTCACATTATTCCCTTAGGTACCGAGATGGATAAAGTCGATGCCACGCTAGTGCGTCAAAAGTTGTTAGCCAATTTGCAATGGGCAGAAGATGCCCAAAAAGCAGTCGCCGATTATGTGCAGTCTCAGCCCGTACTCGTACAAATCTCAGTTGCCAAATTATTACGTGACCGAGTCGAACGCGCTGCTGAAACGGCTAGCGAAGAATTGATTACTTTAGAGCGGGTGCGTATTTCTTGTCCAGAAATTAGTACAGGAGAAACAGTTTGAAGCGGAGCTTTATTCGCTCTACAGAATTTGGCTTATTAAGCCACATGCCCATAACGCGCGGGCTTTGCGCGTTAACGGCCGTAAGGCCATTTAAAGGAGTGATCTCGTATGAGTGACAACAGAACAGGCTCGATATCTGGTCTCACCGACGACGAGGCCAAGGAGTTTCACCAGTTTTATGTCCAAGGCCTAGTTGGGTTTGTTTCCATTGCAGTAGTGGCACACATTTTGGTGTGGGCTTGGCGTCCTTGGTTCCATTAAGTAAAAATTAGCCGGAGGTATACGTATGAAAAATATCACTTTAGAGAATGCCGATCCAGATTTTCTGGAAAAGAATTCTTTGCAATTTAAAGCAATTTTTTTCTCGGGCTTTATGGTGTTTTTTATCATTTGCCTATCAGCAAAATTTTTACCCAAACAATGGAGCTCTTGGCTACCAATTGAAGAAGGAAAGCATTCAGTAGCACGGGATGCAAGTACAGCTGTATATAGCTTTATGTCTTACTTAACTTAGGAGAAAAGTATGTGGAGAATATGGAAACTTTATGATCCATTGCGCGCCATGGTATTTCAGGGAATTTTCCTGTTTGGTTTAGCAGCAATGATTCATTTAATCCTGCTTAGTACCGTACGCTATAACTGGTTAGATGGTATGAACCAAGCCCAGTTTAAAGCGGCTGAATCAGCGGGTTCTGCAACACCACCAGCTGCGCCTGCTGGGAAGTAATTGCTGTATGAGAACGAAGACAGATAAGACAAGATGCTTAAGCCTTGTCTTATCTGTATTCCAGCGAAGGGGGGATGAAATATGGCCATGCTGAGTTTTGAAAGAAAATACCGCGTACGGGGTGGCACCTTAATTGGCGGCGATCTGTTTGATTTTTGGGTTGGCCCGTTTTATGTCGGTTTTTTTGGTGTGACTACGGTCTTTTTTGCTTTTTTAGGTACTGCAATGATTCTGTGGGGCGCCTCCCAAGGACCCACCTGGAATCTGTGGCAAATTAATATTGCCCCACCTGATCTGAAATACGGCTTGCATTTTGCGCCCCTCATGGAAGGTGGCTTATGGCAGTTGGTTACGATTTGTGCCCTAGGCGCATTTGGTTCTTGGGCTTTACGTGAAATTGAAATTTGTCGCAAATTAGGCATGGGTTTACACGTGCCCTTTGCTTATTTAATGGCAGTCTTTGCCTATTTCACTTTAGTAGTTATTCGCCCAGTATTGATGGGTGCTTGGGGTTATGGCTTCCCCTATGGCATTTTGAGCCACTTAGATTGGGTTTCCAATACAGGTTATCAGTATCTGCACTTTCATTACAACCCTGCTCATATGATTGCTGTCACCTTATTTTTTACTACCACCTTGGCTTTATGTATGCATGGTGGCTTAGTACTTTCGGCAACTAATCCACAAAAAGGTCAGCCCGTTAAAACACCAGAACATGAAGATACTTTTTTTAGAGACTTTATTGGTTACTCGGTTGGCACCTTAGGAATTCACCGCTTGGGTTTGTTCTTGGCCTTAGCAGCAGTATTTTGGAGTGCTGTTTGTATTGTAATTAGCGGCCCATTTTGGACAAGAGGTTGGCCAGAATGGTGGGGCTGGTGGTTAAATTTGCCAATTTGGCGATAGGTCTAAGGGGAAAATAATATGGAATATCAAAATCTCTTTACGCAAGTTCAAGTGGTAGCACCTATTCATCATGGCATTCCTTTAGATCGCTATGATCAGCGCAATCGTATTGGCAAACCATTCTTATTTCATTTAATGGGGCGCATTGGTAATGCCCAAATTGGCCCAATTTATTTGGGCTGGCTAGGCATGGCCTCCTTATTTTTTGGCACCATTGCGATTCAAATTATGGGCTGGAATATGTTGGCCTCAGTGAACTGGAGCCCGATTCAATTTGTCAAACAATTATTTTGGCTCTCTTTAGATCCACCCCATCCTAAATATGGGTTGAAATTATTTATGCCTTTAGCTGAAGGCGGTTGGTGGATGATGGCTGGCTTCTTTTTGACGCTAGCAATTTTATTGTGGTGGTTGCGCACCTATCGGCGAGCTGTTGCATTGGGAATGGGCACCCATGTGGCCTGGGGCTTTTTGGCGGCTATTTGGCTCTTTTTAGTTTTAGGCTTTTTGCGACCATTACTGATGGGAAGTTGGAGCGAGGGTGTGCCCTTTGGTGTCTTTTCACATCTTGATTGGACTGCCGCATTTTCATTGCGCTATGGTAATTTGTTTTATAACCCATTCCATATGCTGTCAATTGCTTTCTTGTATGGTTCAGTCTTGTTATTTGCAATGCACGCGGGTACTATTTTGGCGGTTTCGCGTTTTGGTGGTGAGCGTGAAATTGAGCAGATCGTTGATCGTGGCACCGCCTCTGAAAGAGCGGCATTATTTTGGCGTTGGACAATGGGTTTTAATGCCACCATGGAGTCAATTCATCGTTGGGCTTGGTGGTTTGCAGTGCTCACACCATTAGTTGGCGGTATTGGCATTCTATTAACGGGTACGGTTGTCGATAACTGGTATCTGTGGGCCGTTAAGCACCATGTTGCACCAGCCTACCCGAATGTTTTTGGCGGTATTACGGTTGATCCTGCCAGTACCTTTGTCGCACCGCCACCACCAGTGCTACAAATTCCACTGCAAGGGATGAAACCATGAAACCGATTTATTCCAAATTAGGTGTGCTCTTAATAGTATGCGGCAGCTTTTTATTAGCCGGCTGTGAACGCCCCCCAGTAGAAAGTGTGCAGCATGGTTATCGTGGCACGGGTATGGCTGAAATTTATAATCCACGCACCTTAGCTGCTCAAGCCGCTAATAATGTAGTTCCTGCCTCTTATCCAGTACCAGCCGATGGGCCAAAGGCATCTAGCGTATATAAAAACGTTAAAGTGTTAGGCAATTTAAGTACCGCGCAATTTACTACTTTCATGGTGTCAATGACAAGCTGGGTTTCGCCACAACAAGGGTGTGCTTATTGCCATAACGTTGAAAATTTTGCTGACGATAGTAAATACACTAAAGTAGTTTCGCGGCGCATGATTCAAATGAACCAACGGATTAATAGTGATTGGCAAACGCATGTGAAGCAAACTGGCGTTACCTGCTATACCTGCCATCGCGGCAATAATATTCCGCAGCAAGTGTGGTTTACAGCGCCGCAGCAAAAACAGGGTAATGGCTGGTTGGGAAATAAAGACGGACAAAATACCCCCAGTCAAGCAGTGGGGCTGTCGAGCTTGCCTTACGACCCATTTACACCATTTTTATTAAAAGATGAAATGATTCGGGTTAACGGCGATACCGTTTTACGTACTGATAACAAGCGCAATATTAAAGAAACCGAAAAGACCTTTGCCCTGATGATTCATATGTCGAAATCGCTCGGAGTTAATTGCACTTATTGCCATAACACTCGCGCTATTGCTAGCTGGGAAGAAAGCCCACCACAGCGCTCAAGTGCTTGGTATGGAATTCGAATGGCGCGCGATATTAATAATAATTTTATGGTGCCATTAACCAAAGTATTTCCAGCACATCGCTTGGGTCCAACTGGCGATGTTGCCAAGGCAAATTGTGGCACTTGCCATCAGGGCGCTTACAAACCTTTGTATGGGGTTTCGATGTTGACTGATTACCCTTACTTACGTGGCAACGGCACAACTACTGCAGCAACTAAAACTAACCTTACTAATGCATCGGCTGTGAAATAGTTTACGGATTACCGTAACTACCATTACTTATGTTGAAAAAGACTGTTTTTGCTGATGATTACCGCCCAGTTGCCTTGGTTATAGGTAGCGGTTTTGGTGGCTTAGCCGCAGCAATTCGTTTGTCGCAACGCGGCTATCGAGTAAGGGTGCTTGAAAAGCTAGATGCTCCTGGAGGACGAGCTTCAGTTTTTAAAAAAGATGGCTTCACCTTTGATGCTGGCCCAACTATCATTACTGCCCCATTTTTATTAGAAGAACTCTGGGAGTTGTGTGGCGAAAAATTTACCGATGATGTTGATTTACGTTTAATGGAGCCCTTTTACCGAATTCGCTTTGATGATGGTACACACTTTGATTACACTGGCAACTTAGAACAAATGCGCCAAGAGGTGGCGAAGTTTGCGCCTGAAGATTTAGTAGGGTTTGAGCAGTTTTTGCAAGAGGCTGAGAAATGCTACAAGTTGGGCTTTGAAGATTTAAGCTCGGTAGCTTTCGATTCTCTTAGCGATTTACTGGCTGCACTGCCCTCGATGGTTCGCATGAAAGCCTGGGAAAGTATTTATACCCTAGTGGCACGTTACTTTAAGAATCCTAAATTACGGCAGGTGATGAGTTTTCATCCGCTATTAATTGGCGGTAATCCCTTTTCAGTGACTGCGGTTTACGCTTTAATTAATTCTCTTGAAAGAAGGCATGGCGTTTTTTCAGCGATGGGCGGCACTGGTTCAATTGTTAAAGGTTTAGTTAGACTTTTGCGTGATCAGGGAGTTGAAATTGAATGCAATACCGAAGTGAAGAAAATTGTTGTTAAAAATGGCCAGGCGACTGGCATCACTACGGCTGATGGTAGTTTTATTGCAGCTGATATTGTGGTTTCTAACGCTGATGCTGCCTGGACCTATCAAAAGTTATTGGCCCCCGAAGACCGTCGTGTCTGGACCGATAAAAAAGTAGCTAATAGTAAATATTCAATGAGTTTGTTTGTTTGGTATTTTGGAATTGACCGACAGTATGCCGATATTCCGCATCACATGATTTTATTAGGCAAGCGTTATAAAGAATTATTAAATGATATTTTTAAGCGCAAAATTTTAGCTGATGACTTTAGTCTTTATCTACATCGCCCGACGGCTACCGATCCAGCATTAGCACCTGCAGGCTGTGACACCTTTTATGTTTTATCACCCGTGCCTAATTTGGATAGCGGCACCGATTGGCATGCCCATACTGAAGCTTATCGGCAAACCATTGCAGATTATTTAGAGGCTACTGTCATGCCAGGTTTTCAGTCCCACCTTAAAACTTCATTTTGCATGACCCCTCAGGATTTTCAAGATCGCTTACTGTCAGTAAAGGGGGCGGCATTTGGTTTTGAACCATTGCTTCTTCAAAGTGCTTGGTTTAGGCCGCATAACCGTAGTGAAGATGTTAAGGGGCTTTTTATGGTTGGTGCTGGCACGCATCCTGGCGCTGGCATCCCTGGTGTTTTATCTTCGGCTAAGGCATTGATGTCGGTCGTGCCAACAGTTGAGCAGGTACAAGCTCAAGCAGCAAAATCGTTAAGGGAGAGCGTGGCATGAGTCAATTTAGTCAAGATGTAGCGCAATGCAGCGAAAAGATGCGGCTTGGCTCAAAATCATTTTTTGCCGCTTCTCGCTTGCTACCTAAGCGGGTGCGCGACCCTGCTATAGCGCTCTATGCTTTTTGTCGGATTACCGATGATATTGTCGATGGGATTGACGCTAAACCAGAGGCAATTACTGAACTATATAGTCGTTTAGAGCGAATTTATCAGGGCAGGCCCGACCATGAGCCAGCCGATCGTGCTCTAGCAGAAGTAGTTCGTTACTATGATATTCCCATCGATTTATTGCGTGCGCTGCTTGAGGGTTATGAATGGGATAGTCAGCATCGCCAGTACGTCACACTTGAGGCTTTACTAGATTATTGTGCTCGGGTTGCGGGTTCGGTAGGGGCAATCATGTGCCTCATGATGGGTAAGCGTGACCCAGCAATTTTGGCCCGCGCATGCGATCTTGGTTTGGCAATGCAACTTACCAATATCGCTCGCGATGTTGGTGAAGATGCGGTGAATGGACGTTTATATTTACCACGTAGTTGGTTGGTTGAAGAAGGCATTGATCCAGATACTTGGCTTCAACAGCCAGAATTTAATCCCGCTATTGCGCGCGTAGTCGAGCGCTTATTAAAACAGGCTGACTCTTTATATGAGCAGGCAGAAATCGGCATCACGGCTTTACCTTGGGATTGTCGTCCGGCAATACAAGCAGCGCGGCTAATTTATGCTGAAATTGGCCGCCAAGTTGAAAGTAATCAAATGAATTCGATCACAGTGCGGGCAATAGTGTCAAGTCAAAAAAAGATACATTTATTAAGTCGGGCGATGTTAGTGACAGCAAAACGTAACTGGAGTAAACGTTTGATTCCGGCCCAGCGATCGATTCAATACTTAATTCAAGCTGTAATGAATGCACCACATCAACCCCATTATGGTGGCTCACTTCATGAACGGTTGGTATGGGTAGTAAATTTATTAGAGCGAGTTGAAATGCGTCGTCGCGAGCAAGTTAAGAATTTAGAAGCAGTTCAAAAAATCGCGGCTTAATGATTTGGCTCGAGTATTTCTCAGATACCAATATGATTAAGACCTTCTCGGCATTCGCCAAGCTAACATCCATTGCACGATTGGTGAAGCGAAGCGCGGTACATTCAAAGTTTCATGAAATGAAGTGACTTGTTCGCCCAATAACTCAGAAGATAAAACAGACCGAGCATAAAACGGCGTGTCTTCTAACGTTTTCACCAGTTTTAGCGAGGCTTGATCGGTATTACGCATCTGCCGCTGAATACGCCAAGCAGTTTGTGGGAGCGCTTGGCGAGGTGGGGCAGCAAAGGGTTCAACTTGACCGTCGGGATGAAAAACTAGAGCAAGTAATTTTTCATTACCATTTTTTTGCCGTACGTCATAAATCACGGCAGTACGCTGTCCGCTTAACTCAGTTCGTGACCAATCCCACTCATGAAAATCAAGGGCAAGAGGGCCGTCGCCCTCGTTTGAATCTAAATAGCCATTACCCTGCCAATGTAAGTCTGGATGACTTAATTTGACATCTACCCGTGCTCGTGGAGCTAGTGGCCCCCAGTGATGATGACCTTGGTCATCGAGCGCAGTAGAAAAATTAAACAAGCGCTCAGGATATATTCGCACTGTCCCACGGACTGCTTGGCCAAAGGGCACGGCACGCTCTTTAATGTGAATTGTTAGACAGTCTTTTTCCCAGTGTAATGAGCTTGGCCCAATCACAAAATGATTGGCATCACGGGATGAGCTATGCGCACTTCTTTCGGTCATGGTCCAGCGGTTTTTACCTGGAGAATAAATTGCTACGTTAAGCGTGCAATGATTTTCAGGGTTAGCGCCACCGGTTTTTTTGTGGGCTTTTGCATAGTAGGGTGAAAAAACACTACCAACAAAAGCAATGATAACAATGCCGTGTTCGCGATCATCGCTTAGGGCATCGATGTACCACCAGAGATAAGCTCCCTTGCCGACGGCTTGGTCAAACCGAGGTGACCCATCAGGGTTGCGGCCGCCATGCGTCCCGATAAAGCTGCCATTGGCACTCCCGCCCCCGGGTGCACGCTGCCCCCCGCTAGATACAGACCCGGAATAGCGCTCTGTGCGGCAGGGCGCTTGAAGACCCCCATCCAACCATGGCTGGCTTGACCATACAGGGCACCTCCAGTCGCCGGAAAAAGGGCCCCGAAAGTATGCGGCGAGGTACGTGTTAAGGTGTTGAAATTGGGGTTGAGCTCGAGTCCACAAGTTTGTAATAAGGCGAATGCCTGACTTTCGCATGCTTCAATCTCCTTGAAAGTGAGTTCTGGTCGGGGGCTTATGTGGGCAGGGGCGTTGACTAAACAAAAAATGCTTTGTTCAGTTTGATGTTCAAGGTAATTATCAGTTTGATCTTGCGCACAAATATAAACAGTCGGGTGTTTGGGGAGCCGATGATGTAAAAAAATATCATCAAATTCAGCTTCATAGTTTGCATTAAAAAAGACAGTATGCCGTAGAAGTGGGAAACCTTGGGGTTTAGCTAACATCGACCAAGTTAAAGCTGATAGAGATGGAATTAAATTGCGCTCAACTGCCACTGCAGCTTTAACCTTATGCCCTAATAAGCCAGTGTGTAGAGCTTGCGTATCACCATTAAAAATAACTGCATGGGCATGGTGTACATTCTCATTCTCTAGGCGCACGCCACAAGCCCGACCATTTTTAAGTAAAATTTCTACACACTTTTGGCCAGTAAGAAAGGTGACTCCCTTTTGCTCTGCCACCCGCCGTAGTGCGGCTACTAAAGATGACATCCCACCGGTTACGCTCCAAACCCCTTGCATTTCTACCTCAGCAATCAGCATTAAGGTGGCGGGAGCTTGAAAGGGTGAAGATCCGCAATATGTAGCATAGCGCCCAAAGAGCTGACGCAGGCGGGGATCATGAAAATAGTGCCCTAAGGCTTTCCAGAGATTGCTAAATAAGCCAATCTCAAATAAAACTTTTGAACCAGAGGTGCCTAAGCTACTCATCATGCTAGCCATACTAGGACGCCCAGATAACATATATGGATTTTTAAGGGCTTGATAAAGTTTGCTAGCTTGGGTACAAAAATCGAGAAAACGGTTAGCTTCATTTCGCGAAGAAAATTGTGCAATAGCTTCAGCTGATTGTAGGCGGTTGGCAAATAAGTCAAGTCTTTGCTCTTTGTTCCAAGCATGGCGCGCCAAAACAGCTAAAGGCGTCAGTTGCATTTCATCTTCTAGGCTGGTGTCAGCATGGCGAAAGAGCTCGTCAAATACCCAGCGCATGGTAAAGACTGTTGGTCCCGAGTCGATGGCTTGATCTCCACAATTAATTTGCCGAATTTTTCCACCTAAGTAAGATTCTTTTTCAATTACGATTACTTCGATGCCAGCACAAGCTAGTTCTAGCGCACAAGCTAAGCCGCCAATGCCCCCACCAATGACTAGAGCAGTTGATTTATTCAAAACAGTGGCCTGCCCAAGTGCCCTGGAGGTTCATTGGTTTAAAGCGAGCAAACATTGATTCAGAAAAATAATGTTGACTATAGGCTGCTTGAATTGCTTTTAAATGGCTGCCCGAACGGGCATAGTTATTCATCGCTATTTCAGATTGCCAGATAGTAAATGTAGCTTGCCTAAGTAAAGGGGCTTCGCCAACACCGGCTGCTAAAATACAGCCAGGTGATTGCTTTAGCTCAGTTTCAGCTGGCGGGGCTTTAAGCCAAAATTCTCGCGCATGCCAAGGTCTAATTGAGGCACGCGTTAGTGAGGCAATTGGACCAGTAGGAATTGCAATATCATAAATTGGTAGCGATCGACCAGCCCAAGTGCCCTTACAAGAATAGGTTTGCAATTGCACTGAAAAGAATTCCTCAGCATGTTCACGATACCACTGTAATAAAGGTGAGCTACGTAGAAATTGTTCAGCCTTACCTTGTTCAGAAAAGAGCGCAAAAAGACCTTGATGCATAGTACTAGGCTTCACTGAAAATCCGCCATTCACACCTGCGCCTAAGTGTTTGATGAATTGCAATCCAGAAACACGGCCAACCATATAACGACCAAACATGAGTTTGACGATGCCACCTAACTTTGCATTGGGTAATAGTTTTACTAAGGCCATGACTGCTACTGGGGCGGCCGATTGATCCTGCATTATTCTTCCAGATCGTTCTCTTTGGAGGGGTCATTAAGACCAAATTTTCTCAGTTTAATATATAGGCTTTGCCGCGAAAGGCCAAGCATTTCGGAGGCGGCCACCCGATTGCCTCGGGATAAATCAAGGGCTGCTTTAATGCACAGTTCTTCAATTAAGTCAGTAGTTTCATTTAGAATTTCTTTTAATGGCAGGCGCCCAACTAATTGGGTCAGTTCTTCGTTAGAGCGCGATATGCCTTCACCTATTTGATATTGAGGCCGAATGCGTGAGCCTACTTCACGAATTGAAAAACCAATACAAGGTTTTGGGGTAGTCATGGCTGAGGCAGATATCTCAACGGGATGATAGGTACCAAAGGCATCACGAATAGCAGTAGCAAACAGTTTAATGCTACGTTCAGCTTGTAAATTAGCCAACATTACTTTTAAATCAATGGTCGAGCGTTCTAACCAAATTTCTAGCGATTCATGAAGTAATTGCTCAGGTTTTTCAATCATTACCATTTTACGAAAAGCATGATTTGTGCTAATAATTTTGCCTTGTAAATTGGTGACTACAAAAGCATCGGCTGAATTTTCTAGAGCGAATAAAGTTATTGCTTGATTACTATTGGCACTAGCAGCATCAGAGGCTTGAATGGTTTTCATCGCAATTAAGATCAGTGCTTGATTGGCGTTACGAAAGGGTGCAGCCGTCAGAGCGAGATCAGCACCATTTAAATTAGCATTAAATTCAATTTTTTCGCTTCCATAACTTACTCTCCCCAAGGCAGCCTGCACGGCAAGTAGATCGTTTTTAGTGGGGTAGTCTAAAAATGATTTACCAATTATTTTCTTAATTGATTCGCCCATCATTTCAACAAAACGCGAATTAGCCTCAAGAATTTTAGAGTTAGTGCTGTCAATCAAAACACTAGCCTCAGAGGCAATTTCAAAAAAAATGCGATTGCGGGTTTCCATTTGCCGCAAACGCGCATAGTCGAGTTCAATTGTTTGTTGTGCGTCAATTAAGCGTTGCTGGAGCAATGAAACTTCGCGTAAGTCTCGGTACATAGCCACAATGCGTTGACTACTTGGAATATGAATCGTGGCGCAAAGAAATGGTAAATCGGCTCCGCCCGATACGAGGATATTAATTTGTCTTAGTCGTGAAGTGCCTGAATCTTTGGCTTCTTGAATGAGTGATTGAACTTTAGGGCGGCTTTCGAAAGTAACCGTATCTTCCCAAGATTGACCTACCCAACTTTGAAACATTTTGCTTTGAAGCTCAGAATTACTAAAGCTCAAGCCGAGAATCTTACCCGTCTCATCCATAACAATAGCTAAGTCAGATCCGGATTGAATTACGGTTGCTATCTCGTGCGGTGAGAGGAGACCAATTTCCAGCAAGGGGTTTAAAGAGGAAGACAAGCCATTCCTTAGAGTTAAACCCCTACTTTACAAGGCTTGCAGCTGTTTTAAGTGCTGCATCAAGATCAGTAGTGCAGCTATCTGCGCTCGATCGACTTAATAATTCAGGCTGTGCTTTCAGTAGCGCACCACCTACCATAATATGTAATTGCGGATTTAAAGAAGCCTGACGAATGGAGGGAATTAGATCTTCTAGCTCTTCCCAATGCTTACGAGAGCCTATAGAAATAGCAATAAAATTAAAAAATGAGTTTTTCAGCGTTTGCAGAATTTCAGCACCGGTAATTTTGGCTGCTGGTAAGACATTCCAGCCGTGTTGAATTAAATTTTCAGTCAAGAGAAAAACACCAAGGCTATGTTGTGAGCCTGGTGCCGCTACGACCAAGGCATTTCCTATTGTTTGGGTTTGTAATTTTCCTTGAGTATGAAACAGAGGGTTGAGCTCACGCAAAATAGCTTGTAAATGACCGATAGCAATAGTACTTGAACCAAAGGTGCAGGCATCAGCTTCCCATAAATACTCTAAGTTTCTTGCCGCATCAACCGCTAAGCTATAGTAAATTTCATTAATTGAGCAACCAGCATGACATAGTTGCAAAGCATAGTCACGACACTCTTCATAAGGTTTGGTGAGTAGCAAAATGGAAAACTCACTAATTTGGCGGGCCGAAAGATGCAAGGGTAGACGGGAAATATTTTCGAGCTTGCGTTGCTTGACATTAGCAAGTTGCGCCACTAATCGTGGAATGATTTTTTTTTCAACTGTGGTTTCAAGATAGCTCGGTTTATCAGCTGGTGTTTTCTGAAGTGAGTGCTGCCTCTTAGCAGTAGCTAACTCTGAATTTTCACTTTTCGTCAAAGGCCGACTTAGTACCGTCACCAAAACTCCAATCGTTGAGGCAAAATGTTGCACCGCAACAAATAATTCTTCCAAGCTGATTAAAAGCCTGTGTCCTATGGCTATAGATTACGCAATTTTGCTTACTTATGTCAAATCCATTTTACACAACTAGGGGTAGATACCTAGTGGGCTAAAAAATAGAAAAAGCGTAAACTTTTGTTTACACATTTAGCACAAAGAACCTTGGTAAAGAGCAATGGCAAGAACCTATGAACCCTTATATACCCCGGCTGAAAGAGTTAGGCGCGACCACACCAAATGGACGCTCGTACAAGGAATTTTAGCGCCCGTTCAGTTTGTGGTTTTTTTAGTGAGCCTCTATTTGGTAGTTCGTTTTTTAATTACTGGTGAAAATGAATTTGCTGCCAATATTTCAGTGGTAGTTAAAACTTTTTGTCTCTATACCATTATGGTTACTGGTTCAATTTGGGAAAAGGTGGTCTTTGGAAAATACCTCTTTGCTAAAGCTTTCTACTGGGAAGATGTCTTTAGTATGTTAGTCATTGCTCTGCACTCGGCCTATCTTGTGTGCTTAATGTTTGGTGTCTTGCCAGAGCGCGAATTAATGTATTTAGCTTTGGCGGCTTATTTCACTTATGTGATTAACGCAAGCCAATTTATTCTTAAATTACGCGCTGCCCGTTTACAAGAAAAACGGCAAATGAGACAGGGCCTACCAGCATGAGCGCAGTGATTTCTTCACCGAGCTCTTCACCTTCAGGGGTGGAGCGAAAAATATTGCCAATTATTAAAGAGCGCGGGCAACGTGAAGTGTTCTGTGGCCTTACTGGCATTATTTGGTTGCACCGCAAAATCCAAGATGCTTTCTTTTTAGTGGTGGGATCGCGGACTTGTGCGCACTTAATTCAATCGGCTGCGGGCGTGATGATTTTTGCAGAACCCCGTTTTGCTACTGCAATTATTGATGATCGTGATTTGGCAGGTTTAGCTGACGCCAATGAGGAGCTCGATCGGGTAGTAGCCCAGCTGCTCGAGCGCCGCCCCGATATCAAACTGCTTTTTTTGGTTGGTTCTTGTCCCTCTGAAGTAATTAAGTTAGATCTCGCAACCGCCGCACAGCGCCTTAGCAAAAATTTTATGCCGCAAGTACGAATCTTAAATTACTCTGGAAGTGGTATTGAAACCACCTTTACGCAAGGGGAGGATGCCTGTTTAGCTGCTTTAGCCAAAGATATACCCGCATTGTCTACCGGGCAACTGCAAGCACCAGCCGATTTGGTAGTAGTAGGATGTTTAGCAGATGTAGTTGAAGATCAATTTATGCGCATCTTTAATGACCTAGGTATTGTCAATGTGCGCTTTTTTCCGCCGCGCAATTCTAGTAATGTGCCTGTGCTTGGACCCCAAACTCGCTTTTTATTAGCCCAACCTTTTTTAGCCGATACCGCACGAATCTTTGAGGAAAAAGGCGCCCAGCGAATCGAGGCGCCTTTTCCATTGGGAGTAGAGGGGACGGAAAAATGGTTTGCCGCAGCAGCCCAAGCTTGGCAGGTGCCAGCCGAATTATTTGAGCAAGTAATTGCCCCTAAAAGGCAGCGGGCGATAGCCGCCTTAGCGCGTTTTAAAACGCAATTGGCCGGTCAAAGCATTTTTTTCTTTCCTGATTCACAATTAGAGATTCCCTTGGCACGTTTTTTGCATCGCGAACTAGATATGGTGTTGACTGAAGTCGGTGTACCCTATTTGCACCGCCAGCATATGGCTAGTGAATTGGCAATGCTACCTGCCGAGGTGCAATTATCTGAAGGGCAAGATGTTGAGCGCCAATTAGATCGTTGTCGGGCAATTAAGCCCGATTTAGTGGTATGTGGTTTGGGTTTAGCGAATCCGCTTGAGGCCGAAGGCATGACCAGTAAGTGGTCGATTGAATTAGTGTTTACGCCGATACAGGGTTTTGATCAGGCCGCCGATTTGGCGGAATTATTTGCGCGACCTTTATTGCGCCACATGAAATTAGCGGCTTAGTATGACAAACCGATTACAACGGCAGATGGGTGTATTGGGATGCAATTAACTTTATGGACCTATGAAGGACCCCCTCACGTGGGTGCGATGCGCATCGCTACAGCGATGGAAGGGGTGCACTATGTGTTGCACGCGCCACAAGGCGATACCTATGCCGATTTGTTATTCACCATGATTGAACGCAATAATCGTCGTCCACCCGTTACCTACACCACCTTTCAGGCGCGTGATTTAGGTAGCGATACCGCTGAATTATTTAAAGAGGCAGCACGTAATGCCTATGAACGGTTTAAGCCAGAACTATTAATGGTGGGTTCATCGTGTACCGCTGAATTAATTCAGGATGACCCAGGCGGCTTAGCTGCAGCATTAAATTTGCCTTTACCAGTTTTGCCGCTTGAATTACCTGCTTACCAAAAGAAAGAAAATTGGGGTGCGGCGGAAACGTTTTATCAGATGGTGCGGTTGTTAGGCGCCGAACATGCCTTAACGCCTGGCACAAAAAGAGCCCCTAGAGCAGCTAATCAAAAACCGCGTTGCAATATTTTAGGGCCGACTGCTTTAGGTTTTCGACATCGTGACGATGTTGCTGAAGTGTCACGTTTATTAGAGCAGATTGGCATTGAGATCAATGTTGTTGCCCCTTTAGGTGCTAGACCAAAAGATATTGCCCGCTTACACGAGGCAGATTTTAATGTGGTGCTCTATCCCGAAATCGCTAATTCAGCAGTGCAATGGTTAACCCGTAATTGTGATCAAGCAGCCACCAAGACTATTCCAATTGGCTTTAAAGCTACTCGGCAATTTATTGAGGAAGTCTGTGCCTTGGCCGGTATCGAATGTGATGTAGAGGCATTAGTGAATAATTCACGGGCGCGTTGGTATGCCTTATCAGTTGATTCAACGTATTTAACCAATAAACGGGTATTTATTTTTGGTGATGCCACCCATGCTGTAGCCGCAGCTAAAGTCGCGCATGAAGAAATGGGCTTTCAGGTAGTAGGTTTAGGAACATATAGTCGCGAACTAGCTCGCGAGGTGCGTGAAGCAGCTGAAAAATATGGCATTGAGGCTTTAATTACCGATGATTACTTAGTGGTTGAGCGAGCTATTACCGAGTTACAACCCGAATTAATTTTAGGCTCACAAATGGAGCGGCACATTGCTAAGCGCTTAAAAATACCTTGCGCAGTGATTTCTGCGCCAGTACACGTGCAAGATTTTCCAGCGCGTTACTCGCCACAAATGGGCTTTGAAGGTGCTAATGTGTTATTTGATACGTGGGTGCACCCGCTCATGATGGGTCTAGAAGAGCATTTAATTGGTATGTTTCGTGGCGACATGGAATTTCATGAGGAAGCAATGCCTTCTCATTTAGGGCATAACTCTACCCCAGAGCGTCAGCCAGAGGCTATCGCTAGCAAAGCTCAAGGTCAGCAAGAATTGATTTCGATTTGGGATGATGAAGCCCAAACTGAGTTACGAAAAATCCCATTTTTTGTACGCGGTAAAGCAAAACGCAATACTGAACGCTTTGCTTTGGAGCAGGGCGTACAAAAAATTTCGATTGAAACACTTTATGACGCGAAAGCGTATTACAGCCGCTAATTGCGGATAACCTAGGGGTCCTACTATGGAAGTAACCAATATACCTGTCAGTCAAACTGGGCGTATACGCCCGCCGGATGGCGAGGGAAGTGTTCAGGTTGAACTTGACCCCAGTGTAAAAATTGGCAAAGCAAAAGTATTTGCAGTATACGGAAAAGGGGGTATAGGTAAAAGCACCACCTCTTCCAATTTATCTGTTGCTTTTTCAATGTTAGGTAAGCGGGTAATTCAAATTGGGTGTGATCCAAAACACGATTCAACTTTTACGCTTACCAAAAAATTAATGCCTACCGTCATTGATGTTTTAGAAAAAGTTGATTTTCATTCCGAGGAATTACGGGTCGAAGATTTTGTTTATGAAGGCTATAACGGTGTCATGTGTGTAGAGGCGGGAGGACCGCCTGCTGGCACGGGTTGCGGAGGTTATGTCGTTGGCCAAACCGTGAAATTACTCAAAGAGCATCACTTACTCGATGATACCGATGTGGTTATTTTTGACGTCTTAGGCGACGTAGTGTGTGGTGGTTTTGCAGCGCCCTTACAACATGCTGATCGCGCACTCATTGTGACTGCTAATGATTTTGATTCGATCTTTGCAATGAACCGTATTGTGCAAGCAATTGGCGCTAAAGCTAAAAATTACAACGTGCGTTTAGGTGGTGTGATCGCTAATCGTAGCAATGCTACCGACCAAATTGATAAGTTTAATGAGCGGGTGGGCTTAAAAACCATGGCCCATTTTCCTGACCTCGATGTCATCCGCCGTAGCCGGTTAAAAAAATCGACCTTATTTGAAATGGAAGACTCACCAGAACTAGAGGCAGTGAAAAAAGAATATATGCGTTTGGCTGCAGCACTTTGGGTCGGCACCGCACCATTGCCGGCTGAGCCAATGAAAGACCGCGATATTTTTGATTTACTTGGATTTGATTAATTTAGACATTCGCCATGCAACATCGTTCTTACATCGATAAACGCAATCAACTAGAACAGTATTTTGATCGTACTGCAGTCGATGCATGGGCTAGATTAACTTCGTCTGCTCCAGTTAGCGGTATTCGTGCAACCGTACGGGCGGGTCGCGAGACAATGCGCCAAACGATCTTAGCGTATTTACCAGCTGACTTATCCGGTAAGCGGGTGCTCGATGCGGGCTGTGGTACAGGCTTATTAGCAGTAGATTTAGCGCGCCGAGGCGCGCAAGTGGTGGCGATCGATATTTCACCAACTTTAGTGCAATTGGGTAAAGAGCGCTTACCAAATAATTTAAATGGGGGCTCAATCGAATTTCTTGCGGGCGATATGTTGGATCCTGCCTTAGGACAGTTTGATTATGTGGTGTGCATGGATTCGATGATTCATTACAACCGTTTTGATATTGCCAAGGCATTAGGTCTACTGGCAGTGCGAACCCGCCAGACCATCGTCTTTACTTTCGCACCAAAAACTATTTTTTTGGCAGCCTTAATTGGCGTAGGGCGCTTATTTCCTCGTGGTGATCGCGCACCTTTTATTGAGCCGGTGGCAGAAAAAAAACTCACAAAACTCATTGTTATGGGAGAAGATTTGGGCGCTTGGACAATTACTGGTAGTAAAAAAATTTCACGCGGTTTTTATAAATCACAAGCGATGGCTTTAGAGCGCCAGTAAAGAGTAGATCATGCGTTTTCAACCTCGATTCCCGCGTCTTAGCCCACGCTTTATGCCATTTGCTGATGTTGCTACGGCAGAATTGCCTTTAAGTCGTTTGTTGCGCCTGTCACTTTTTCAAATTTCAGTTGGCTTAGCGGCAGCCTTATTAATCGGAACGCTAAACCGCATCATGATTGTTGAATTACAGGTGAGCGCTAGTTTGGTTGCCGTGATGGTTGCCTTACCGCTATTGTTTGCTCCGTTTAGGGCCCTCATTGGTCATCGGAGTGACCGACATAAATCGGTTTTAGGATGGCGGCGGGTGCCTTATATTTGGATTGGTACCTGGCTACAATTTGGCGGCTTGGCGATTATGCCGTTTGCCCTTATTTTGCTGTCAGGCGATTCACATTGGCCGATGTGGTTTGGTGAGGGCGCCTGTGGCTTAGCCTTTTTATTGGTAGGGGCTGGCATGCAAATTACGCAAACTGCCGGACTAGCCTTAGCTGCCGATTTAACCACTCCAAGCTTGCGCCCAAGAGTGGTTGCTTTAATGTACTTGATGTTGCTAGTGGGAATGGCAGCCAGCAGTTTAATTTTAGGATTTCTTTTAATTGACTTTACGCCAGTATTATTAATTCGGGTGATTCAAGGTGCAGCGAGCTTAACCTTGATTTTAAATTTAATTGCCCTATGGAAACAAGAAGCGCGTCAACCCCACTTAACTGCCCCACATTTACCGCGTAAAAGTTTTAGCGAGTCATGGAAAATATTTTCTACTCAAAAAAAAGTAATGCGGTTTTTATTGGCCTTAGGCATTGGCACGGCCGCCTTTAGTATGCAAGATATTATTTTAGAGCCCTATGGTGCCGAAGTACTCAAACTGTCGGTAAGCTCAACCACGATGTTGACTTTTATCACTGCGGTGGGAGCAATTTGCGCTTTTGCAATTGCAGCTAAATTCCTTAATCGCAGTATCGAGGCTTATCGTTTAGCAGCACTTGGCACCCTCTTTGGTATTTTGGCATTTACCTGTGTGATTTTTTCTGAGCCTCTAGCCTCCCCCTTATTATTTCGTTGTGGGGCGTTTTTGATTGGTTTTGGTGGGGGTTTATTTTCGGTTAGCACGCTTACTGTAGCAATGTCGTTTGAGGCTGATGATATGAGTGGCTTAGTCTTGGGAGCCTGGGGCGCAGTACAAGCTACCGCCGCTGGCTTAGCGATTGCCTTGGGTGGCTTCATACGTGATCTGATATCAGGCTTAGCCCAATCGGGATTATTGGGTTCAGCCTTAGATTCAAATGCAACTGGCTATAGCTTTGTTTATCACCTTGAATTTTATTTACTATTCGCTACCTTAATTGTGTTGGGTCCGTTGGTAGCCTATCGAACCCCTAAGCTAGGGTCTGAAAAGGGTGTTGATAAAAAGTTTGGTTTAGCAGAATTACCAGGTTAGTTAGAGCTTGTAACGTTGTTTAATTTAGAGGAAATAGATTATGGGAACCGGAGCAATTACACAATATGTTGATTTGGCGCAACTCATTCTTTACCTGTTTTGGGCGTTTTTTTTCGGATTAATTTATTACCTCACGCTTGAAAGTAAACGCGAAGGTTTTCCTTTGGAGTATGACCAAGCAGGCAAGGTAAGGCGTAACCCAGGTTTAATTGGGATGCCTGCACCGAAGGTGTTTAAAACTCAATTTCACGGCGATGTGATTAATCCACGAGATGAACCTTTAGACGTGATTACTGGCGCAAGACCTGCGCATCGCTTTAATGGTGCACCATTAGAGCCCACTGGCAATCCCATGTTAGATTGCGTAGGACCAGGTGCTTATGCCAATCGCCCCGATTATCCCGACTTAACATTTGAGGGCAAGCCGGTTATTGTTCCCATGCGCATCTTGCAAGATTTTAAGGTGGCGAAGCAGGATATCGATCCACGGGGCTTGATGGTAGTGGGCGCAGATGGCGTTCGTGGTGGTGTCATTAAGGATATCTGGGTTGATCGTGCAGAAATGGTTATTCGTTATCTTGAATTAGAAACTACTGCTGAGAATGGCAGTCGTAAGGTAATGTTACCAATGAATTTTGCTCGGGTACAGCGTACGCGAATCGCAGTTCAATCGATTTTGGGGCACCAGTTTGCTGAAGTGCCGGCCATTAAAAATCACGAGCAAATTACCATGTTGGAAGAAGAGAAGGTGATGGCGTATTACGGCGGCGGCACTTTATATGCAACACCTGAGCGCAGAGAACCCCTAATATGAGTTCGCTTTACCAATCACCCGAGCATGAGTTTGAGCCAAGCTACGGCTTGCCAGAAGCATTGCCAGCTGGTGAGCATATTTTATGGCAGGGTAGTCCCAATTGGTTTTCATTAACCCGCCATGCGTTTCATTTGTTCGCTTTAATGGCGTACTTTGGTTTAATTATTACGGCTAAATTAATCTCAATTAGTCTGGCCGAAACAACTTGGTTTGCCGAGCTCGGTAGCATCGCTTTAGTAATTGCCTTATCGATCTTAGGGATGGTGTTAATAGCCTGCTTAGCTTATTGGTCTGCCACAACGACGGTTTATACACTTACGACTTCAAGGGTGGTGATGCGGGTTGGCATTGTCCTTACGGTGAGCTTTAATTTGCCACTTAAGCGCATTGTCAGTGCCGATGTACACCAGTTTTCTGATGGCACGGGCAATATTCGTTTGAAATTAGCCGCAAGCGACAAAATTGCTTATTTTCACCTATGGCCCCATGCTCGCCCTTGGTATTTTGCTCATCCTGAACCCATGTTAAGAAGTATTCCCCAGGCCACAGTCGTTGCCAAGCAACTCACTACGGCTTGGCAGGCGGCCAATCTAAATCAGACTACTGATGACTTAAAGACGCCGAACAATTTAGCGCCACTACAAGTGGCAGAGCAAGCCGCATGAGAATGACTTTAGAGCCCAAATTAATTCCTAAGGGCATGGGCATTGCAGTGCTATCGGTCATGTTAGTAACCTTTATTTCGGTTGCGTTTATCAGCCTGCAGAACAAGGATCTGCGCGAACCAGATGCCCCTACTCAGCAGTCTCGACAGTTGCGCTTTGAAGATCGCGCCGATGGCTCGATTGCAGTGATTGAGTTTGTTAGCGGCAAACAAATTGACAGGGTGGTTGGCGAAAGTGGTTTTGTGCGTGGAGTCTTGCGCGGTTTAGCGCAAGAGCGTAAGCGGGAAGGCTTTGACAGCGCGCAACCCTTCGTCTTGGTGGGCCACACTGATGGCCGACTTACCTTGAGTGATCCAGTTACCAAGCGCAAAGTTGATTTAGACTCTTTTGGACCAAGCAACGCTGAAAATTTTTTACGAATGCTGACAATACCAGTTAAGGAGCAGAAATAATGGAAGTCAAGATGGAGAGCGTAGAAACCTTACTGGGCTCGCAAATGAATAAAACTGCCCAGTTAAATTCATCGACAGAACGCGCCCTTGAAGATGCGGTATTAAGTCCGCGTTTTTATACAACTAATTTTGCCGAAATCGATCGCGTCAAGATAGATAGTTTGCGACGTGAGTGGGATGCGCTGATGGTCGAATATGAAGCCGATACCAATAACGATCACTTTCAACGCCCGGCTGAAATGGATAAAGACTACTCCAAAGTAGATCCAGAGCTATACGATGAATTCGTTGATTTTTTAATTAGCTCTATAACCTCAGAATTTTCAGGTTGTATTTTGTATGCAGAAATTAAGCGCAAAGTAAAAAATGAAGACATGCGTACCTTATTTGGTTATATGGCGCGAGATGAAAGTCGTCATGCTGGGTTTATAAATCAATGGCTGAAAGATTTTGGCATCGGCATTGATTTAGGGTTTTTAGCGAAAACGAAAAAATATACCTATTTCAAGCCGAAGTTTATTTATTACGCTACGTATCTTTCAGAAAAAATTGGTTATGCTCGTTACATTACCATTTTTAGGCAAATAGAACGCAAACCAGAATTACGCTTCCACCCGATATTTTTATGGTTTGAAAAATGGTGTAACGATGAGTTTCGTCATGGCGAATCATTTGCCTTAATCATGCGAGCCAATCCCAAGCTTCTTACGGGCATTAATAAATATTGGATTCGTTTTTTTATCTTGGCGGTTTATGCCACGATGTATGTGCGCGATCATTCACGTCCTCAGCTTTATAAGGCTTTACAGATTTCTCCTGCCGATTACGATCGTCAGGTATTACAAATTACTAATGAAATTACGAAGCAAGTATTTCCAGTTACCTTGAATCTTGATGACCCACGTTTTTATCAGGGCTTAGAGCGCATGTTGGTGTTATTTACGCGTATGGAAGCAGTCAAAAAGCAGGCGTCTTGGTTTAAGAAAATACATGTGGCATGGCTTGGTATGCTGGTAGGCATAGAGTTTATTCGAGTGTACTTTTTGCCGGTAAATGACAATGCCTTGCCTAGATCTGTGCGCATGGTGCCTACTTGGTAAAGCACCAGAGCTAACAATGGGCACCTATCTTTGGCCTGTGCTGTTTACTATCTTTGCTTGGTGGTTTGGTACTGGCGTTATTTTATTTTTAAATCAGCGCGCTCCAGCTACCTACCAAGGTACTTTTTGGTTAAGCGGTTGTGTGATGTTGTTTGCCATTGTGGGCATTAAAACCAGTAGTTCAATGGATACCGTAGCAGCAGCATATTGTGGGTTTACTTGTGCTTTATTGGTTTGGGCTTGGCAAGAAATTGGTTTTTTGTTAGGTTTTATTACTGGACCACGGCGCTTACCGTGCCCACCTGAAGCTAGGGGCTGGAAAAAAGCTGGCTATGCATTTCAAACTATTCAGCATCATGAATTAGCCTTAGTAGTGCTGGCAATCGTGGTTACGGTGGCAAGCTGGGGGGGTATTAATCAAACTGCTTTTTGGACTTTCATGATTTTATGGATCATGCGCCAAAGCGCTAAATTAAATTTATTTTTTGGAGTGCTTAACCTCAATGAAAATTTCTTGCCGAACCACCTCAAATATATTCATAGCTATTTTTCGCGAAGCTTAATGAATCCTTTATTGCCGATTTCGGTGATCTTGGCAACGATCGTCGCAATTCCAATTTGGCAAGCTGCACTTGCAGTAGGCGCCAGCCCATTTCAAGTAACCTCATGCACTATCTTAGGCACCCTGTTGTCGCTGGCGATTCTTGAGCATATTTTGATGGTGTTACCAATTTCTTCAGAGGGATTATGGCGATGGAGCTTTCGCGCTTAAACCCCATGAATCTTAGCCGTACTTGGCCATCGGGAGCCGCAGTACTTGAGCTTCTTAAACCGATTACGTGGTTTCCACCCATGTGGGCCTTTGCTTGTGGGGCAATTGCAGCGGGCGTCGCATTTAGCGGTCATTGGCTAGTTTTAGTGGCTGGCATTATCTTGGCTGGTCCTATGGTGTGTGCCGCTAGTCAAGCAGTGAACGATTGGTTTGATCGTCATGTTGATGCTATTAATGAGCCGCAAAGACCCATTCCTTCGGGCAGAATGCCGGGGTATTGGGGGCTTTATGTAGCCCTTGCTTGGACTGGATTATCGGCCTTATTGGGCTATTTCATTAGCCCTTGGGCCTTTATTGCAACCCTGCTTGGATTGATTTTGGCTTGGCTCTATAGTGCGCCGCCCTTTCGGCTAAAACAAAACGGCTGGTGGGGGAATGCGGCTTGCGGTTTTGCTTATGAAGGCATCGCTTGGTTTACTGGCACTGCGGTGATGATGGGTGATGCTATGCCGTCAAAGCCATCGATTATGTTAGCGGTTTTGTATAGTATTGGGGCCCACGGCATTATGACCCTCAATGATTTCAAAGCCATCGATGGTGATCGTCAAATGGGGGTACGATCATTACCGGTGCAACTCGGTGTTCGAGGCGCAGCCCTGAATGCGTGTTGCCTGATGTTATTGCCACAAGCATTGATCGTGATGATTTTATTTACTTGGGATATGCCTTGGCGCGCACTAACTATTGGCATACTGATGATTGGTCAGTTTGCAATGATGGTCTATTTTTTACGAGACCCTATCAAACGCGCCTTATTTTTAAGTGGTTTTGGGGTGCCCCTATTTGTTAGCGGAATGATGGTCAGTGCTTTTGCTGTCGCTAATCTGCATTAACGCCTGAAGGAAAAAAGTATGAGCTCGTATGAAATTTTTGATGCCGTAGTGGTTGGAGGCGGCCCAGCTGGGGCAACCGCTGCCGGTGATTTGGCCCGCTTGGGTCATAAGGTACTGCTACTAGATCGCGCTGGCCGTATTAAGCCGTGTGGTGGCGCAATTCCACCACGATTAATTAAAGATTTTGAGATTCCAGACGAGCTCTTGGTGGCGAAAGCAAAATCTGCACGCATGATTTCACCAAAAAATAATAAAGTCGATATCCCCATTGAAGGGGGGTTTGTAGGCATGGTTGATCGCGATCAATTTGATGAGTGGTTGCGTGTGCGAGCTGCCAATGATGGTTGCGAAAGACGGGTTGGTATTTTTGAAAAATTATCGCGTGATACTGATGGAATCAGTATTGTTCATTACCTAGTTCGCTCGAGCAATAAAAATGAACCCAGTACATCAATGGCAGTTAAGGCTAAAGCGATTATTGGTGCTGATGGCGCAAAATCGGGTGTCGGTCGAGCTGCCATCCCCAGCGCCAAAGACGTTGAATATGTCTTTGCTTATCATGAAATTGTACGCACGCCCGATATCCCGCCGGCAGATTTTGATGGCTCACGCTGCGATGTTTTTTACCAAGGTGCAATTTCCCCTGACTTTTACGGCTGGATTTTCCCGCATGGCAAAACGATGAGTATTGGCACGGGTAGTGCAGATAAAGGATTTTCATTGCGCAGCGCAGTAGGCGACTTAAAAAAAATCACTGGTCTTGAAAATATTGAAATGATTCGCCATGAGGGCGCACCCTTACCGATGAAGCCGCTAAAAAAATGGGATAACAATCGGGATGTGGTGTTGGCAGGTGATGCTGCTGGAGTGGTTGCTCCAGCCTCAGGCGAAGGCATTTATTACGCCATGGTTGGTGGACGCTTGGCTGCGGAAGCGGTGAGTGAGTTGTTGCTTACCAATAATCCCAAAAGTTTAGCTAAGGCACGTAAACGGTTTATGCGCGAACATGGCAAAGTCTTTTTGGTGCTCGGTATCATGCAATGGTTTTGGTATATCAGTGATAAACGGCGTGAGCGCTTTGTAAAGATTTGTGAAGATAAAGATGTCCAAAAACTCACTTTTGACGCTTACATGAATAAAAAGCTGGCAAAACGCGACCCTTTGGCACATATTCGCATCTTCTTTAAAGACTTAGCGCACCTTTTTGGGTTAATTAAGGTTTAAAGTTCTTTTGCTTAAGGTATAAAGTAAGTTATGAGTATGTTTAGGAAGCCGATTGTTGTTGCCCTTGTCTGGGGGCTATCAATTGCTATTTTAGGTGGCTGGGCTACCAATTTAGATGCTTGGTATCATGCCTTAAAAGAACCCTTCTGGAAGCCTCCCGATTGGCTATTTGGACCCATCTGGTCAGCTATATTTATCAGCTCAGGCACTGCTTGGGTCATTGCGTGGGATCGGAATCCTGCCCCAGAAGCAGTCCGTCACCTGACGATTTTGTATGTGTTAAATGGGATTTTTAATTTACTCTGGAGTTTTATTTATTTCCGCTTAGAGCGCCCTGATTGGGCTCTATATGAGGCAAGTTTTTTATGGCTATCGGTTTTTGCAATTACCTACACCACCCGTCATTACTCACCAAAATCGAGTTTACTGATGCTACCCTATTTAATTTGGGTAAGCATTGCCATTGTTTTAAATTGGGATACTGTGCGTCTTAATGGGCCCTTCGGTTAGTTGAGTAGCGAGTGAAGCAGATTGTGATCGTGGGCGGCGGCGCTGGCGGCCTCGAGTTAGCTACGCGGCTCGGCAATAGCCTCGGTCGTAAAGGTCAGGCCCGCATTATTTTGGTTGATAAAAACCGCACCCATATTTGGAAACCAAAGCTACATGAAATTGCTGCGGGCAGCATGGATTTAGGCCAGCATGAAGTTGACTATATGGCGCAAGCCCATTGGCATCATTTTGAATATCGTATTGGCGAAATGACTGGTCTTGACCGTGCGCAACAACTCATTTTTCTCAATGCATACTTAGACGAAGCGGGTCACGAAGTCATGGGGGCACGTAAATTACGATACGACATTTTAGTGCTTGCAGTTGGTAGCCTAACGAATGACTTTGGTACTCCAGGTGTAGCTCAATATGCCTTAAGACTTGAATCGCCAGTAGATGCCGAGCGTTTTCATACGCGCATGTTAAATGACTGTATTCGTGCGCAAGCGCAAAAGACACCGCTGAAAGCTGGTCAATTACATGTTGCCATTATTGGTGCCGGGGCAACGGGCGTTGAGTTGGCAGCTGAACTCTATCGCACAACGCGCGAAGTAGTGGCATACGGTTTAGACCGAGTTGATCCGAATAAAGATTTAAAGGTGAATGTGATTGAGGCGGCTGATCGAATTTTGCCCGCTTTACCTGTGCGCTTATCACGAGCTACTGAAATTTTATTAAAAGATCTTGGGGTTGATGTATATGTCAATTCAAAGGTAGCCGCTGTGTTGCCCGATGGCGTACAGTTTGAAAACGGACAAATTTTGCCAGCCGAGTTAGTTGTTTGGGCAGCAGGCGTAAAAGCACCTGAGTTTTTAAAAGAGATCGGTGGTTTAGAAACGAATCGCATTAACCAATTACTGGTTTTGCCAACCCTTCAAACAACGCGCGATCCCCATATTTTTGCGATGGGCGATTGTGCCGCTTGCCCATGGCCACAAGCACCCGGAGGTCATGGGGGGTTTGTGCCCCCGCGAGCGCAAGCAGCTCACCAACAAGCTAATCATTTATTTCAGCAAATTCAACAGTATTTAGCAGGCAAGGAATTAAAGCCCTACTATTACCGAGATTTTGGCTCCTTGGTGTCATTGGGTAAATTTAGTACGGTCGGCAATATGATGGGTGGTCTTATTGGCGGATCGATCATGATTGAAGGAATATTTGCTAAAATAATGTATTTATCATTATATAAATTACATGAGTTAGCGTTGCATGGTTGGGTGAAAACGACCTTAGATACTTTGGCGCGACTGATTACTCGGCGTACTGAACCGCATGTGAAACTACATTAAATATCGGCGGAGAATGAAATGAAGATTTGTATCGTTGGCGGTGGTGGTGCAATTGGTGGTTACTTGGCGGTCATGTTAGCCCGAGCTGGCAATGAGGTTACGGTCGTCGCGCGAGGCGCAACCCTGCGGGCGATTCAGGAACGTGGCTTAGCCTTGATTATGGAGGATCAACCCGAACCATTACATGCCGAAGTGCAGGCGGTCGAAAAAATCACGGATGCTGGTAAGCCTGACCTAGTAATCTTGGCTGTTAAGGCTCATCAGGTTGAGCCGCTAGTTGCCGATTTAGCAAGAATTATTGGTCCCGAGACAATTTTGATTCCCATGCAAAATGGGATTCCATGGTGGTATTTTCAGAAGCTACCAGGCCCATATGAAAATCATTCGGTCGAAACGGTTGATCCAGGCGGCGTCATCATGCGGGCCATTAATCCAGCCAATATTATTGGTTGTGTAGTTTATCCAGCAACCGTCACGCAAGCCCCCGGAGTCATCCGGCACGTTGAGGGCACGCGCTTTCCAATGGGCGAGTTAGATGGCAGTACGTCTGAGCGAATTCAGATTATTTCAAACTTAATGGCTGAGGCAGGGTTTAAGTCGCCGATTTTGGCAGACATTCGTGCTGAAATTTGGCTTAAGTTATGGGGTAATATGACATTCAATCCTATCAGTGCATTGACGCATGGTCATCTTGAAGGAATATGTCAGTACCCTCTCACCCGTGAGCTGGCGCGTAACATGATGATAGAGGCGCAAATAATTGGGGAAAAATTAGGCGTGATATTTCGGGTAGATATTGATCGTCGTATTGCTGGCGCTGAAAAAGTGGGCCAACATAAAACCTCGATGCTGCAAGATTTAGAGGCAGGGCGGGCGCTTGAAATCGATGCACTGTTGGGTTCGGTAATTGAGTTAGGTCAAATTGTGCAAATACCAACGCCATGTTTAAGCAGTGTGTATGCCTTAACTAAGTTTTTAGATCTCAATGTACAAAATGCTAAGGCAAGCCTAGCACTGCCTTTTGCAACCGGCTATTAAGTTACATACGGGCCCTACAAAATTTTTTGTAACGCTGATTCGCTTGCGGGGTAGCTAAGGCTACAGCTTAAGCGAACTGGTTGGTAAGGGTACCAAGACCTTCAATCACAATACTAACTGTGCTGCCTGGTTTCATACTGCCAACTCCGATTGAAGTGCCGCAGGCAATGACATCTCCCGCTTCAAGTGTCATCTGTTGGGAGAGCAAGCTAACGAGTTTTGCCGGCGGGAAAATCATATCTGTTACCGGATAGTTTTGCCGTTCTTGGCCATTCAAAATCGTTTGAATATGTAAGTTCATCGGCTCAATATCGGTAGTAATGTAGGGCCCAAACACCCCAAAGGTATCGAAGCTTTTAGCGCGCGTCCACTGTGCGAACCCAGGGTCTTTTTGTAAAATTTCAATTGCTGTTACATCATTGATACAGGTATAGCCAAAAATCGCTGCCAAGGCTTCGGCTTCAGTTAAACCCTGCGATTTTTTACCAATCACAATTCCTAGTTCACCTTCATAAACCACTTTACCGCTATAAGATTTTGGTAGGCAAATGGTTTTACCATCAGCTAAAAAAGAATTGTTGCCTTTCAGAAAATAAAGTGGCTCAGCTGGCACAGCATGTGCCAATTTTTCAACCAAAGCATAAAAGTTATCAACTAAAGCCACCATTTTTGAGGGCACACAAGGAATATCAAGTTCAACCTTGGCAAGCGCAAAGGTTTCGCCTGTGGGCCGAGGGCAATCAAAAAGATTACCCTCATAAACCGTAATTTGGGATTGATTTAGTTGGCCAAAGTAGGCCTTACCGTGAGAGTTAAAACGAAGCCATTGCGCCATAATAGAGATTAAATAGAATAAATTTTAAAAGTGATTAATGGTCGGAATGAGAGGATTCGAACCTCCGACCCCCTCGTCCCGAACGAGGTGCGCTACCAGGCTGCGCTACATTCCGTGCTACTGCAGTTATTTTAGCTTGGCGGCTTAGGTTTGCCTATTTAGAGAATAGGCACACAAGGCTCGTAAGGCTGCAGTTGCTTCATTGTCAGGAAAATTACGAATCGTTGCTAGGGCTAAGTTAGCTTCGCGCTCAGCTGCTTGATGAGTATATTCCAGTGCCCCAGATTCTTGCACTGCTTTCAATATTTGACTAAAAACATCATCGGGTAGATCAGTGTTTTGGGTAATTGCTTCGCGCACTAATAAGCGATCATCTTGACTGCCGTTCTCTAACAAAAAAATCAACGGCAAGGTTGGCTTGCCTTCGCGTAAATCATCTCCAGCATTTTTACCCATTTGCATTGCATTGGCAGTGTAATCAAGCATGTCATCCATTAACTGAAAGGCAGTACCAATATGCCGACCAAAAGCTGCTGCTAACTCACGATTAATTTCTGAAGAGTGCGCCAACAAGGCGCCTAACTCAGCTGAAGCTTCAAATAATTTTGCTGTTTTATAGCGAATGACTTGTAAATAACTTGATTCGCTTACTTCGGGGTCATTCATATTGAGTAGTTGCAATACTTCGCCTTCAGCAATGGTGTTGGTGGCGTCAGACAAAATTTGCATAATGCGCAAATCATTTGGCGTAACCATCATTTGGAAAGCGCGCGAATATAAAAAATCACCTACTAACACGCTTGCAGCATTGCCAAATGCAGCATTGGCAGTTTCACGACCGCGCCGCAAGGTTGATTCATCAACCACATCGTCGTGCAGCAAGGTGGCGGTATGGATAAATTCCACCACAGCCGCAATTTCTAGGGTGTGAGGCGTAGCCTGACCATTGGCTAAGGCTTTAGCAGTTAGCAGCAGCAGGGTGGGTCGAATGCGCTTCCCCCCAGCTTGAATAATATAGCTTGAAATCTGGTCAATTAAGGCCACTTCAGAGGCTAGTCGACGCTTAATTACCTCATCCAAAGCCTTTAAATCAGGGGCTATGGGGGCCAATATAGGTGCTAATTCGATGGTTTTGACACTGTTTGTCATGCAGGATATAATAATCGGCTTGACTAATCCACGGTGGATTAGTCGTAAAACTAGTTAAAAAGTAGTCTTAAATTAAGGTTTCTACCATGTACGCGGTCATAAAAACCGGTGGCAAACAGTATAAAGTTGCTGCTGGTGAAAAATTGAAAATAGAACAGATACCAGCGGATATCGGCAGCGAAATTACCCTCGACCAAGTTCTCGCCGTTGGCGAAGGCGCTTCACTCAAACTGGGTGATCCATTGGTTAATGGTGCCGCTGTGATGGCCACTGTCATTTCACAGGGGCGTCACGATAAAGTGACAATCTTCAAGATGCGTCGGCGCAAGCATTATCAAAAGCACCAAGGCCATCGCCAGAATTTCACTGAAATTCTGATTAACACCATCAAAGCCTAATTAGGCTTAAGCTGTCAAGCAGGAGAAAGAACAATGGCACAGAAAAAAGGCGGCGGTTCTACACGTAATGGTCGCGATTCCGAATCAAAACGCTTAGGCGTAAAGGTTTTCGGTGGCGAGCATATCAATGCCGGTAGCATCATTATTCGTCAACGGGGCACCAAAGTACATCCTGGTGTTAATGTTGGTATTGGTAAAGATCATACTTTGTTTGCATTAATTAATGGACAAGTGCAATTTAGTGTGAAGGGTGCATTGAATAAAGCGCAAGTATCGGTACTGCCACCAAAAGCCTAAATTTGTATAGGTGCCTGGCTGAGACCGGTTTCACGCCAATTCGATGTCTCGAATTTAAACTGAACAAACAATACTCAGAAGCAGGCCTCGCAGATAGCGAGGCCTTTTTTATTTATGAAATTTATTGATGAAGCCCGAATTGAAGTAATCGCTGGTAGCGGTGGAGCTGGTAGTGCCTCAATGCGTCGTGAAAAATTCATTGAGTTTGGCGGTCCTGATGGCGGTGATGGTGGGCGGGGCGGAAGTGTATACGCGCTCGCTGATCGCAACATCAATACGCTCATTGATTACCGGTATGCCAAAACCCATTTAGCCAAAAATGGCGAACCAGGACGTGGTGCAGACTGCTATGGTCGTGCTGGCGAAGATATTGAATTGCGAATGCCAGTAGGTACCATCATTAGCGATTTTGAAACAGGTGAGCCTATTGCTGATTTAACGACCCATGGTGAGCGACTCTGTTTAGCTGAAGGCGGTGTAGGCGGCTGGGGCAATATTCATTTTAAAAGCAGCACTAATCGTGCCCCACGTCAAAAAACTAATGGCAAAGAAGGCGATCGAAAAAAATTAAAGTTGGAATTAAAAGTTTTGGCTGACGTTGGTTTGTTGGGATTACCTAATGCTGGTAAATCTACCCTGATTACTGCTGTATCAAATGCACGTCCCAAAATTGCCGATTATCCATTTACAACATTACATCCAAATTTAGGTGTAGTAAGGGTTGGGCAAGAGCGTAGTTTTGTGATTGCCGATATTCCTGGCTTAATTGAGGGTGCTGCTGAAGGCGCTGGCTTAGGGCACCGGTTTTTACGACATCTTCAACGCACTGGGGTTTTATTGCACTTGATTGATATTGCCCCTTTCGATGAAGCGGTTGATAACGTTGCCGATGCTAAAGCTATCGTTAACGAATTACGTAAATATGACGAAGCCTTGTATGAAAAGCCACGCTGGCTGGTTTTAAATAAAGTCGACATGATTCCCGAAGAGGAGCGCAAAAAAACTATCGCTGATTTTATTAAGCGCTATAAGTGGACTGGACCCGTCTTTGAAATTTCGGCTTTGACGGGAGAGGGTTGCGATCGTTTATGTTACGCCTTACAAGACTATCTTGATTCAATTCGGCGTGAGCGCGACAAATTAGAAGAGCAGGCGCTTGATCCCCGCTATCAAGGCAACATTGGTCTAGATAAGCCTTAAATGTCAAGCCTGTAGAGTATTCAGGTAGACTAAAATTGAGATGAGAGCATTGCCATGACAGTTCAGCCAATAAAACGTATCGTAGTAAAAGTGGGGTCAAGCCTAGTCACTAATAATGGTGATGGTTTAGATCGAGCGGCAATTGAACAGTGGGCTGAGCAAGTAGCCGTGATTTTACGGGCTGGCATTCAGGTTTTAATGGTTAGTTCAGGCGCAATTGCCGAGGGTATGCAACGTTTGGGGTGGCAATCACGCCCCATTGCAATTCATCAATTGCAAGCGGCCGCTGCCGTAGGTCAAATGGGTTTAGTGCAGATGTATGAACGTTGCTTCGCGCGCTTTAATTTACATAGTGCGCAAGTTTTATTAACGAATGCCGACCTTGATCACCCAGAACGTCGAGCCAATGCAAAGGCAACGATAGAGACCTTACTAAGCTTAGGTGTCGTGCCTGTCATCAATGAAAATGATACGGTCGTTACCGATGAAATTAAATTTGGCGATAACGACCACCTTGCTGCCTTAGTTGTCAATTTAATCGGTGCCGACCTTTTAATTATTCTGACCGATCAGGGCGGTTTGTTTAACGCTGACCCGCGGCAAGACCCTACTGCAACTTTAGTAAAGGAAGCTTTCGCCGGCGATCCTCAGTTAGAAAAAATGGCTGGCGGTGTTGGTAGCACAATTAGCAAGGGCGGTATGCTTACTAAAATTTTAGCTGCTAAAACTGCTGCGCAAACAGGCGCATCTACTGTAATTGCATCTGGACATGAGCCCCAAGTGCTAAACCAGATTACTCAAGGCCTGCCAGTTGGCAGTCTACTTAAAGCAAGAAATTAAAATTGATGCGCGCCAGAACTAGGCTTGCCAGTAAATTTATTAGGTTGTAGCAAGTCTACGATTAGCGCTTTATTTTTTACTTGCGATTTATTGTTACAAAAAGCACCTTGCGCAAGTGCGCCATGGTATCGATTCGCCTCAGTATTTTTAATCTCAGTCCAAGTTTTACGTTGATTAGCTTGCCAAATTGAGCTGGTATTAAGCGTACCGTACAAAGCAAACTGAAAAGTTTCGCAGCGAATACCTTCAAAATTAACCTGTTGGTTACCGTTTGGGCTAGTAATCACCAGCACATAGCGGGTTACGCCATCGGGATCGATGCGAATTGAATCGGGGTCAATAGCAAATTTAAAGACCGAGAATTGCGAGACATGAAATTCAATTAGATTCGCTTTATTAGGCGGTTTAGCAGGCAGGGGTACCACGGCATCTTCTTTAAAGATCTTCGGGGCGAAGGGGTCTTCATAGGCATCAGGTGTCGTGCCAGCGCAAGCACTTAAGTTGAGGATCATTGAGGTGATCAGCAATAAAACTAACAGTGGCGCAAACCAGCCAATGCCAGTTGGCAATGGCAATTTATCAAAACGAGTCAAGGTCAGTTGCTTTCTTTTGAGGTGTATGGGCGTCGAGGCTAGCCCCCCAGATAGTTTGCTGAATGCGCATCCCACTAGTGATAAAGCGTGCTAACTCTGAAAGGGCTAATTGATACACTTCTCGCTTGAAATCAATCACGCTTGCCAATTCAATCCAGTATGGATGCCAACGCCATGCATCAAATTCGGGGTGAGCAGAGGCACGCAGATGGATATCACTATCTAAGCCAGTAAAACGCAGTAAAAACCAAATTTGTTTTTGGCCGCGGTAGGCCGCGCGATTAGGTCTACTTGCATGCTGGCGACGTAGAAACGCCTCGGGCACTTCATAACGAAGCCAATCCCTAGTGCGCCCAATAATTTGGACGTGCTCTGATAGCAAGCCAACCTCTTCGTGCAATTCGCGGAACATGGCCTGTTCAGGACTTTCGCCATATTGAATCCCGCCCTGCGGGAACTGCCACGAATGCTGCCCAACGCGCTTTCCCCAGAAAACATCGTTGTGGCCGTTAAGGAGGACAATGCCGACATTGGGTCTATACCCTTCACGGTCGAGCATGATAGCGCCCCGAATCCTTTAAAATCAATGTATTTGATTATATCCACACATGAAAGCCTCTCAATCATTTCTAGTCACCCTTAAAGAGGCTCCCGCCGATGCCGAGGTGGTGTCTCATCAATTAATGGTGCGCGCTGGCTTAATTCGTAAGCTAAGCGCAGGTATTTATTCCTACTTACCGTTTGGTTTAAGGGTAATTCGTAAGGTAGAAAATATCATTCGTGAAGAAATGAATCGGGCAGGCGCAATTGAATTAATGATGCCCATAGTGCAGCCTGCCGAGTTATGGCAAGAAACGGGCCGCTGGGAAAAAATGGGGCCAGAGCTATTACGCATCCAAGATCGTCATCAGCGCGATTTTATTATCCAGCCCACCTCTGAAGAAGTGATTACCGAGTTAGCGCGTGCAGAAATTAAAAGCTATAAACAGTTGCCAATCAATTTTTATCAAATTCAAACTAAATTTCGAGATGAACGCCGCCCGCGTTTTGGCATTATGCGGGGTCGCGAATTCACTATGAAAGATGCTTATTCATTTGATTGCGATACTGCTGGATTAAAGCGCTCTTACGACACAATGTTTGCAGCCTATACGCAAATTTTTAAACGCCTAGGTTTGCAATTTAGAGCGGTTACAGCAGATAACGGCGCAATTGGCGGGTCTGGCAGTCAAGAGTTTCATGTCATTGCTGAGACTGGTGAAGATACTATTGTCTATTGCCCTAGTTCTGATTACGCGGCAAATATAGAGGCTGCAGAATCACTGCCTTTAGTGCCACAAGGTGGCAAACCAAGCATTGCTTTAGAAAAAGTCGCTACCCCAGAACAAATGCAATGTGAAAAGGTTGCCCATTTTTTGAGTTTACCTCTGCAACAAACTGTTAAATCCTTGTTACTAGCAGCTGATCAGGTCGAGGGTCCGGCTCATTTATTTATGCTCTTGCTTCGAGGCGATCATGATTTAAATGAAGTAAAAGCCAGTAAGGTGCCAGGCTTAGAAGCGTTCCGTTTTGCCACCGAAGCCGAAGTGCTTGCTGCCTGCGGCTCACCGCCTGGCTACATTGGCCCCCTTGGTTTAAAGTTGCCCGTAACAATCGTGGTTGATCGCACCGTTGCCAATATGACTGATTTTGTCTGTGGCGCAAATGATGCTGGGTATCATTTTAAAGGCGTCAATTGGGCGCGCGATCTACCTCTGCCTAGTGTCTTCGATTTACGTAATGCCGTGGTGGGCGATCCCTCACCCGATGGTCAAGGTTTGGTCGATATTTGCCGAGGTATTGAAGTAGGTCATGTATTCATGTTAGGTACTCAGTACTCGACGGCCATGAAATGCACCTATCTTGATGCCCAAGGTAAAGCCCAGCCAATGGTGATGGGTTGTTATGGTATTGGCGTAACCCGCTTACTCGGGGCAGCAATTGAGCAAGGCCATGATGAGCGAGGCATTATTTGGCCCATTTCAATGGCGCCGTTTGAAGTGGTAATTTGCCCCATGAATTACGATCGATCAGATTTAGTGCGCACAGCAGCAGATAATTTGTACACTGAATTACATCATGCAGGCATCGACGTAGTTTTGGATGATCGTGGCGAGCGGCCAGGCGCGATGTTTGCCGATTGGGAATTAATTGGTGTGCCATTTCGTGTCGTCGTTGGAGAGCGCGGTCTGAAAGAAGCAAAGGTTGAATTTCAGGGGCGTACTGAGAGCCAAGCGCAACTTCTTCCATTGGCTGAGATTAAAGAACATATTGTTGCAGCAGTTAGCGCGGCGAAAAATAAGCTTGCCTAAGCGTGTATAACTTATTTTTTAATTAAGCCGCCTAAGCCTTTAGCTGCGCCACGGGCTGCCATTGAGCCCATCATGCGCGCCATTTTGCCGCCTTTAAATTGCTTCATCATGGTTTGCATTTGTTCAAATTGGGCTAACAAACGATTAACTTCCTGAACTTGTACTCCAGCACCAATAGCTATTCGTCTTTTTCTGCTGGCCTTCAGTAACTCTGGTTTGGTCCGCTCTTTGGGCGTCATACTATCAATAATGCCCTGCATGCGTTTTATTTGTGCATCGGCTTGCCCCAAATTCGCCTTATTAGTAGCTTGCGTTAAATGACTCGGTAATTTATCCATCATGTTAGCCATGCCGCCCATTTGTTGCATTTGGCTAATTTGCGCCCGAAAATCGCTTAAATCAAAACCCCCTTTTTGAATTTTGCTAGCTAACTTTTCTGCTTTAGCAAGATCAACATGCACTTGTGCTTGCTCAACCAAGGCCAGAATATCGCCCATGCCCAGAATGCGATTTGCCATTCGTGCCGCATCAAATGGTTCAAGACCATCCATTTTTTCGGCGACCCCAATAAACTTGAGAGGTACTCCAGTAATAGCTTGTACGGATAATGCTGCACCCCCTCGGGCATCACCATCGAGTTTGGTCAAAATTACCCCAGTAAGTGCAAGTGCCTCATGGAAGGCTTTAGCAGTGTTGACCGCATCTTGACCCAGCATTGCATCAACCACAAAAAGAGTTTCAATTGGTTTAAGTTGAGCGTGTAAGACACTGATTTCTTGCATGAGTTCAGCATCAATACCTAGGCGTCCGGCAGTATCAACAATTAACACATCAAAATAATGTCGTTTAGCCCAATCTAGTGCTGCCAGCGCAATTGCTTCAGGACGTTGGTCTATCGAACTAGGAAAAAATTCAACGCCAACCTGAGCGCTCACCGTTTGCAGTTGCTCAATTGCCGCAGGACGATAAATATCGCAAGAGACAGTGAGCACCTTCTTCTTCTTTTTTTCATGCAACCATTTGGCTAGCTTGGCTGCTGAGGTTGTTTTACCCGCTCCTTGTAAGCCAGCCAGCAAAATCACTGCAGGGGGTTGGGTGGCTAAATTGAGTTCACCACTTACCCCAGAATTACCTTGCATAGTATGGGTCAACTCGCGTTGCACGATTCCCACTAAGGCTTGACCTGGATTAAGGCTAGCAATTACTTCTTCACCTAAAGCCTTTTGTTTAATTTGCTCAAGTAATGATTTCACGACTGGTAGGGCAACATCCGCCTCTAGCAAGGCTAGGCGGATCTCTCGTAGCATTTCTGCCGTATTGCTTTCAGTGAGGCGAGCTTGTCCCCGCATGGTTTTAACTACACGCGAAAGACGATCAGTGAGGTTCGCAAGCATTTATCGATTAGACTTTAGTTATGTCAATTTTAGATTATCAAAGCAGCGCCTGGCTGCCTTCCTTACTTTATCTCGGTTTGCTGGTGGTTTTAAGCTGGCGCCCACGGTCGCGTCCAGATACTCGGGCATTTACGATTTTGGTACAGATTTTGATTTTATTAAGCTTACTCCTGCAAGGCATCTATTTGCACGATTCGGTGTTTACCCCCGAGGGCTTTGTGTTTGGTTTTGCCCAAGATTTATCGCTAATGGCGTGGGTGGGACTCTTATTTTATTGGCTACAAAGTTGGTATTTGCCTATTGCCAGCTTGCGCTTAATGGTCTTAGTCTTTGCGATGTTGTGTGCTTTTTTGCCGATTTTATTTCCTGGAACATTGATTTCACCCCGAGCCGTTGCCGATCCCTGGTTTAAGGCCCACTTTATTGTGGCCACAATTGCCGTGGGACTACTTACCTTGGCGGCGATGATGGCGGTACTAATGGAGGTGCAAGATCGGGCTTTACGACGCACCCTTGCTTATGCTCCAGATAGTCGTTTAGCCCATTGGCTTGAGGGGTTGCCACCTTTATTAACCATGGAAAATTTACTCTTTAATTTGATTTATTTTGGTTTTGCACTATTAAGCTTAACCATTTTCTCGGGCATCTTTTTTTCAGAAACTTTATTTGGTAAGCCATTGATGCTTGACCACAAAACTATTTTTGCCTTCGCCTCATGGCTGCTGTTTGGTGGTTTAATTGTGGCGCGTTTACGGGTTGGTTTAAGAGGTCGGTCTGCACTACGTTGGGTCTTATGGGGCTTTGCAGCACTACTGTTAGCGTATGTGGGCAGCCGCTTTGTGCTCGAAGTTATTTTGCAGCGGATTTAAGTCAGTGTTGAAATGGGTCTTACTAGTTGGGGTTGGCGCGGCGCTTTATTTTTGGCTAAAAAGACCAAAAATAGTAAGTCCCGTTTTTACCCCGAAGCCCCTTATTCCTGAGCCATTAAAAATAGTACCTTGCGCTTATTGCGGGGTGCACTTGCCGGCACAAGATTGTATTGAATACGAGCAACGGCACTATTGTTGCCCAGCTCACCAAAATGCAATCGACCCAGCAGGGTGGTACGGTCAGGCCCAATGGCGCCCATCGCCTAACTATGATGCACGGCCAAGTGAGGCGGTGCCAGATTTAGTTTTAATTCACCATATCAGCTTGCCACCAGGCCAGTTTGGTAAAAATTACATCAGCGATTTTTTTCAAAATAAGCTTGATTTCACTGCGCATCCCTATTTTGCGGAAATTTCTGGGCAGCAGGTTTCGAGCCATTTTTTGATTGATCGCAATGGCCTTATTAGCCAATTTGTTTCAACTCAAAAACGTGCTTGGCATGCAGGCGTATCCAATTTTTTTGGGCGTGAGCAGTGCAATGACTTTGCCATTGGGATTGAGTTAGAGGGTGACGGACAAACTACCTTCACTGATTTGCAGTATGTTGCTTTAGAACAACTGCTAACAGGACTTGCCAAAACGTATGCCAATTTAAGCTTTGCAGGCCATAGTGATGTTGCTCCCCTGCGCAAAACAGATCCAGGTATTCATTTTGATTGGCGGCGCTTGCAACGCGAAAATAATCTCGGCCAAAAAAATCTCCCCTATGGCCTTGAGCCAAGAGCCTAATTAACGCTGATACCTGCATATATGTGAGCACTTGCTTACATAAATCTAAGAAGGCTAGGTCAGGAAAATTCCTACAAACCTAAGGAAAACCCTGACAAAAAATTGTCAGAAAAAGCTTACCAAAGATGAAATAATTCCCTATACTTAGTATAAATCAGTACTTAAACCACTAGATATAGTGTTTTAAGCAGCTGCGGTGGTTTGCTGTCACAACTATATATTCATTGAGTTTTGTTACCTTTTTACCCTATTTGAGTTCAGGAGTTCTATGTCTTTCGCAAATCCACAGTCGGCTGGTTTGGCATCAAACCACCCAGCCACAGGCCTTAATCCTGGGACCCCAATTAGCCAAACCCCATCGGCCGGTTTTATTGCTGGTGGAGTTGGGGCGGGGCAAACAACCCAATTATCTGATTACAAAATTATTCGTCGTAATGGCTCGGTGGTGGCTTTTGAGCCCTCCAAAATTGCGATTGCGGTGACCAAAGCATTTTTAGCAGTTAATGGCGGTCAGGGCGCAGCCTCAGCAAGGGTCCGTGAGCAAGTTGAGCAATTAACCAGCGTCGTCGTACGCGCATTATTGCGCAGCCGCCCCAATGGTGGAACCTTTCATATTGAAGATATTCAAGATCAAGTTGAATTGGCTTTGATGCGGGGTGGCGAGCACAACGTTGCGCGGTCTTATGTGCTTTATCGTGAAAAGCGTAATCAAGAGCGTGCTTCACAGCAGGTTTTATCTACTGATGCACATGGTCAGACTGAAGTAGCAACGCCGACCTTACAAGTGATGGATGAGGGTGTTTCAAGACCGCTGGATATGGGAGCATTACGCACCATTATTGAAGCTGCATGTGAGGGCCTAGGTAATCATATCGATGCTAGTCCAATCATTACGGAAACAATTAAAAATTTATACGATGGCGTGCCTTTAACGCAAGTGTATGATTCAGCAATTTTGGCTGCACGCACTTTAATTGAAAAAGATCCAGCCTATAGCCCAGTAACTGCGCGCATCTTAATGCACGTGATTCGTAAGGAAATTTTAGGGCGTGAAGTGCTGCAAGGCGACATGCAGGCAGAGTACCCAAATTATTTTCCCAAGTACATTCGTCAAGGCATTGATGCCGAGTTACTCGATCCTCGCTTGATGGAGTATGACCTGACCCGCTTATCAGCAGCCTTAAACGCAGATCGCGACTTGCAATTTAATTATCTGGGCTTACAAACTTTATACGACCGCTATTTTTTACACATTGAAGACCACCGTATTGAAATGCCCCAAGCCTTTTTTATGCGCGTTGCAATGGGCTTGGCGCTCAATGAATTAGATCGTGAACGGCGGGCAATTGAATTTTATGAAATTCTCTCAAGCTTTGATTTTATGTCGAGTACGCCGACTTTATTTAATTCGGCAACGACGCGTCCTCAATTATCGAGTTGTTATCTCACCACCGTAGATGATGATTTAGATGGTATCTACGAAGCACTTAAAGAAAATGCCTTGCTCTCTAAATTTGCTGGTGGTTTAGGCAACGATTGGACTAATGTTCGCGCCCTCGGTAGTCATATCAAGGGCACCAATGGCAAGTCGCAAGGTGTTGTGCCCTTTCTAAAGGTGGTCAACGACACCGCCGTTGCTGTCAATCAAGGCGGGAAACGTAAGGGCGCAGTGTGTGCTTATTTAGAAACTTGGCATTTAGATATCGAAGAGTTTTTAGAGTTACGCAAAAACACTGGCGATGATCGCCGCCGTACGCATGACATGAATACCTCGAATTGGATTCCTGATTTATTTATGAAGCGGGTCATGGAAAATGGTGATTGGACTTTATTTTCACCCTCTAATACGCCCGATTTGCATGATAAGTTTGGCAAAGCATTTGAAGTTGCTTATGTTGCTTATGAACAAAAGGCTGAACGCGGTGAGCTTAAGCCCAGTCGCAAAATTCCTGCCCAACAACTCTGGCGCAAGATGTTGGGTATGCTGTTCGAAACTGGACATCCCTGGATTACATTTAAAGATCCCTGTAATATTCGTAGCCCCCAGCAGCATATTGGGGTGGTGCACTCATCCAATTTATGCACTGAAATTACGCTTAATACTAATGAGACTGAAATTGCGGTTTGCAACTTAGGTTCAGTAAATTTAACCGCCCACATGACCACCGATGCCAACGGCATAATGGTTTTAGATCATGCTAAGTTACAGAAAACCATTCGTACAGCGATGCGCATGTTAGACAACGTAATCGATATTAACTACTATGCAGTGGCTAAAGCACGTAACTCTAATTTGAAGCATCGACCTGTAGGCTTAGGTATTATGGGCTTTCAAGATTGCCTTCACATGCAGCGTATTCCTTATGCTAGCGAGCAGGCAGTGCAATTTGCTGATAGCTCGATGGAAACGGTGTGCTACTACGCCTATCAAGCATCGAGCGAGCTTGCCGAAGAGCGGGGCACCTATAGTACCTACACTGGCTCGCTGTGGGATCGTGGCATTTTGCCGCAAGATTCAGTGCGCTTACTAGCTGAAGAGCGGGGCGGTTATGTGGAGGTAAATATGTCCTCAACACTCAACTGGGATGGTCTGCGCAGCAAAATTAAGCAACATGGTATGCGTAACTCGAATTGCGTAGCAATTGCGCCAACAGCGACAATTTCAAATATTATTGGTGTATCAGCATGTATTGAACCCACCTTCCAGAATTTGTTTGTGAAGTCGAATTTATCGGGTGAATTTACTGTGGTGAACGAGTACTTGGTGCGCGACCTTAAAGATCGTGGCTTGTGGGACGAAGTCATGATCGCAGATTTAAAATATTTTGATGGCACCTTATCAAAAATTGATCGTGTTCCCCAAGATTTACGTGATTTGTATGCCACGGCTTTTGAAGTCGAGCCAAGCTGGTTGGTAGAAGCCGCTTCGCGTCGCCAAAAATGGATTGATCAAGCGCAATCGCTCAATATCTATATGGGCGGCGCTTCTGGCAAGAAACTAGATGACACCTATAAGTTAGCTTGGTTGCGTGGCCTAAAAACCACCTATTACTTGCGCACCATGGCAGCAACCCACGTTGAAAAATCGACTGTTACTAGCGGGCAGTTGAATTCTGTTTCGAGCGGTGGTGGCGTGGCTGGTACTGATGCCGCTGCGGGGACTAGCGCGGCATTCAGTGCCGATGGTCCAGCTTGCACAATGCGCCCAGGCGATGCTGGATTTGATGAATGTGAAGCTTGTCAGTAGGTCACCCCTCACAACAAGCAGGAATGGATTAAGGAGAAGAATATGTTGAATTGGGAAGAGGATGTTGCGCCAGCGCTAGCAAAAGCGGGATTGGCCCCTCAGCCAACGGTAGTTGAGGTAAAGCGGGTTGAGCTACCGCAGCTTAAAGCTGATGAGGTCGCGATCGTAGCGCCACCGGTGACAACGCCTCTGGCCACCAAAGATGATGCGGTCGCGCGGCGGGTGAATGTAGCCGATAAACGGGTTATCAACGGCACTACCGATGTCAATCAATTGGTTCCCTTTAAATACAAATGGGCCTGGGAAAAATATTTAGCAGGCTGTGCTAATCATTGGATGCCACAAGAGATCAATATGAATCGCGATATTGCGCTTTGGAAAGATCCCAATGGTCTAACCGACGACGAACGCAGAATTATTATGCGTAATTTAGGCTTTTTTACTACTGCAGACTCTTTGGCTGCCAACAATATTGTGTTGGGCACCTATCGCCAAATTACTGCGCCTGAATGCCGCCAGTATCTTTTGCGGCAAGCATTTGAAGAGGCAATACATACCCATGCCTACCAATATATTGTGGAATCATTGGGCCTCGATCAGGGTGAAATTTTTAATGCATACAACGAAATTGCCTCCATTCGCGACAAAGATGAGTTCTTAATTCCCTATATTCATGTCCTAACAGACCCTGCATTTAAGACTGGAACATTAGAAAACGACCAAATATTGCTCAGATCTTTAATCGTTTTTGCATGCGTAATGGAAGGATTATTCTTTTATGTTGGTTTTACGCAAATACTTGCAATGGGTCGTCAAAACAAAATGACGGGCGCTGCTGAGCAGTATCAATACATCTTGCGCGATGAGTCAATGCATTGTAATTTTGGCATCGATTTAATTAATCAAATTAAGCTGGAGAACCCGCAGTTATGGACTTCCGCGTTCAAAGAGGAGATTAAAACCATCTTCGAAAAAGCGGTTGAATTAGAGTACCGATATGCTGAAGATACGATGCCAAGAGGGGTACTCGGATTGAACGCGCCGATGTTCAAAGGCTACCTTAGATACATCTGTAATCGCCGTTGTATGCAAATAGGACTTGACTCTATGTTCCCAAATGAAGAGAATCCATTTCCATGGATGTCAGAAATGATCGATCTGAAAAAAGAACGTAACTTTTTTGAGACTCGTGTGATTGAGTATCAAACTGGTGGTGCGCTAAATTGGGAGTAAGTACTAAACGGTTGTAAGCGTACTAATCAGATGAAGAGGAGATTGGCCAGTTGAATAGTATTAGCAGTCGATATTTAAGCAAAATAGAATTCCGAAAACCCTTTCAACTGGGTATGTGGAAGGCTCTTCCCCTTTTCTCCAAGCTATTTAAAAAGCCGTTATCTGCAAAGATTACGGCTTTTTTTCCAAGATTCATTAGCGTGCAGCATTGTGTATTAGGCCGCATGCCGATGAATGGCTCGCTCGTTTGCGCTGCACTGCCGCAAGGTAAGGCAACGCTAAATGGTCGGGTCTTCTTAATCGGAAGTTCGTTTTAAACTTCATTGAAGGAGTAATACTATGGCCATGGCCAAGAAAAAACCTGCTGCAAAGAAAAAAGTAGCTGCTAAGAAGCGCCCAGCTGCAAAGAAAAAAGTAGCTGCTAAGAAGCGCCCAGCTGCTAAGAAGCGTCCAGCTGCAAAGAAGCGTCCAGCCGCCAAAAAGCGTCCAGCCGCCAAAAAAGCTGCAAAGAAAAAGCCTGCTAAAAAAGCAGCTAAGAAGAAAGCTGCAAAAAAAAAGTAACTAAAAAACCTGCCGCCAAGAAGAAAACGGGCTCAGCAGTACAAAAGCCCGCGGCTAAACCAGCCGCAGCCTCAACACAAACTACGTTGAATCCTGCAGCTGCATGGCCCTTCCCAACTGGTAGCCGTCCTTAAGTTTCAAGTTTTCTGACGCTCATGGACGTATAGTTACTTGGATGGGGTCCTTCGGGACCCCTTTTTATTGAGCTAGTTCTTTTAAATTAATAGCGATAGCCAAAGGCTTGGGCAAATAAGTCAGCAATTTCAGCCGCATTTTGCTGATGATTTTGTGGACCTTGATGGGTAATTTTGATTGAACCCATGAGGCTGGCCAATTTACCAGTAGTTTCCCAATCCATGCTTTGATTTAGGCCATACAGTAAGCCGGCTCGAAAAGCATCACCACAACCAGTCGGGTCGATCAAGTGCGCGGCATTAACGACCGGAATTGTAATTTCCTTACCATTGGTATAAATGGTTGCTCCAGCAGCACCTTTGGTCACAATTAAAGCCTTAACCCGACCTGCTAATTGCTTTAGCGGCATACCAGTGCGTAGCGCGAGCATCTCACCTTCATAATCATTCACTGCTAAATAACTAGCTAGAGCGCTTAATTCAAGTAGCTCTTTACCATCAAACATTGGCAAGCCTTGGCCAGGATCAAAGATAAAAGGAATTTGTGCTTCAGCTAACTGATGACAATGCTCCCACATACCCTGTCGACCATCGGGAGCAACAATACCTAAGGTTGGCAAGGGTTTTTGTACTTGCCGGCGTTGCTCTAAAACTTGCGCCACCGTATTGAGATGGGAATCATTCATTGCGCCCGGATGAAACGCGGTAATCTGATTGTTGGCGAGATCAGTTGTAATCATTGCTTGGGCTGTAAAAGCCGTAGGCATTTGACGAATATGGCTAACATCAATTTGAAGTGCACTGAAGCGCTCAAGATAAGGCTTAGCGTCACCACCAACGGCGGCCATAATAATAGGTTCGCCGCCTAATAGTTTCAGGTTGTAGGCAATATTGCCGGCACAACCGCCAAATTCACGGCGCATCTTTGGTACCAAGAAGGCCACATTCAAAATATGAATTTGATCAGGCAAAATCTGCTCTTGAAAGCGTCCCTCAAAGTTCATGATGGTGTCATAGGCCACCGAACCGCAAATCAAACTAGCCATGTTGTGCTTTCTGCAAAAAAAAGAATGAAAAAATTAAGGATACAAAACACGCAAACGATAGCCCGCAGCCTGAGCTGGTAACTTCAATGGCACAGAACAACTTATCTGCAAACTAGCTGGCGCACCGATTGTTAAATAATCGGTATGGGTAGTTTGATAAGTAGCTGGCAGCCAAACAGCTGGTTGCAACTCAATCCGACTGAGGATATTTTCAGCGGTATCAGTTAACGTGAGCTCTAAGTTTGGCCATGCAACTGGCAAGACGAAGCGATTTTGTAGTTCAAATGACAGAACCGCGGCGATTTCAGCGCCTATAGAGGCATTATTTTTATTTTCCATGCCCAAACTAGCAGAATCAATTTTCCACGCCTCAAACGCTTTAATTGGCACCTCCTTGCAAGGGAGTAATTTGCAAAGGGATTTATCAATGTTTAAAAATGTCGAGAAAGCAGTACTGCTGACTAAATTTACTTTTTCATCTAGCCGTGGCGCTAACGCGAACAGTAAAGACGTTCTAAAAAAATGCGCGCCCATTACTAGTAAAAATAAAACCAGCAAACTCATTGCTAAGGTGTATAGCGGCCATTTTTTTTTGGATTTACTAAGCTGCTGGTTAAGAAAAGGTGCAGAAAATTGCTGCGGCAAGATACCGTGCAAACAAATCCATCCTTCACTTTCACCTGCAACTGTAAGCGTTAGCCATTGGCTATAGGTGGCACAAATTTCAGTAGTTTGACGCGTTAAGATGCCTGAAAGAATCAAATGTCCACCTGGACGCAAGCGCGAGATCAGTAAAGGGGCTAGCACTTGCAATGGATTGGCTAAAATATTTGCCATAACAATATCAAATTGGTTTGGTATAGATGCGCTAGAGCTTGCGTTGTCTGCTAAAAGAAATTGCACGGCTACTTGGTTGATTTCAGCGTTACTGGTGGCGGCAGCAATCGCTTGGGGATCGATATCAATGCCCAACACGGGCTCGCACCCCAATTTTTTGCCCGCAATAGCCAAAATACCAGAGCCGCAGCCGTAATCCAATAGACTGCGTTGCTGTAAATTAAATTGATTTTCTAGCCATTCCAAACAAAGTCGCGTGGTGGGATGACTGCCAGTCCCAAAGGCGAGCCCAGGGTCAAGCGCTAAGCAAATTGCATTTGCAGCCACTGGAGCCTCATGCCACGATGGGACGATCCAAATTCGCCGACCGATTTGAATTGGATCAAATTGACTTTGGGTGAGACGCACCCAATCTTGTTCGGCAACTAGTTTTACGATGGGCTGAGCAAGCTTAAAGCCTGCTGTAGTTAATGCTTGGTAGATATCCGTGCGCACAATCTGGGCATCACCACCACTAAATGGCAAGAGTGCTGTAACGGTTGAGCGTTCCCATGCTTGCAGATCTGGTGCTAGACCAGGTTCGCCATAAAGGGGGCTTTCATCGTAGCCACCTGCAGCCGCGTCTTCGATAGTTACTGCGAGTGCACCCAGTTCAAGTAAAGCATCACCAAGGGGCTCAGCAGTTTCAGCTGCCACCACGAATGTAAGTTCACAGTAAGACACGATTAACTTTTGCCGCGGCTTGCTGCTTGTTCCTCAAGGCGATGTTCCAAATAGTGAATGCTCGTACCGCCCTCAACAAAATTGGGATCTAGCATTAACTCGCGGTGCAGGGGAACATTCGTTTGAATGCCATCAATAACCATTTCAGATAAGGCAATGCGCATGCGACGAATCGCTTGCTCGCGGGTTTTGCCATAAGAAATTAATTTGCCAATCATCGAATCATAGTTTGGCGGAACCATGTACCCGCTATAGGCATGAGAATCAACACGAATACCAGGGCCACCTGGCATATGCCAAGATTGAATGCGGCCAGGACTCGGCGTAAATTTAAAGGGATCTTCGGCATTGAGGCGACATTCAATGGCGTGACCTTGAAAAACAATCTCTTTTTGACGAAAGGCTAATTTCAAACCAGCTGCAATACGGATTTGTTCTTGCACAATATCAATGCCAGTAATCATTTCGGTGACAGGATGCTCAACTTGTACGCGGGTATTCATTTCAATAAAGAAGAATTCGCCATTCTCATATAAAAATTCAAAGGTACCAGCACCACGGTAACTCATTTTTTTACAGGCCTCGGCACAGCGCTCACCAATTTTTGCGATTAAACGGCGATCAATACCAGGGGCTGGTGCTTCCTCAAGAATTTTTTGGTGGCGGCGTTGCATAGAGCAATCACGCTCACCCAGCCATACTGCATTGCCATAGGTATCGGCTAAAACCTGAATTTCAATGTGGCGAGGTTTCTCCAGAAATTTCTCAAGATAGACTTCAGGGTTGCCAAAAGCTCGGCCAGCTTCTTCGCGGGTCATGTTAACGGCATTGATGAGGGCTGCTTCAGTGTGGACGACGCGCATGCCACGGCCACCACCACCGCCAGCAGCTTTAATAATGACAGGATAGCCAACGCGTTTAGCCGCCGCAATAATTTCTTTTGGGTTATCGGGTAGCGCACCATCTGAACCCGGCACACAAGGTACACCCGCTTTAATCATCGCGCGTTTAGCAGACACTTTATCGCCCATTAAGCGAATTGTTTCGGGTCGTGGACCAATAAATGCAAAGCCTGATTTTTCAACTCGTTCAGCAAAATCAGCATTTTCAGAAAGAAATCCGTAACCCGGATGAATTGCTTCGGCATCAGTTACTTCTGCTGCTGAAATAATTGCCGGCATATTGAGGTAACTTAAAGGCGATGGCGCAGGCCCTATACAAACCGCTTCATCAGCCAATTTGACATACTTTGCCTCTTTGTCGGCAACTGAGTAAACCACCACAGTTTTAATGCCGAGTTCACGACAGGCGCGCTGAATGCGAAGGGCAATCTCACCGCGATTGGCAATCAAAATTTTATCAAACATAGGTATTTAGCTAAATAAAATTAAACAATCACAAAGAGGGGCTGGTCGTATTCAACGCCCTGACCGTTTTCGCACAAAATTTGTTTAATCACGCCGGCAGTTTCAGCTTCAATTTCATTTAGCAATTTCATGGCTTCTATGATGCACAGGGTTTGGCCAACCGTGACACGATCACCCACTTGCACAAAATTAGGTGATTCAGGATTAGGCGCGCGGTAAAACGTACCAACCATTGGCGAGCGAGCAATGACACCTTCGGGCGCAAGAGCAGCAGTCTCGTCTTGCAACTGACCATTGCCTGAATTTGCATCTAGATTGTTGGTATTGCTCCCAGGGTTCGCCTGAGGTAGGTTGATGTTAGCAGAGGGCTTACTAATTATTTGCGGTTGGTGTGCTTGGGCATCACGCGCATTTACAATTCGCACCCGATCTTCGCCTTCATTCACTTCCAATTCAGAAATACCTGACTCGGAAACCAGATCGATTAAGGTTTTCAGTTTTCTTAGATCCATCGCCATTTTCCTTCTACTTACTTAAATAAGGTGAAACTGAGATTAAAAGACATTGCGTACTTACACCAATCATTTACTTGGCTCTTATTGGGTTGGTAAGTTAAGGTATTGCCCAGCCGCTTTAAGGGCTAACTCGTAGCCAATCGGACCAAGACCACAAATTACGCCGGTGGCAATATCAGATAGATAAGAATGTTTGCGAAACGCTTCACGCTGATGAATATTGGACAAATGCACTTCAATAAAGGGAATTGCCACTCCTGCCAAGGCATCACGTAAGGCAACGCTAGTATGGGTGAAGCCACCTGGATTAATTAAAATAAAATCAACCTCATCTTGTTTAGCCTTTTGAATGCAGTCGATTAACTCGCCCTCATGGTTACTTTGATAGGTCTGTAAGCCAATACCAGCAGCAGTTGCAATTAAATTCAGCTTAGCGTGAATCTCATTTAAGCTCGTTGAACCGTAAACTGAAGGTTCACGGGTACCTAATAAATTAAGGTTAGGACCCTGAATAACGAGAATTAATGGTTTTTTTGACATAAATAACAACTTTTAGATGCACTTAAAGATAAAAAGGCTGTAAATCAGCTTTTACCAAGCGGAAAGTATACCCTTCTGAGCTCAAAAAATACTACAAGTTGGCATAAAAGGTCATAAATATTCATATAAGCAGACTCAGGCATTGAAAAACTTAAGTAAAATAAAATACAGTAAAATACGCTAACTTTTATTAAAGTGCTTTTAAAATTACGCTTTTAAGCTCATCTGGATCTATTTTACCCAGTTTTCGATAAATAATTTGTCCTTTTGAATCGATAATTACGGTAAAAGGTAGTGCCCCCTGAGTATTGCCTAGCGATTTGCCAATTTGGCTGCCTTCCATGCCACCAATCACAATGGGGTAGGAAACAGGGGTTTTCAATAAAAATTCACGAATATTACTTGGCGAATCAATGCCAACACCAATAAAAATTACTTGGCGTTGCGCTAAATCTTGACTGAGTTGGTCTAAGGCAGGCATTTCAGCCACACAGGGCGGACACCAAGATGCCCAAAAATTAACTAGTACTAAACGGTTTTGCCAGATCGCTGGGTCCAGTGCCTGACCATCGGGCATAAGCCAGCCATGCTGAAAAAAAGCTTGCGCATTGGGGTCGCCACTTAAACGATTTTCAGCCAACCAGCGCGAAGTTCCAATGCCGGCCAAAAGGGCAATAATGGCAATCAGTGCCACACTTACCCACTGTCTTCGGTTCATTCTTTGACTCACACCAGCTCTCCTTAGCTAAAATTCAGTCATGCATATTCACATCTTGGGCATTTGCGGTACTTTCATGGGCGGCATTGCAGCAATTGCAAGGCAGTGCGGACATCATGTCACAGGCTGCGATGCCAATGTCTATCCGCCGATGAGTACACAACTAGAGGCGCAAGGTATCGAATTGATTGAAGGATACTCTCCCGACCAATTATTACAGCTTGAGTCTAAGCCCGATTTATTTGTGATTGGCAATATTGTTTCTCGTGGCAACCCTCTGATGGAAGCGATTATGAATCAAGGTCTTGCTTATACCTCTGGTCCGCAATGGTTGGGCGAACAGGTACTGGCAGGACAACATGTATTAGCGGTGGCTGGCACGCACGGTAAAACTACAACAGCAGCTATGCTGGCTTGGATCTTAGCTAGTAATGACCGTGAACCAGGCTATTTAATTGGTGGCGTTCCACTTAATTTCGCGGTCTCAGCTCGCTTAGGTGCAGGGCAATTTTTTGTCATTGAGGCAGACGAGTATGACACCGCATTTTTTGATAAGCGCAGTAAATTTGTACATTACCGTCCCCGTACTGCCTTAATCAATAATTTGGAATTTGATCACGCCGATATTTTTCCTGACTTAGCAGCGATTGAAACCCAGTTTCATCACTTAGTGAGAACCGTGCCAAGTACTGGATTGATTGTGATCAACGCAGGCGAGCCAGCCATAGAGCGGGTGTTGCAACGTGGGGTTTGGTCGCCAGTAGAAGGCTTTGGCATTGATAAAAATGCTAATTGGTCATTATTGCCCCAAGCCCAAGATGCATTAACTGTTCTTCATCAAGGCCAGCCCGTGGCGCAGCTTAAATGGGCAGAAAATTCGGGCGTAATGGGCACCCATAATCAACTAAATGCTTTAGCAGCAATTGCAGCAGCCCATCATATTGGTATTAGTCCAACAGATTCAACGCGAGCATTAAGTACGTTTCGTAATGTTAAACGGCGTTTAGAGCTGATTGGCATAAAAAAACACATTACGGTCTACGATGACTTTGCACATCACCCTACTGCAATAGCTACCACCCTTGATGGTTTGCGTCGGCGAGTGGGTCAGGCACGTATTTTGGCGGTACTAGAGCCACGTTCAAACACCATGAAATTAGGTGTGATGAAAGCCCAATTACCTGCGAGTTTAAGTTTGGCTGATCATGTTTTTGCTTATGGCGCCGCCCCAGATAAAGAGGCGCTCGGCTGGGATTTAAGGGCTGCACTAGCACCCCTTAATCAGCCGCAGGTAGCTGAAAATGGGTTAGCAAAAGTTATACCAAAAGCATTAGTGTTTACAGAACTAGAGCGACTTGTTGCAGCTGTTGTGGCCGAGGCTAAGCCAGGCGACCATATTTTGGTGATGAGTAATGGCGGATTTGGTGGAGTTCACCAGAAAATTTTAGAGCGCCTCACCTAATCTATTCTTAGTTAGTCTATTCTAAGCCTCAATTGTTTTCATCAAAAGGAAATGCATTATGCGGCAACGCTTGCACAATAAAGTAGCCATTATTACTGGCGGCGCCAAAGGCATTGGTTTAGCAACCGCCCAACGCTTTGCCGCAGAGGGAGCCAAGGTGATGTTAGCCGACGTCAATCTTGAAGCAGTACAAAAGGCCGCCACTCAACTTAGTAACGCTGAAGCATACGCAATTAATGTCACCGATCGGGTTTCCATCCAAGCGGCAATTGAGATGATTATGCAGCGCCATGGGCGCATTGATATATTAATTAACAATGCAGGCATAACTCAAGATGCACGTTTAATTAAAATGACAGAGGCCCAATTTGACACAGTCATTGATGTGAATCTAAAAGGGGTATTTAATTGCACGCAATTAGTAGCACCCTATATGTTAGAGGCTGGCAAAGGCGCCATCGTCAATGCTTCAAGTGTAGTGGGCTTATATGGCAATTTTGGGCAGACAAATTATTCTGCCTCGAAGTTTGGGGTGATTGGATTTACGAAAACCTGGGCGCGCGAATTAGGCCCTAAAGGTATTCGAGTCAATGCGGTTTGCCCAGGCTTTATTGCCACCGAAATGGTGAAGGCCATGCCGACTTCCATTTTGGCCGATATTGAAAGGCGTTGTTGGATAGGGCGGTTAGGCACTCCCGCAGAAATAGCTAATATCTATTTATTTTTAGCCAGCGATGAAGCGAGTTACGTCAACGGCATTGCGCTCGAAGCTAGCGGCGGAATTTCACTGTAAGCATGCAACTTGCTTATGAAGAAGGCGGCGAAATTCGTGCCGCAACTGTTTTATCTACATCCGGCTCGGGCGATACTGAGTCCTGGCTAGCCACAAGCCTTTCTGGTAAGCAGCTGAAGTTAAAAGCCAAAGAAGTTTGGCTGCGTTTTGAACAGCCCAGCGCACAATTGGCTATCGATCAAGCCTCTGCTTTAGCGCAGGAAATCGACTTGCAGTTACTCTGGGATTGCGCTCCCATCAATGAATTTAGTTTTATTGATTTAGCGCTAGAGTATTTTGGGAATTCAATTGAGGCCGTACAAAAAATCGCTCTAGCTATAGCCTTGCAGGGCGCGCCGATTTATTTTCGTCGTAAGGGTCGGGGCCGTTTTATGCGAGCACCACTCGAGCAACTTCAGGCAGGCCTAGCCGCTGTTGAACGCAAAAACACTGAGTTAGCTCAACAAGAAAGATGGACTGATGAATTAGTCGAAGGGGTTTGTCCCGAGACTTTGCGCAGTCAAGCAAAAAACTTACTTTTTGCGCCAGATAAAAATAGCTTAGCCTATAAGGCGGTGATGGCTGCTTGTACGATTGCTGGCGTGACCCCCGCACAATTATTACTGCGCTGTGGTGCAGTTGAATCACCCTTGCAATTTCACCAAGGCATGTTTTTGCATCACCATTTTCCGCATGGAACCGCACACCCCATAGTGCATGGCATTGAGGCAAATACCTTGCAGACTGCGCTTGCCAATTTACCCGTTTCGACAGTGCAAGCATTTTCAATTGATGATGCCAGCACTACCGAAATAGATGATGCATTTTCAGTAAGTGCAATTCCCGCTGGAGGCTATCGGATTGGGGTGCACATTGCTGCTCCCGCTTTAGCGATTCAAAAGGATGATGTCTTCGATCAAATTGCGCGGACACGTATGTCGACAGTATATTTCCCTGGCGACAAAATTACGATGTTACCTCCCGCTTTAATTCAACAGTTTTCACTCGACGCCGGTTCATTACGACCAACGGTGTCGCTCTATGTTGAGGTAGATACCGAGGGCCAGTTAACCGCTGTAAGCCCACGCTCAGTAATTGAATTGGTGCCAATTGCAGCAAATTTGCGCTTGGAAGATTTAGAAAATAATTTGACTGCAGAAGGCTTGGAAGAAAATAGAGCAGTTGATGATCCGTCAATAGCTTTACCATTTCAAATGGAATTAGGCGTTTTATGGCGAACCGCAAAGCTATTTCACGCGCAGCGTCAAACTCAACGTCTAGCCAACGGCTTACGGGCTGAACAGTTGGGACCAGCAGAGCCAGGCGCCTTAGCCCGTGATTTTTTATTTGAGATTAAAGATAAGTCAGGGATTGAGCAGATTGTTATTATTCCCCGCCAGCGCGGTGCGGTATTAGATACCGTGGTGGCTGAGTGGATGATCTACTGTAATAGTACTTGGGGGCGCCTGATTGCCGAGCAAGGTCTACCCGGTTTATTTCGTACCCAAAAAGGTTGGGGTCCTTTGCGCACACGCATGCAAACCACGCCTGCACCGCATGAAGGCCTAGGTTTAGATTATTACGCTTGGTGTACTTCACCACTACGGCGCTATACCGATTTAGTCAATCAATGGCAATTATTAGCCATTATTCGACACGGTGTAACGGCAAAAATGGTTGCCCCATTTCCGCCGCGCGATGCCAATTTGATGGGTATAGCAGCTGATTTTGAGGCCTCTTATCAAGCGTATGGAGAATATCAAGATCGCCTCGAAAAATATTGGTGCTTACGTTGGTTGCTACAAAATAGTTTACCAACTGCAATTACCGTACGGCATTTAAAAGAAGGCATGGCTCGGGCAGAATTAATTCCATTGCATTTACCCATTCCAGAGCTGGCTTCTCATGCGCGCATGACGCGCGCAATGATTGAGGTAAGTGAGGTCGATTTATTACAACTAACTGCGAGTACGCGCGTGAAGGAAATTGAAACCCTAGTAGACCTTGTAACTTTAGCCACCCCCGAGATTAATGACAATACGCCAAACTCATGATTTATTTGAGCAGCCCCTGTCGTTTGGCTTAAGGCTCAAGCAAACTTGCTTAAGGCAACCTTTTTGGTGCGCTTTAATCGTATCAATCGTCTTACACGCTCTTTTTTTATCGTTTCGCTGGAGTTGGCAAGAAATTCAAGATCGGCGCTTAAATACGGCTTTAAGGGTGGTGCTGGTAAATGCAAGCAGTCAAAGTAAACCTAAAAAAGCACAGCAATTGGCCCAAGCTGACTTACAGGGCGGCAGCACTACTGTGCCCCCTCAGCAAGTTAGCGCCGAAAACCGTGCCCGCTTAGGTTCAGAAGCACAGTTAGAAGTATTAGAAAAACAGCAAAAGAAGATGTTGGCGCAACTAGACGCTGAGCGGAAACAGTCGGGTGGGCGTCTTAGCGGTGAAGTGCAAACCGCAAAATCCCAGCTCAATGCATTAGAGACAGAATTAGCGCAGCGCTTACAGAATCAAGCGAGTGATGCCCCACGGCGGGCAATTTTGACTGCTAGTAATGCTAAGGCAGTGGTATTTGCCCAATATTACGATGCCATGCGCAAAAAAATTGAAGCTTATGGTAGCGCTTTTTTCCCCCGAGCCAATGGCCGCCCAATTTACGGAAGCTTGATTCTATTGGTCAGGGTTGATGCAAGCGGAAATTTACTGAAAACTGGGCTAAATTCAAGTGGCATTGAAATTAGCCGATCCTCAGGAATTGCCGAATTAGATCGCCAAGCGCTAGCGATAGTTCGAGCCGCCGCGCCTTTTGGAGCCTTTTCCCCAGAGATGCGTCGCCAGTTAGATGGCTTAGATATGGTTGCAACTTTTGAATTTACTCGCGATGCTAGCACTCCCGGATTAAATCGTTTGGAATTGCATCGGTAAACTAGCGCTATGGACACCAAGCTTTTTTACGATCAAGTCGACCCAGCAGCTATTTTGGATAGAGCTTGCTATGCCGTGGTTGGTAATCCCATTGGCCATAGTAAGTCACCATGGATTCACCAACGTTTTGCTGAGCAAGCGGCACAAGAAATGTATTACGGTCGCATGCAACCGTCAGTAGAGCAATTTAATACCAATGCACAAGCTTTTTTTCAACAAGGTGGTCATGGCCTCAATGTCACTGTGCCCTTTAAATTAGAGGCCTGTGCCTTTGCTACCCAACTTACTGCTCGTGCGCAACTTGCCGGTGCAGTTAACACCCTATGGCAAGAAGCTGGTCAAATTTTCGGTGATAACACCGATGGTTTAGGGTTAGTAAGCGATCTAGATGCGCAAGGAATTGAATTAAAGGGCATGAAGATCTTGATTTTAGGTGCAGGGGGCGCGGCTCGCGGAGTAATTGGGCCTTTGCTAGCCGAAGGCCCCGCAACAGTGATGATTGCTAATCGCTCACTTGGCAAAGCCGAGCAGTTGGTTACACTATTTGCAGAGCTTGCACAGTCGAAGGGAGTCGCAATGATTGCGAATTCAATTGAACAACTAGCAACTCAAGCGAGCTCAGGCACAGCCCATCAGTTTGATTTGATCATCAATGCTACTGCGGCTAGCTTAGAGGCTATTTCTCCTCTTAGCGACCAAGCCGCTGCACAGCTTTTTCAGCCACGCACTTTTGCCTATGATTTAGTTTATGGCAAGTTGACGCCCTTCATGCAACAGGCCCTAAAACATGGGTCGCGCGTGAGTGACGGTCTGGGTATGTTGGTAGAACAGGCCGCCGCTGCTTTTTTAATTTGGCGTGGGGGCGCCTTAAGCAGTGCAATTAATCCACGCCTTGTCTTGACCGAATTGCGTCATGCTTTGGCTTAAAACTTATCTCAGTTATTTTTTGAAGTGTGTGGGTTTTGGAATTGTGGCCATGCAAATTTATTTTGTGATCCAAATTGCATTGTGGTCAGTAATCAAGCCAAGCTCTACCGCCTTTGAGCGCGCCGAACGTTGGCGCTTATGCACTTGGCATTGGTCATGCGCAATTAAATCAAGTTGGACACCGTATCAGAAAATAGCCAGCAATTTAAAGCGCGCTATTTTGGTGAGTGAGGATGATATTTTTTTTCAACATCATGGCGTGCGGCTTGAGGATATGCAAAAAGCCTGGGAGCGTAATCAGCAAAAAGGGAGTCAGGCTATCCGTGGCGGCTCGACTATTACTCAACAGTTAGCAAAAAATTTATTTTTATCTGCAGAAAAAAATTATTTTCGTAAAGCCCAAGAATTAGTGATTACAGGCTTGCTAGAGCTTATTTTATCGAAGCAGCGATTGTTTGAAATTTATATGAATGCAGTCGAGTGGGGCGAGGGGATTTTTGGGGTGGGTGCAGCGGCACAGCATTATTTTGTGACTACGCCAGCTGCGTTAAGCCGAGATCAAGCTGCCGCTTTAGCCTCGGCATTACCAGCACCCAAATGCTTTGACAAAATAAAATATTGTCGTAAGGCCAGTATTCATTTTCCGAATAGGCAGGCTTTTATTTTAGAGAATATGGATCGCATTGTGCTACCGCGACCCTAAGGGCATCGCGAGTCTTTAGAGCAGCCGCTCGGGCGGCGTCAGCAAAATCAGCTCCAGCGCTGGCATACAAAATGGCCCGGGATGAATTAATAATCATGCCGGTGCCCGGCTGGTTTGCAATTTGCCCCGCTTTTACAGTCGCCTCGATATCTCCACCTTGTGCTCCAATACCTGGAATTAACAAGGGCATATTACCGATGATGGCCCGTACTCGGGTAATTTCTTCTGGAAAGGTAGCGCCGACTACTAGCCCAACTTGTCCAGAGGTATTCCATTCTTGGCTTGCTAAGCGAGCTACATGCAAATAAAGAGGCTCGGGGGTTTCTTTGCCCATTACGGGTAAGGCTTGCAAGTCGGCACCACCAGGGTTGGAAGTGCGACACAAAATAATCACTCCTTTACCCGTGTAGCGTAAATAAGCCTCAACCGAGTCGTGTCCTAAGTATGGACTAACGGTCACCGCATCGGCTCCATAGCGATCAAAGGTCTCAATAGCATATTGTTCGGCGGTACTACCGATATCACCTCGTTTAGAGTCAAGAATAAGCGGAATATGGGGATAGGTTTTTTTCAGGTATTGCATCAACTTTTCTAGTTGCAGTTCAGCCCCTTGGGCGGCAAAGTAGGCAAATTGAGGCTTAAAGGCACAAACTAAATCGGCAGTTGCATCAGCTATTTCTTTACAAAAAGTAAAGATTGCCTGGTTTTGGCCGACTAGGCAGGCCGGCAAGCGCCTTGGATCAGGGTCAAAGCCTACGCACAGCAGGCTTTCCTGCGCTGCCCAAGCTACCTGAATTTGCTCAATAAAGCTGACTGAATTTGATTTCATAAAGGAGATGGTTCATTTAGAGAATTTGTCATAGCTCATAGGATAAACTAGCGCATTCCTTAGGAGTTCACCATGATCAACTTGTTCGTCCTGCAAAACGGTCGACTCTCTCAAGAGCAAGTCGAAGATCGCAATGAACTACTCCAGCACGTCAATCCTATTTGGATTGATGTGGTTGATCCCGAAGAGGAAGAGCTCATCTGGATTAAAGAGGCCTTTGATGTGCTTCTGCCAGAGCTCGATGATTTGGGTGACCTGGAGGCATCTGCGCGTTATTTTGAGGCAGATGATGGCCATATGCATATTCGTACTGACTTCTTGTTAGATGAAGACGAAACCTCGCGTAACGTGCGGGTAGCATTTGTGCTCACAAAAAATGTCCTGTTTTCGATTCATGATGAAGATTTGCCGGTTTTCCGTTTAGTGCGGCTTCGGGCCCGCTTACGTCCAGGCTCAGTCAGTAATGCGAAAGATGTTTTATTAGACCTTTATTCCACCGATGCCGAATATTCGGCCGACGCCTTAGAAGAGGTCTATGAAAATTTAGAGCTCGCTGGTAAGCAAGTTTTATCTGATGAGATTACCGATGCGGATGCCGCGGATGTACTTGAAACCATTGCCAAAGAAGAAGATACCAATGGGCGCATTCGCCGTAATGTGATGGATACGCGGCGCGCTTTATCTTTTCTGATGCGTAGTAAATTACTCTCCGATGAGCAACAAGAAGAAGCCCGTCAAATTTTGCGTGATATTGATTCATTAGAAAATCACACCGCTTTCTTATTTGATAAAATTAACTTCTTAATGGATGCAACAGTAGGTTTTATTAATTTGAATCAAAGTAAGATTATTAAGATCTTCTCAGTGGTTTCAGTGGCACTAATGCCACCCACTTTATTAGCGAGCATTTGGGGTATGAACTACCGCTTTATGCCTGAATTACAGTGGGAACTGGGTTATCCGATGGCCATTGGCATCATGGTGATTTCAGCGATTATTCCCTTATGGTATTTTCGTCGTAAAGGTTGGATGAATTAAATCCACAGCGCCTTGCAGTGCAAAGGCGCAAGCTTGATTTCGTACTGCTAATCGATTACCAGCAAAATGTTGGGTTTTTAATTTCACTAGCGCTGGCGAATTGAGATTATTTGTCAGCTGCGTGAATGCCCAACCGAAACAGACTGTGCCAACTGGCTTGTCGAAAGTTCCACCCGTTGGGCCGGCAATACCAGTAATGGCAATCGCAAGGTTACTCATACTGTTTTTCAAGGCACCTTCCGCCATTGCTTTAGCCACTTCTTCGCTTACCGCGCCAAATGAACCAATGAGTTCGGCACTTACACCAAGACACTCACTTTTGGCTTGATTACTATAGGTAATATAGCCCCGTTCAAACCAGGCACTCGACCCCGCAATTTCAGTAAGACTAGCGCAAACTAAGCCACCTGTGCATGATTCTGCTAGCACTACGCTCCAACTATGTTGGCTTAATTGCGAGGCTAATAACTGCGCTAAATGCGTAATGGCATTTGCGGTCGATTTTTCTGTAATCATTACAATATTAGCTTCTGAAATAATGCAATGATTAAGAGTGTAAAGAAAGCTGCCAAGACATCATCAATCATGATGCCAAAACCATGCCACGAGGTTTGCCAAAAATTGTGGTTTTCTGAGAATGGATCTTTTTTAAAATAGTGATCTACCAAGCGAATTGGCCCAGGTTTGACAGCATCAAAAAAGCGAAACAAAATAAAAGCTGCAGTTTGCATCCAGGGGTTGGTGGGCATGATAAAAAATAAGATTAACCAAAAGGCGATGATTTCATCCCACACAATACCGCCGAAATCGGCCTGACCTATTTCTTTACTTACTGAACCACAAAGCCAACAGCCAAAAACAAAACCAAGCGCAATAATCCAGGCCCAATCGTTAGCCGAAAAAAAATAGTTGCCGAGCCAAAATGTTGCCCAAGCCCATAAAGTGCCAATGGTGCCTGGTGCAAAAGGGCTCAAGCCGCTGCCAAAGCCAAGCGCTAAAGTGCGGTTGCCTGTTTGCAGCATCCAGCGTAATGAGACTTGGGGGCGCTGATTAATTTGACCCGTGCTGGGTAAATTGAAGGTCATTAGAGTTAGGGCCTAGTCAAAATGATCAAAGGAACGCAGTAAATTCGCTGTTTTATTTGCATCTAAGGCTTGTCCTTGGCTATCGATGAGTTCAATCTTAGCCTCAGTAGATATGGTGGTATAGCCGATACGGGTTAGTGGCAGTGATAAGGTTTGACTTAAGACTGTTATTTGGTCGCGTTTCTCAGCCGCTGCAGTAAAACATAATTCGTAATCATCACCCCCCGCAGCAGCGCATTGCCAGCGAATGATTTCCGGTTGATTCGCAAGCGTAGCTGAAATTGGCAGGGCTGCCAATTCAAGCACAGCACCCAAGTGTGAAGCCCTTAAGAGATGGCGTAAATCACCTAGAAGACCATCCGAGATATCAATTGCAGCACTTGCTAGCGATCTTAAGCCTAGTCCCAAATCAATCCGTGGGGTAGGTAGATGCATGCGAGGTAAGACCTCAGCTAAGGCGAGATCACTGATAGACCACTCCTTTCGGAGGGCGCCTAGCGCTAAGCGTGCATCACCAACGCAGCCCGAGACCCAAATATCATCGCCGAGTTTTGCGCCTGCTCGGCGTAGTGCTTGATGATTGCCGACGCTACCTATAATGGTGATCGACATCGTCAGCGGGCCAGAGGTGGTATCACCGCCAATGAGATGGCAATTAAATTGTGTAGCGAGCTGAAATAAACCCGTACTGAAATTATTTAACCAAACAGTGTCAGAAGCAGGTAAGGCCAGCGCTAATGTAAAGGCAAGAGGTTTTGCACCCATTGCCGCTAGGTCTGAGAGGTTTACCGCTAACGCTTTATGACCTAGCCATTGTGCATTTGCGCCTGGTAAAAAATGCCGCCCCTCAAGCAACATATCAGTGCTAATTGCTAAGATTTCAGAACCATTAGTTTGAAGTAAGGCACAGTCATCACCAATACCTAGCGCAATGGTGGTAAGTTCATTTGTAGCGACCCTAGCGGTTTGTGCCATTGCTAGAGCACCTTGCTTAAAGTAGCTTTCAATTAAAGCAAATTCACTAAGGGATGAACCCAGTGGAAGTTTGGCTGGTGCTGTCATCTAGCTATTTTATGGCGCAAGTGCTAACTAGGCAGAATGACTAGAAGAGCAAAATGACGAGATAGCGGGAGAGGACTAGAATAGGGGTTTTTAGCCCAAATGGCGCTAAACAGACCCAGTCCGAAACGAGAATTTGCATGAGCGCTGCAGAAAATGCCAAAGAACAACAAATTAAGGACCTCCGCGAGGCTGCCTTGCAATACCATGAGTTTCCTACACCTGGCAAAATTGCCATCGCCCCCACTAAACAGCTTACTAATCAGCGCGATTTAGCCTTGGCTTATACGCCAGGGGTGGCAGCGGCATGTGAAGAAATTGCCCGTGATCCTAATAATGCATTTCGGTACACTGCGCGCGGTAATTTGGTTGGTGTAATTACAAATGGCACTGCGGTTTTGGGCTTGGGTAATATTGGCCCGCTCGCCAGTAAGCCAGTCATGGAAGGTAAATCAGTTTTATTTAAAAAATTCGCTGGCATCGATGTATTTGATATTGAAGTAAGTGAAACTGATCCCGATAAATTAGTCGAAATTATTGCTGCTTTAGAACCTACTTTTGGCGGCATTAACTTAGAAGACATTAAGGCGCCCGATTGTTTCGTGGTCGAGCGTAAATTACGCGCTCGCATGAAGATTCCCGTATTTCATGACGATCAACATGGCACTGCAATCGTCGTGGCAGCAGCGATTTTGAATGGCCTGAAGGTGGTTGGAAAAGATCTTAAGCAAGTGAAGTTAGTTACTTCAGGAGCTGGGGCAGCTGCTTTAGCTTGTTTAGATTTGTTGGTTGATTTAGGTTTACCGCGTAAACATATTTGGGTCACTGATATAGCCGGTGTGGTGTATGAAGGTCGTAAAGAATTAATGGACCCTCAAAAAGACCCTTTCGCCCAAGCAACGCAATTACGCAGCTTGTCTGAAGTAATGGAAGGGGCTGATATTTTCTTAGGCTTATCAGCGGGCGGTGTATTAAAGCCAGAGATGGTTAAAAAAATGGCTGAGCGCCCCTTGGTTTATGCCTTAGCCAATCCCACCCCAGAAATTTTGCCTGAAGAAGTAAAAGCAGTAAGACCCGATGCTGTGATGGCTACGGGGCGAACCGATTACCCCAATCAAGTAAACAATGTTCTTTGCTTCCCTTTTATTTTTCGCGGTGCACTCGATGTTGGTGCCACCACCATCACACGTGGTATGGAAATCGCTGCAGTGAAGGCTGTGGCAGAGCTAGCACAAGCCGAGCAAAGCGAAATAGTCGCCGCGGTGTATAGCAATGAAAACCTTTCCTTTGGCCCAGAGTATTTGATTCCAAAGCCGTTTGATCCGCGTCTGATTACAGTGGTTGCTCCAGCAGTTGCTAAGGCCGCGATGGATGATGGCGTCGCTTTACGACCCATTAAAGACTTTAGTGCCTATCGTGATCAGTTACAGCAGTTTGTGTATCACTCGGGCACGATGATGAAGCCCTTATTTAGTATTGCCAAGAGCATTCCAGCCGATCAAAAACGCATTGTCTATAGTGAAGGTGAAGACGAGCGTATCCTTCGCGCTGTACAAATTATGTTGGATGAGGGCTTAGTGACCCCAACTTTAATTGGTCGGCCTAGCGTAATCGAACACCGCATTGAGAAATTTGGTTTACGTATGCAGATTGGTACAGATATTCAAATTGTGAACCCTGAAAGCGATTCGCGTTACCGTGATTTTTGGCAGAGTTATCTTAAGCTTACTGAGCGCAAAGGCGTTACTGAATCATTTGCTAAATTAGAGATGCGTCGGCGCAATACTTTAATTGGCGCCACCTTAATTGCTAAGGGGTTTGCCGATGGCATGATTTGCGGCACGATTAGTGATGTCAGTGCGCATTTGCAATATATCGACGCAGTAATTGGACATGAACCTGGGGCTAAGGTATATGGTGCAATGAGTGGCCTAGTTTTACCAGGCCGACAAATTTTTCTGGTGGATACCCATATTAATACCGACCCAAATGCGGAACAGTTAGCCGAAATTACCTTAATGGCTGCAGGCGAGTTACGCAAGTTAGGCATCGTGCCTAAAGTTGCTTTACTTTCACATTCTAATTTTGGCTCAAGTGATGCACCTTCAGCCCTTAAAATGCGCGCAGTATTGGCTTTATTAAAGCAGTTGGCACCCACCCTAGAGGTCGATGGCGAAATGCACGGTGATTGCGCGCTTGATCCTGAAATTCGAGCTGGAGCGATTACTTCTTCTTCATTGCGTGGCGAAGCTAATTTGTTGGTATTACCCAATATTGATGCCGCCAATATTTCTTATAACCTTTTAAAAACAGCTGCTGGCAACGGCATCGCAATTGGCCCGTTATTGCTTGGGGTGGCTAAGCCAGTGCATATTTTGACTCCTGCGGCAACTGTCAGACGCATTGTGAATGTGACCACGTTAGCGGTTGTTGAGGCAGCTAGTAATGCCCGAGGGCTGATCTAAGGGCGCTAGATACCCCCATTAAGCTTAGGTTAGCTGGTACTCACATATAAATTTTATCTAATATAATCAAGTACTTATATAAAAACAGTCATATTTAGACTTGATTTGATCGCCGGTTCGGGTTAATCTTCTACTCATTATGAATACTCTTCCTGAAAATAACTCTTCAGCAAGCATAGAAGACCATAGCCGTGCGGAACAATGGGATAACAGCGACCGAACTGAAATAGAGGCTTCGGCTGCAAGCATTTATGCGCAGGGCGGTTTATCACATTTACAAACCTTTGCAGCAAATCAAGTTTTGGGGAAAAAAGTGACAGCTTCTTGGCGTGCAGCTTTAGCCATTCGGGATGCAGGCCCTCCGGCCATGCTACGCAGTGTGCGTCCCAATATTGTGCAATCGATCCGAGCCTTTCGTACCAACGACCTTATGGAGGCCGCTAGCGAGCTTGGGCAACACTTTGTGTATACCAACTGCGCTTTGGCAATGACCAAAGGCGAAGTGCTTGAGTCGATCGCTAATGCCTATATGTTTACTAAACAGCAAGCAAAGAATTTTGATCCTTTGCTCGATGCCTTAACTACTTTAGTAGATAAAGCAGGGCCACAACCTGGCTTTGTGGTGGTGCTTGAAGGTTTACCTTGTACGCAAAAGTTCGACAAAGAGGCTCGTGAAACTTTGCTCGATGTCTTTCGCGATGCGGTTGATTTTTGGTCAGAGCGCCGAGTACCCTACCGCGTGTTTTACTCTTTCGCTTAACGGGTCTAAAGTCGTTAGTGCCAGATTGCATGTACGGTGGCAATCGCTACAATGCCAGCTGTTTCTGTCCGCAGAATCCGCTTTCCTAGCGAAACCAACAGATATCCCGCGGCTATTGCTTGAGCTTCCTCACTTGGCGAATGCCCACCCTCAGGGCCAATCAGCAAAAAACAATTTTGCTGTGGCGTAGTAACTAAAACATCCACTAATTCGACGGGGGCATTAGGGCTTAGTAATAACTTCAAACCCGTAGTTTGATTTCTTGCAATAAAGGCCTCAAAGTTTTGAATCGGTTCTAGTGTCGGGAAGACGGTACGATCACATTGCTCACAAGCGGCTTGCACAATGGCTTGCCAATGCAGATGGCGTTTTTGGGCGCGCTCGGCATCGCTAGGACGCATGAGTTTTAATAATGAGCGTTCACATTGCAAAGGAATAATTGATTGAGCACCGGTTTCTACGGCCTTTTCCACAATCCAATCCATTTTGTCGCCTGCTGCTAAGGCTTGCGCTAGAGTAATTGCATAAGGTGCTTCGCGATGTCGATCTAGGCCAATGGCGCTTAGTGAAAGCAGCCCAGATTTATTTCTATACTCAAGAATAGTGGCTTTAGCGACCATGCCAGCACCATCAAAAATGGCCACAGTTTCACCAACTTGTATTCGGCGTACCCGCAGATGATGCGCCAACTCAGCGGGCATGTTAATCGGTTTTTTGGGTGACCAAGGCTGGGGAAGATAAAATTGAGGCATTACCTAATATATAGCGAAACCGATACTAACGATGCCAACCCCAGTCAATGTCAAGCTGCAAATCCGCATGGCGCATGCTATTCGGCACTTAGCGATAGATGCAGTGCAAAAAGCCAATTCTGGCCATCCCGGAATGCCAATGGGAATGGCCGATATTGCCGTGGCATTATGGGATGAGCATTTAATACATAATCCCAGTGATCCGCAGTGGCTCAATCGCGATCGTTTTGTATTGTCAAATGGCCACGGGTCGATGTTGTTGTATGCCTTATTGCATTTAACTGGCTACGACTTACCCATTGGCGAATTAAAGAACTTTCGTCAGTTGCACAGTAAAACGCCAGGTCATCCAGAGTTTGGTATTACTGCGGGGGTTGAAACAACGACAGGACCCTTAGGTCAAGGCATTTCTAATGCAGTCGGAATGGCATTAGCAGAAAAATTATTGGCTGAAGAATTTAATCGCCCAGGTTTTGATATTGTCGATCACTACACCTATGCATTTTTAGGTGATGGCTGTTTGATGGAAGGTATAAGTCACGAATCATGTGCTTTAGCGGGCACATTAAAACTGAGAAAGTTAATAGCGCTTTGGGATGACAATGGCATTTCAATCGATGGCAAAGTGGGCCCTTGGTTTAGTGAAGATACCCCACAGCGTTTTGAAGCTTATGGCTGGAATGTACTGCGTAATGTTGATGGGCATAATGCTGCAGCAGTATCAAAAGCCATACAACAAGCCAAGCATAGCAAAAACCCAACCCTTATTTGTTGTAAAACAGCAATTGGTCATGGGTCACCTAATTTAGCTGGTAGCGATAAAGTGCATGGCTCACCTTTAGGCGCCGATGAAATTACTGCAACTCGTCTTGCGCTCGAATGGCCTCATGCCCCATTTGAGATTCCACAAGATTTATCAGAAGCGTGGAATTTTCAAGCGCGCGGTAAAGTTGCACAAGCAAGTTGGGAAAAACAATTTGCAGTATATCGGCAGGCATTCCCCCAATTAGCCGCAGAATTACAGCGCCGAATGCAAGGCAAGCTTGGCGCAAACTTTACTAAGACACTAAACGATTTCATTGCGCTATGTCAAAGTAAAGCAGAAACTATTGCTACCCGTAAGGCAAGTCAAAATGCCATTACCGGCTTAGCTCCTGCAGTACCTGAATTAATCGGCGGTTCGGCCGATTTAACGGGATCTAATTTAACCAATTGGAGTGCATCTATACCCGTACGCGCTAATCAGTGGGGTAATCATATTAATTATGGCGTGCGTGAATTTGGCATGAGTGCCATCATGAATGGCATCGCCTTACATGGCGGCTACATTCCATTTGGTGGCACATTTTTAACCTTCTCCGATTACAGTCGCAATGCAATTCGCATGGCGGCATTAATGAAAATTCGTGTGTTATTTATCTTTACTCACGATTCTATTGGCTTAGGTGAAGATGGGCCAACCCACCAATCGATCGAACAAGTCGCTAGCTTACGTTTAATACCAAATTTAATGGTCTGGCGTCCGTGCGACACTACTGAAAGTGCAGTGGCTTGGGGTGCGGCGCTTGAGCGCCAAAATGGCCCAAGCGCCTTAATTTTTAGCCGTCAAAATTGTCCCTTTGTACCACGCAATGCACAGCAAATTGCTCATATTCAACGCGGCGCTTATGTGCTACAAGAGGGTAAGGGTAAATTAGATGCGGTCATTATGGCTACTGGTTCAGAGGTCGGCCTAGCATTACAAACCGCTGCTAGCCTTACACGGCAGGGCCGATCAATTCGGGTGGTCTCACTGCCATGCACTACGCTATTTGATCAGCAAAGTACGGCTTACAAATCGCAAGTCTTACCACCGCAAGTACCCCGTATTGCGATTGAGGCTGGGGTCACCGATTTTTGGTGGAAGTATGGTTGTGTAGCGGTACATGGCGTTGATACCTTTGGTGAGTCGGCACCAGCGCCCGAGTTATACGCTCATTTTGGTTTAACGGTTGAGCAAATTAGTAAAACAGTACAGCAATGTATTGCTAAGCACGTTTAGTTAAAGGGAATAAGGAACGAAGATGACAATTCGCATTGCAATTAATGGTTATGGGCGTATTGGCAGAATGGTCTTACGCGCACTATACGAAGAGCATGCCAAACGCGATATCCAAATTGTGGCCATTAATGCCATGGGTAGTTTAGATGTCAATGCTCATTTAACTCAATATGATTCTGCCCATGGACGCTTTCCTCTGCTGGTTAGCATCGATGGTGATGAGATGATTGTGAATGGCGATCGTATTAAGATGTTTTCTACCCGTAATCCGCTTGAAACCCCTTGGGGTGAATTAGGTGTTGATTTAGTTTTAGAGTGCTCGGGCAAATTTACTTCAAAAGAAAAAGCCTTGGTCCATATTCAGCAAGGCGCCAAGAAAGTATTGATTTCTGCACCTGGCGAGAAAGATGTTGATGCCACCATTGTGTATGGTGTAAATCAAGCAATCCTAAAGCCCACTGATATTGTTGTTTCTAATGCTAGTTGTACAACCAATTGCTTGGCGCCATTAGTAAAGCCTTTGCTCGAAAAAATCGGCATTGAATCTGGCCTAATGACTACCATTCATGCTTTTACGAATGATCAAGTATTAACCGATGTCTATCACAAGGATATGCGCCGTGCCCGCTCAGCGGTAAGTAGCATGATTCCAACTAAAACTGGTGCGGCAAAAGCCATTGGTTTGGTTTTGCCCGAATTGGTAGGGCGCTTTGATGGCTTTGCCATGCGAGTGCCCACCATTAATGTGTCGGTAGTCGACCTTACTTTTGTACCTAAGCGCGCAACCACCCTGGCTGAAGTCAATGCCATCTTGCAAGCCGCGAGTGAAAACGAATTAAAGGGTATTTTGGGTTTTAATACTTTACCCTTAGTTTCTATCGACTTTAACCATGATCCCCGCCCGTGTATTTACGATTCGACCCAAACACGGGTTTCAGCGGACGGTAAATTAGTGAAGGTATTAGCTTGGTATGACAACGAGTGGGGTTATTCTACTCAAATGCTAAATGCCGCAGAAGCCCTCATGGCTGTTAGGTAGCACCACAGCAATTCCTGTTTGCAGCAGTACTATGCAGCCTTTACTGCAGCAGCTATTTTAATTTATTACGGCAGTTCTTTTTTTGGCAATGCCCGTACATCGCTAAGGCGTGTTCCTGCAATTTAAAACCGAGATTTTTAGCAATGTCTTTTTGGCGCCGTTCAATTGCCTCGTCAACAAATTCTTCCACGTGACCACAATCTAGGCACACTAAATGATCGTGGTGATTGCCCTCATTAAGCTCATAAATTGCTCGGCTATCGCCTTTGCTAGACTCGAAGTGACTGCGTAATAAGAGGCCAGCCTGCTCAAATTGGGTTAAGACCCGATAAACTGTTGCCAAGCCAATTTCTTGATCCTCTTCTGCTAAAGCCATAAAAACCTCTTCAGTACTGAAGTGGGAGCCGGGATTTTGATGAAAAAAGTTCAAAATCTTCATTCTTGGCCCAGTTGCTTTTAGGCCAATATCACGCAGGTTAGAAGGGGTCGTAGAGTAGTTCATATCAAGCAAGCGCTAAAATCAAACACTTAATGATACGGCTTGCCATACAAATGCGTTTTTTCTGTTTTTTTAGAGTTTTCAGGGTTTTCCTGAGCCCCATCCTAATGGGGGCTTTGGCTAGCAGTTTTGTGCTGACGGGATGCATTCCGAGCGTAGAAAATGTCCAACGTGACTGGGTTAATCGCATTTTTAGGCCTTATGTGCCCGATGTAGTGCAGGGCAATTTTATTTCTAGTGAGCAGTACGCCAAATTACAGCTAGGCTTAACGCGCGAACAAGTGCAGCAAATTATGGGCACGTCTTTATTGGCCGATTATTTTCATGCAAACCGCTGGGATTACGTATTTGAATTTAAGCGTGAAGGGCAAAAAATTAGCAAGGAACGCCTTGTTACGATTATCTTTGTCGACAATAAAGTCATTAAATTTGAGGGTGATGCCTTACCAACTGAAACTGAATTAGTTGCCGAAATCGATAACTACGCTAAGCGGAAGCGTTCTTTTTGGGATTATTTAACGGGCGCCAATAAAGGTCCGGCGCCCGTGGTTGAACCCGAGATCTTGGTGCCAAGCCTATCTCAGGGTGGACCAATTACCGGCAAAGAAGGCACCATTACGCCATTTAGAACCCCGCAGTCGGCTGGTCCCTTAGAGAAAGAATTATCTCAAGCAATCGCGATCGATGCAGCTGCTAATGCAGCTAAGGCAGCCCAGTCTTCGGGAGTAGTGCCTATTACCTCATTACCCGATACGCCAGTCGTCACCAATATACGTTCTGGTGATATGCCTGATCCAACTGCACCCCCAAGTAATATTCAAGCAAAATAAGCCTATGACCAAGCCAAAAATCAAAATTGCTATTGCTGGCGCTACCGGCCGCATGGGCCGCATGCTAATTGAAGCCATTTTATTAAGCCCAAACCTCGAGTTGGTTGGTGCCTTAGAGCACACCAATGCCCCGCAGATAGGCGAAGATGCAGGGGCGTTTTTAGGAAAAAAAACAGGCATTAGCATTACTGCTGATGTAGCCCTAGGGATCAGACAAGCCGATTGTTTAATCGACTTTACTAGGCCCGATGGTACCTTGCATCATCTTACATTTGCCCTTCAAGCAGGGGTCAAAATGGTGATCGGCACCACTGGTTTTTCAGAAGAGCAACTTGCTACCATTAGCGCTGCAACGAAAAAAATTGCGATTGTCATGGCGCCCAATATGAGTATTGGCGTTAATGCAACCCTCAAAATATTAACTGAAGCAACACGCTTACTCAGTAATGGTTATGACATTGAAATTAGTGAAGCGCATCACCGTCATAAGGTAGATGCCCCTTCAGGTACTGCCCTGAAAATGGGCGAGGTAATTGCTACTGCCTTGGGTAAAAAGTTAGCCGACGTAGCGGTTTATGCCCGCGAAGGTCATACTGGCGAGCGCAAGCTGGGCAGTATCGGTTTTTCGACGATGCGTGGTGGTGACATTGTTGGCGATCACAGTGTGTTTTTTATTGGCGAGGGCGAGCGCATTGAAATTAGTCATCATTCAACTAGCCGTCAATCGTATGCACAGGGTGCTTTACGGGCCGCCCAGTTTTTGCAAACCCAAACCTTTGGCTTATTTAATATGCAAGATGTACTAGGGATATAAAAGCCCCACACAATGAGTCAGGATTACGATTACCGCGCTATTGAGGCCGCTGCGCAAGCCGATTGGGAGGCTAGCAAGGCGTACATCGTAACTGAACACGCCCTGAATGCTTCTGGTCAAGCAAAGCCAAAGTTCTACGCCTGCTCGATGTTGCCCTACCCATCTGGCAAATTACATATGGGCCATGTGCGTAACTACACTATTAACGATGTGTTGGCGCGTCAATTACGCATGCAGGGCTACAACGTCTTAATGCCAATGGGTTGGGATGCATTTGGGATGCCCGCTGAAAATGCAGCAATGCAAAATAATGTACCGCCAGCGAAGTGGACCATGGAAAACATTGCTTACATGAAAAAGCAAATGGTGGCGATGGGTTTGGCAATTGATTGGTCGCGCGAATTAGCCACTTGTCAACCAGACTATTACCGCTGGAACCAATGGATATTTTTAAAGATGCTCGAAAAAGGCATTGCTTATCGTAAAACCCAAATTGTTAATTGGGATCCAGTCGATCAAACGGTATTGGCTAATGAGCAAGTAATTGATGGTCGCGGTTGGCGCTCTGGCGCATTGGTTGAGAAACGTGAAATCCCAGGCTATTACCTTAATATCACAGCCTATGCTGATCAACTGCTAAGTGGTCTTGATGATTTAGGGTGGCCTGCGCGCGTCAAAACCATGCAAGAAAATTGGATCGGGAAGAGCCACGGTGTAAGGTTTGCCTTCTTGCACGAAATTACCGACTCAGACCATCAGCCAATTTTGGATGGCAAATTGTATGTGTACACCACCCGTGCAGACACTATTATGGGTGTCACTTTTTGTGCGGTTGCTGCAGAGCACCCCTTGGCAGCTATGGCGGCCAAAAATAATCCTGTATTAGCAGCCTTTATTGAAAAATGTAAAAAAGGCAGTGTCATTGAAGCCGATTTAGCAACTCAAGAAAAAGAGGGCATGTTTACTGGCTTATATGTCACGCATCCCCTAAACCATGAACCCATCCCCGTGTGGGTTGGTAATTATGTATTAATGAGTTATGGCGATGGCGCAGTTATGGGCGTACCTGCTCATGATGAGCGCGACTTTGCGTTTGCCTTGAAGTACAACTTACCTATTAAACAAGTAATTGCTTTAAAAATCCCGTCAACACTTTTTAATTTAAGTCATTGGCAAGATTGGTACGCGCAAAAGGACGGTATTGTTTGTTTGAATAGCGGTAAATATGACGGGATGACTTATGCGCAAGCGGTTAAAGCAGTAGCAGCCGATTTATTGGCAAAAGGCCTAGGCGAAATGAAAACCACCTATCGCTTACGCGATTGGGGTATATCGCGGCAACGATATTGGGGTACGCCGATTCCAATCATTCATTGTGGTGATGACCAACATCCGGGTTGTGGCACAGTACCTGTTCCAGAAGCCGACTTACCAGTAGTGTTGCCAGAAGACTGTGTGCCTGATGGCAGTGGTAATCCACTTAATAAACACAGTTCCTTTTTAGTGGTTACCTGCCCTAAATGTGGCAAGCCGGCCCGTCGAGAAACCGACACGATGGATACCTTTGTCGATTCTTCTTGGTACTTCATGCGGTATGCCAGCCCCAATGCACCAACTATGGTTGATGAACGCACTGCCTATTGGATGCCAATGGATCAGTACATTGGCGGTATCGAGCATGCAATCTTACATTTACTCTATGCACGTTTTTGGACGATGGTGATGCGCGATTTGGGCTTAATTAAATTTGCCGAACCTTTTCAAAATTTGTTGACCCAAGGAATGGTCTTAAATGAAACTTATTACACCGAAGATACGGCAGGCAAAAAGATTTGGCGCAATCCAGCTGATGTTGAATTAACCCTAGATGAAAAGGGGCGACCCACGGGCGCACGCTTAAAAACTAGCACAGAATCAGCTGAGTCAAGTACTCAGGTAGCTACTTCGGTGATCATTGGCGGCATCGAGAAAATGGCTAAGAGTAAAAATAACGGGGTCGATCCACAAGCGTTGATCGATCAATACGGAGCCGATACCGCGCGTTTATTCACGATGTTTGCCGCCCCGCCCGAGCAACAACTAGAATGGTCAGGGGCAGGTGTCGAAGGCGCAGCCCGTTTCTTGCGGCGCTTATGGCTTTATGCTCATAGTCAGGCTAGCAGTATTGCAGCAGTCAATAATCTTGCTCAAACCGAGGCAAAGAAACAACCCTACACAGCAGCTGAGATAGCGTTGCGGCGCGATATTCACACCATCTTAAAGCAAGCCCATTTTGATTATCAGCGGCGACAATATAATACGGTAGTTTCGGCGGCAATGAAGATGCTGAATTTACTTGAGCCAATTAAAAGCAATGCTGAAAAAAATCAGCTAAGTCCGCGCGTCATGGCAGAATGCTTAGAAATACTCTTAAAAATTCTTTATCCGATTGTGCCGCATCTTACGCATGTCTTGTGGCAACAGTTGGCTTATGCCAAGGTGCATGGCGTAATCTTAGATGCTCCTTGGCCAACGGTTGACGAAAGTGCTTTAATCCAAACTGAGACCATCTTAGTGTTACAAATCAATGGTAAGCACCGCGGAGAAATTCGGGTGGCAGTGAATGCAAGTAAGACAGAAATTGAGGCTGTCGCTCTACAGACTGATGCAGCGGTGCGTATCTTAAATGGTGGGCCGGCGAAAAAAATTATTGTGGTTCCAGGCCGTTTAGTGAACATTGTTGCTTAGCGCTGATAATGTCGATTAGGATGAAGACTATGACCTTACTAATGCGTCGCCAAGCCCTGAGTCTTTTATTGGGTGGTCCAGTATTGCTCGGTACAAGCCTATTTGGCTTAGGTGCGTGCGGTTTCAAGATTCGTGGGGCAGTCAATTTGCCCTTTAAAGCCATTTATATCAGTGGCCCAGTTTCAGTTGGTCTGCGTGCCGATTTAGAAACTGCAATTACCACTGGTAGCAATGCCAAAATCGTAAGCAATGCGCGAGATGCCGATTTAATTTTAGAAATTGTGAGCGAACTCAACTCACGTGATATTTTGACTTATAACGCTACTGGGCAGATTACCGCGTATCGCCTAACAACTCGCGTAAATTTTAGGGCTTTTGAAACCACCGGTGTAGAAATTGTTCCTGAAGCAGAAATTTATGTCACACGTGATATGGATTTCACAGTATCAACTGTTTTATCAGCTGATTTTCAACAACAACAGTTTTTACAGTTAATGCGTCGTGATCTAGCCTTACAGATGCTCCGTCGAGTTGCGGCTTCAGCACGCATGTTGCAGCCACCCGTGGCGGCGCCTGCAGCAGCAGTAACTTCACCCGCAGCGCCACCAAGTCCAGCTTCTCCTGTTATGCCAACCAAGCCCTAAGAGTAGTCGTTGGTATGATCAAAATGGATGCCTTATCCACGCATATTAGTGCCTTAGTGGCAGGTGAAGCCATGCAGGTAACTGGACGCAACAAAACTAGCTTACAGAGTTTATATGTGCTCTCGGGAGACGAGCCGCTATTAGTCATGGAAGCAATGGATCAATTGCGTGCAGCGGCAAAAAAGTTCGACTATACCGAGCGCGAGGTTTTCATGCACGAACGTGCTTTCGATTGGGGAAATTTACTCAGCGTCGGGCAGACCATGTCTTTATTTGGCGATAAACGCTGGCTTGAGTTACGTATTCCGAGCGGTAAACCAGGACGCGATGGCGCGGAAGCCTTAAAACAATTTGCTACTCAAATTGTTGCGCAACAAAATAGTGGTGAATTGCCCGATACGGTAGTGTGCATTGTTTTACCAAGAATCGACGCAAAAACTAAAACTGCCGCTTGGTTTACTGCACTCGATGCTGTTGGCATGGCAGTACAAATCGATACAATTGAGCGAACCCATATGCCCCAGTGGATCTTGGGACGTTTAAAAAATCAGGGCCAAACGGTCGAGGCAGGCCCTGCCGGGCAGCGCGCCTTAGCATTTATGGTTGAACAATTCGAGGGTAATTTAATTGCAGCACATCAAGAAATTCAGAAGTTAGGCTTGTTGTATCCCGCTGGCCAATTAAGCGAAGCAGAAATTCGGGTGGCTATTTTGAAGGTGGCCCGTTACGATATTTTTGAATTAAGCGCAGCGCTGTTGGCAGGCGATTTAGCACGTCTTAATCGCATGCTTGATGGTTTAAAGGGTGAGGGTGAGCCATTACCTCTAATTTTATGGAGCGTAACTGAAGAATTGCGTTTGCTGGCGAAGTTTAAGATAGCCTCCGAGAGCGGTGAGTCGGTTCAACAATTACTGAAAACCTATCGTATTTGGGGGGCACGAGAAAAACTCTACCCCGCTGCACTGCGTCGTATTGGCACTCATGCCCTATGGCGCGCTATACAGGTTGCCGCTGGGCTTGACCGACAAGCCAAAGGGCTTTCGGCTGCTGAATTGCCGGCAGACCCTTGGGATGGCTTGCGCTTAGTCGGTAATTTGCTGCGTTAGCCCCAATTTCAGCTGTGCAAGCCAGATAGTGAATAATTAGGGTATTAAAGATAATTAGTAGCTAAAAAGAGGACAGAGTGCAAGCCAGCGCAATACCCCAAGAAACCATCCGAGCGCTCATGCAAGGCATTGGCCAGCGCGCACGTATTGCTGCCCGCATTATGGCAAGAGCCAGTACGGCTCAAAAAAATCAGGCCCTTACCGAAATTGCCAATGCTATTCGTCAGCAAGCACCTGCTATTTTTACGGCTAATCGGCTAGACATCGCGCGTGCGCAAAAAAATGGTCACAATGCTGCTTTTATTGATCGTTTAACCATGAGTGAAAAATCAATCGAAACCATGGCGCTTGGGCTTGAGCAAATTATCACTTTAACTGACCCGATTGGTCACATTACCCCTTTTAAAAAACAGGCTTCAGGCATTGAGGTAGGACAAATGCGCGTACCTTTAGGGGTTATTGGCATAATTTATGAGTCCCGTCCGAATGTCACGATTGATGCCGCAGCACTTTGTTTAAAGGCAGGTAATGCAGTAATTTTGCGTGGGGGTTCTGAAGCAATCCAATCCAATACTTTTTTAGCTAGCTTAATTCAACAGGGTTTAAGTGCCGCAAAATTGCCAGCCGATGCGGTGCAAGTCGTGAGTACAACCGATCGTAGTGCCGTGGGTGAAATGATCACTATGAATGACTATATCGATGTGATTGTGCCGCGCGGTGGCAAGAGCTTAATTGCTCGCTTAATGGCCGAGGCTAGGGTGCCTATGATTAAACACCTTGATGGTATTTGTCATATTTATATTGATGCTGATGCCGATCTTGAGTTGGCGATACGGGTTTGCGATAACGCTAAAACACAACGCTATGCACCTTGCAATACGATGGAGTCATTGCTAGTTAATGCCACCATCGCTCCTCAGGTTTTACCCAATTTATGTCGTATTTATCAAACCAAGGGCGTCGAGCTGCGGGTTGATGCAGCTACTCGCCAAACCCTTGAAGCAGCAAACTTTAAAAATTTAGTTGATGCCCAAGAGGAAGATTGGCATACCGAATATTTAGCCCCTATTTTGTCGATTAAAACCGTAGCCAACTTAGATGAAGCGATTGAACACATTGAGCACTATGGTAGCAAGCATACCGATGCCATTCTGACCCAAAATGAGGCCCATGCCCAACGCTTCTTACGCGAAGTTGATAGTGCAAGCGTCATGGTAAATACCAGCACTCGGTTTGCCGATGGCTTTGAGTTTGGTCTTGGCGCAGAAATTGGTATTTCGAATGACAAACTGCATGCACGAGGACCGGTTGGCCTTGATGGCCTTACATCACTAAAATATGTGGTGATGGGTCATGGCGAAATTCGTAGTTAAGGTGATATGGGTAACGCCTATCTTTGGACTAAAACTTTCCATATCGTCTTGATTACATCATGGTTTGCAGGCCTGTTTTATTTACCCCGCATCTTTGTTAATTTAGCGAGCGAAACTGATCCTACCGCCTATGAACGCTTGTTGGGTATGGCGGGGCGCCTCTATCGATTTATAACGATCTTAATGATTCCAGCGCTTATTTTGGGCTTACTACTCTGGTTTTATTTTGGCATTGGTGCTGGTATGGTGTGGATGAATCTTAAATTTTTCTTTGTTTTAATTATTTTGGGCTATCACCATGCCTGTGGAAAATTATTGAAACAGTTTCGGTTGCGCACTAATACCCATTCGCATCAATGGTACCGTTGGTTTAATGAGGCGCCAGTCATTTTATTGATTATTGTGGTTGCACTAGTTGTGATTAAACCTTTTTAAATTAGGCATTATTTAATGCGATACCCATGCGATTTTTCGTAGTTTGCCCAGGCGGTCTTGAGGGCGTCTTAACCCAAGAGTTAAATGCCATTGCCCAAATGCCTACAGCTCAAGCTTTGGGACCATGGTTAATTGATCCAAGCCCAACTAGTCCAACTGGGGGGGTTGGTTTAGCAGCTCCTTTGGCTGGTGCGATGATCTTGAACTTACATTCACGCATTGCTAGTCGGGTATTACTACAACTTGCTGAAGCAAGTTATCGCCAAGAGGATGATTTGTATCGCTTAACTCGTGCCTTAGCTTGGGAAGACTGGTTTAGCGCGCAACAAACTTTACGGGTTGATGTAACAGCACATCGTTCGCCCTTAAAAAGTTTAAATTTCGCTACCTTGCGCATTAAAGATGCGATTGTCGATCGCCTACGTGAAGTCAGTGGCGACCGCCCAAATATTGATACCGCATTTCCCAATGTACGGGTGCAAGCACATTTAACTGCAACGCAGCTTACTGTTTATCTTGATACATCGGGAGAGGCATTATTTAAAAGAGGCTGGCGCGACGAGAAAGGTGAGGCGCCATTAAAAGAAAACTTGGCAGCAGGTATTTTAAGGCTTTCTGGCTGGCAGGCAGGGCAAACTTTATTCGACCCGATGTGCGGTAGCGGTACCTTTTTAATTGAAGCTGCACAAGTCGCCTTAAGCGTGCCAGCTGGAGCAATTCGCGCTGGCTTATATGAGCGACAAGGCAAAGCGACGCCCCAGCCGAGTCGCTTAGCATATCGCCCTCTAGTCAATGTTGAGCATGGTTTTGGATTTCAGCGTTTGAAACCATTTTTGACACAAAATGAATTGCAGCACTGGGAAAATGTCTGTCAAGCTGCTTTAGCGCAAATGGTAGAAGCACAAAAACGCTTTCCCAACACGCAAAGTTTGTTTATTAGCGGTAGCGATATCAATGAGCAGCTAGTCAGTATGTGTAAAGGCAATTGGCAGCGTGCGCACTTACCAGGCCTACCCGTGGTGCGTCAGGTTGATGCTTTAGTGAGTAAGCCACCAGCGATGTTAGGATCGATCGGCGAACCGCTGATGCTATTAAACCCGCCTTATGGTGAGCGTCTGGCAATTCAAGGCGGTCGCGGTGATGGCGAGAGCGAGTATCGCGATGACGATAACGACTACTACGCAGCGAATACCGAAACTGGTCGACAAGGCGCTAAACGCTCGAGTCGAGAATCACTTAAAGCTTTACAAGCCCAGGCCGAGTTAGATCCCCAATTCGCACTATTCTTACAGCAATTTGGACGGCACTTAAAAGATGATTTTGGGGGTTGGGACGTCTTTGTACTAACTGCTGATATGGCCTTGCCCGGCCAATTACGCATCAAAGAGTCACGCCGCACTCCTTTATTTAACGGCGCACTCGAGTGTCGCCTATTTCGTTTTAAAATGAATCCGCCGTAAAGTAATTCTGCAGTAACTCAAGAGTAATCCCGCGGTAATCCAAAAAATAAATCGTATTATTTAAAATACTTGGAGTAGATGGAATTGAAAACCTATATGTGTCTTATTTGTGGTTGGGTGTATGACGAAGCCACTGGCTTGCCAGACGATGGTATTGCTGCAGGCACCCTTTGGAAAGATATCCCGATGAACTGGACTTGCCCAGAATGCGGTGCTCGTAAAGATGATTTTGAGATGATGGCAATTTAATGACACAAAACGAAATTCTATTTGCGCGGGCGCAAAAAACTATTCCTGGTGGGGTCAATTCACCTGTCAGGGCATTTCGGCAAGTGGGTGGCACGCCACGTTTTATTCAAAAAGCCTTGGGGCCATATTTTTGGGATGCCGATGGCAAAAAATATGTTGATCTAATCATGTCTTGGGGTCCGATGATTGCTGGGCATGCTCATTCAGAGGTAGTCGAAGCGGTCCAAAAAGCAGCAGCTACGGGCTTTAGTTATGGCGCACCCACGCTTGGCGAAATTGAATTGGCTGAACGCATTTGTGAGCTTGTCCCCAGTATCGAGCAATTGCGGATGGTTTCAAGTGGCACCGAAGCCACCATGAGCGCCTTACGTCTAGCGCGTGGTTTTACTGGTCGCGATCTAATTATTAAATTTGAAGGCTGCTATCACGGTCATGCCGATAGCCTTTTAGTTAAAGCGGGCTCAGGCTTATTAACCTTTGCCGATTCAACCCAAAATGCACCGTCATCTAGCGGTGTGCCACAAGATGTAGTGAAACATACTTTAGTCTTACCTTATAACGATAGTGCCGCTTTACAAGAAGCCTTCCAACGTCATGGCGATAAGATTGCCGCAGTAATCCTAGAGCCCATTGCTGGCAATATGAATTTAATTCGACCGGCACCAGAATTTTTATTAGCAGTGCGTAATTTAACTGAGCAATATGGCAGCGTATTAATTTACGATGAAGTCATGACGGGTTTTCGCGTGGCGCTGGGCGGTGCACAATCTTTGCAAGGCATTATTCCCGATCTCACCTGTTTAGGAAAAGTAATGGGTGGCGGCATGCCCATGGCCGCGTTTGGCGGTAAAAAAGACATTATGGCAAAGCTAGCGCCTCTAGGCAATGTATATCAGGCTGGCACCTTATCGGGTAATCCTGTGGCGGTAGCGGCAGGCTTAAAGACCCTAGAAATTATTTCTCGTGCTGGATTTTTTGATTGCTTAAGCACGCAGACTTCGAAGCTGATGACTGGCATAAAAGCCGTCGCACAAAAACACGCCATTCCTTTATCAGTAGATAGCGTTGGTGGCATGTTCGGAATTTATTTTGCTAACGATGTGCCCACCTCCTATTCAGCTGTAACGCAAACCAATCTAGACCAATTTAAACAATTTTTTCATGGGATGCTAAATGCAGGCGTTTATTTAGCACCCTCAGCATATGAGGCTGGTTTTACTTCAATTGCGCATGATAATGCTGTTATTGATGAAATTTTAGTAGCTACCGATAAAGCCATGAAAACCTTGTAAGCGCTTAAGAGCCTTATATTTTCATCGGATCATCATAGCCGTCTACAGTAAGCAAATCGAGCTTTGTACCTTTGCTTTGAATTTCTGCTGCAGTTAGTTTGCCACCCCAAACACAACCTGTATCGAGGCAAATAGTATTTTTACGCGCCAGCAAGCCTAAGGTTGACCAATGACCAAAAAAGATTTGAATATTACGGGTTTTGCGGTTGGGCACATTAAACCAGGGCATGCAACCCAAAGGTGGAGTGGCTACCCCTTCACTGCTATCAAATTCCATTTGCCCTTGTGGAGTACAAAAACGCAAACGGGTAAAAGCATTAGTCATTACCCGTAAGCGATCGACGCCTTTGAGAGATGACTTCCATTGATTAGGGGTATTGCCATACATATGGGCTAAAAAATCACGATTATTTTTTTTGCGCAGGGCTTTTTCTACTTCATGAGCGCATTCTAGGGTTTGCTGTAAATCCCATTGCGGTAAGACGCCAGCATGCACAAATAAGGCTTTGCCATTACTGAGGGCCATGGGGCGAAACCGTAGCCAGTCAATTAGCTCTGCTCGATCGGGAGCATTAAGTATGTCATCGAGGGTATCGAGCGCCTTAGGCCCGCGCAGACCTGCATCACGCGCTAATAAGTTGAGGTCGTGATTGCCTAAAATACACTCCACCTTGCCAGCCTCTTGCCATGACTTTAGTCGCCGCAAAGTACCCAATGAGTCTGGGCCACGGTTAACTAAATCGCCCAAGCAAATGAGCTTGGCATTGTCAGGCATGATGCTCACCAACTCATCGAGTTGAGCAGAGCATCCTTGTAAATCGCCCACGGCATAAATTTTAGTCATAGCGCTATTCTAATGATTTAATGTAAAAGCCTTACGCAGTGATTTTTTTTACTACGCTATATCGAATTAAGGTATTTTTTCTGGCGACATCATGATCAACAATTGGCTCTGGATAATCACGACCGAGCAAAATTTCTGCTGCTTCAAGTTCAAGGTGCCCAGCCAACCATGGCGCATGTATCGATTTATTCGATAGTTTAGCCAATGCTGGTAAGTAGCGTCGAATAAAGTTGCCTTGTGCATCAAAGCGCTCTGATTGAGTAATCGGGTTAAAAATTCTAAAATACGGTTGTGAATCGCAGCCCGATGATGAGGCCCATTGCCAACCACCATTATTTGAGGCAAATTCAAAATCGCTTAAGTGGGTAGCAAAGTAAGCTTCTCCCCAGCGCCAATCGAGCCCTAAATCTTTGGTAAGAAAGCTTGCCACCACCATACGCAAACGGTTATGCATATAGCCACTGTGATTGAGTTGATGCATAGCTGCATCAACCAATGGGTAACCTGTTTTGCCTTCACACCAAGCAGTAAATAATTTTTGCGCGTGAGCCCCATCTTCCCAGACGATCTTGTCATAATCTGGCTTAAAGGCTGCGCCATTGGCAAGGCGAGGGTGATTAGCCAAGATCATAAAATAAAAATCACGCCAAATTAGTTCGCCCAGCCAAGTCGTTGCCCCCAAGCTGCCGGCTAACATGCGACGGTGGGCTTCGCGAACAAGACCGCGAATCGACAGCGTACCAAAACGTAGATGCGTTGACAGATAACTAACCCCTTTAATGGCTGGAAAATCACGCCCCATTTGGTATTGATCGATACGCTTTAAAAAATCTTCTAAAAATAATTCCCCACCTTTACTACCCGCTGGCAGATACCGTTCGAGGCCAGTGGGCTGAAAGCCTATTGATTCTATTGAGGGCAGACCTAAATCTAGTGCCTTTGGCAGGCGTGCAAATTGTCCCGCCTTGGGAAGGCAGTCATGTGGGGCTAAAGCCTTTTCACTCAAGCTGCGCAACCAATTATTTTTGTATGGGGTAAAAATTGAAAACACTGTATTGGAATTAGTCAGAATTTCTTTGCCCTCAAAAATAACTTGGTCTTTAAAGCCATAAAAATTAATATCATTTTTAGCAAGCGCTTGTGCCACGACTAAATCACGTGCAATTGCATTTGGTTCGTAGTCGTGATTAGTAAAGACAGCGTTGACACCTAGTTCTTGAGCCAATTGAGGAATTTCAGAAGTAGCTTGACCATGGCGAACAATTAAGCCACTGCCCTGATTGCGTAATTCAAGGTCTAGCTCTGCTAAGCTTTGCCAAATAAAGTCAACTCGACGATCAAACTTCAGTGCCATAGCTTTTGAAGAGGCTCGAGCAGATCTTTGGGTGAGCTGAAGATTACTTTGTTGACCGGGCAGCTGGTCGAGAATGTCAGTATCAAAAACAAAACAGACAAAAACTGCTTCACACTGCACTAAAGCCTGTTTAAGTGCCGCATGATCATAGAGGCGTAAATCACGGCGCAACCAGACAAGGCCTTTACGGGAAGATCCATTACTCATAGCCATTATCTTAGAGCGAATTGGGCAATTAGGTATTTCAAGCCTTGCTTAAACCTTTAACCTGTTGGTTAAATCCTTTCGCCATTGCCATTAGCTGTCTAAGCATGCACTAAGATAAGAGCTATGGACACCTTATTTTTTATAGCCAGCAAAATTACCCAATTTTGTATTGAACCACTGAATTTGATTTTGCTTAGCGTTTTATTGGCTTTCTTATTTTTGGCGTTGCGGAAATATGCACTTTGTAAGCATTTCTTGCAATTGACGCTCATGGGTTTTTTTATTATTGGCTACTTACCCTTGTCCGAGTTTCCTTTAAGAGTTCTAGAAAATGCCATTTCACAGACCGATTTAAAGACCCTACAGTCAGAAAAAGTCGCTGGCCTAATAATTTTAGGCGGAGCAATTGATGGCGATACGACTAGCGATCGCCAGCAGGTCACTTTAGGGTCAGCCGCCGAGCGAGTGACCAAAGCCTTTGAATTAATGCGTTTGTATCCCAATTTACCCTATATTTTTGCTGGTAATTCAGGTGACTTGTCACCGCAGGGTATGCCTGAAGCACAAGCTTTTAAACAACTTATTCAAGAGCAAGGTTTAGGTGCCCATCGTGGTTATTTTGAGGGTCGTTCGCGCAATACTTATGAAAACGCGGTAATGCTAAAACCCTTACTCATTGAGGCAGGCGTTGAGTCGGGTAGGGCAAGCGAGCCATGGATCTTACTTACTTCTGCTAGCCATATGTTGCGCTCTGTACTAATTTTTAAAAAGCAAGGTATTGCGGTTTTGCCCTTGTTGGTGGACTATCAAACCCGTAGTTATCTCGATTGGACCGGCTTTGATCTCACCATTGGGGCACAGCAATGGGCTAATTTTTTACATGAAACTGTTGGTTTAGTGGGATATTGGCTTACCGGAAAGATTTAGGATTTGCTAAAATGAAAGTCAATGAGTACGTCTAATCAAGCTTTCTCAGCTTCAGACCCAGCGTCTACGAACTCCTATTCAGCAGATCATCTTGCCAATCAATTCTTAATTGCGATGCCAGGCATGGCCGATGACAATTTTGCCGGCGCGGTTATTTATCTCTTTGAACATACCGAAAGAGGGGCGATGGGTTTGGTGATCAACCGACCGACTGAAGTCGATTTAGCTAGTCTGTTTGACAAAATTGAACTTAAATTAGAAATTGCCCCTTTATTAGATCAACCGGTTTATTTTGGCGGCCCAGTTCAGGTTGAGCGTGGCTTTGTCTTGCACGAGCCCGATAGCGACTTGGCCTATTCCTCCTCGATCTCAATTCCAGGAGGTCTCACCATGACCACCTCAAAAGATGTGCTTGAAGCTGTAGCTCAAGGGCGTGGACCTAAAAAATTCCTGCTTACTTTGGGTTATGCAGGCTGGGGTGCTGGACAACTCGAAGAAGAAATTGCCCTAAATGGTTGGATCAATGTCCCCCTGCCACGTGAAAGCATGGTCGATATTATTTTTGATACCCCATCGGGTGAGCGTTATCAGCGTACCATCAAATCCTTGGGTTTTGATTTATCCCATTTATCGGGAGAGGCAGGGCATGCCTGAGGCCATTACGGTAATGGCCTTTGACTATGGAACCCGCCGCATTGGTATTGCAATTGGAAACTCCCTCACCCAAACCAGCCAAGCTTTACCCGTCATTACGCAAACACAAGAGGGCGCCCGCTTTGAGGTAATTCAAATACTGTTGGACGATTGGCAACCGCAGCGTTTAGCAGTTGGTTTACCCACCCACCCCGATGGTACTGAACACGCCATGACTGCGAAGGCGCGACGCTTTGGGCAACAATTACAGGGGCGTTTTGCGTTGCCCATCACGTGGGTCGATGAGCGCTATACCTCAGCGGTACTCGAAAATGACCCAGAATTATCTGTTCAAGTTAAAGATCAATTAGACTCGCATGCAGCTTGTTTAATTCTTGAGCAGTATTTTCTCGAAAACTCTTACAAAGCGAAGTAGATAAAAGAATGAAAGCCGAAGTCTTATACCGCAAATTATTGGATGAATTACAAGCGCGCTTAGTAGGCGCAAGCACTAACTTAAGCGCTGCCCAAATCAATCAACCGATTTTTTTGGCTGGCTTAGCGGTCGGTGGTGCTTGGTTGGCCGAGCGTTTAGCAAAAGATTTAGAGCTGGCCCAATTTGGCGTGATTAATGTCGCCTTTCACCGTGATGATTATGCTGAGAAAGGTTTAAGTGCAATGCGCAGTGCTAGCTCGATGCCAACCTATTTACCATTTGAAGTCAATGGCGCCCATATTATTTTGATTGATGATGTACTTTCAACTGGCCGTACCGTACGCGCGGCCTTAAATGAATTATTTGATTTTGGTCGTCCAGCGCAAGTCGAGTTAATGGTATTGGCCGATCGGGGCAAGCGTGAACTTCCAATCGCTGCCGATTTTGTGGCTGAGTACATTGACTTGCCAGAGCAACAAATTTTAGTTTTAGAAAAAGATGCTACTGGACAATTTCTTTTTCAAATTGAAGAACGTAGCGCTGCTGTCAATGCGGGAACAAAGTCATGAGCAATGATATGCAGCCCATCATCAATCAAATTAACGCTGCAGGTGAGCTCACCCATTTATTGACCTTAGAAGGTATGCCAAAAGAGCAAATTGTGCATATTCTTGATACTGCTCAGCAATTTGTTAGCGTTACCGACCCTGCGCGCGAAGTAAAAAAAGTTCCCTTACTACGCGGTAAAAGTGTATTCAATCTTTTTTTTGAAAACTCTACTCGTACCCGTACTACCTTTGAAATTGCGGCTAATCGTTTGTCGGCCGATGTGATCAATTTAGATATTTCAACCTCTTCAACGGCCAAGGGTGAAAGCCTCATCGACACCATCGATAACTTAATTGCCATGCAAGCTGATATCTTAGTTATACGACACAATGTTTCGCGGGCGCCAATGGAAATCGCTCAACATGTGCCATCTTTTGTACATGTGATTAATGCAGGCGATGGTAGCCATCAGCATCCCACACAAGGTTTGCTCGATATGTACACCATGCGACATTTCAAGCACGACTTTCGGAATTTAAAGGTCGCCATCATTGGCGACATTGTGCATAGCCGTGTCGCCAAATCGAATATCCACGCCTTAACTACTTTAGGTTGTCCTGAAATTCGTGTGATTGGGCCCGAGAGCCTGTTGCCAAGTGATTTAGATATGCTGGGCGTCAAAGTCTTTCATGAGATGGAGGCGGGTCTAAAAGGAGTTGATGTTGTCATGACTTTGCGCATTCAAAAAGAGCGCATGGCAGAAGGGCAGGTACCCGAGGGCAAGGCCTTCTTTAAGCAGTTTGGTCTAACGCAAGCTCGACTTGCCTTAGCTAAACCCGATGCCATCGTGATGCATCCCGGTCCAATGAATCGGGGAGTTGAAATTGAATCGGCTGTAGCCGATGGCCCACAGTCGGTCATTTTGCAACAAGTAACCTTTGGTATTGCCGTGCGAATGGCTGTGATGTCGATGGTGGCCGGAAATTA